>QEVJ01000260.1 GCA_003576845.1 Planctomycetota bacterium
GCCCGCCTCGCCACGAGACGCTCCCAACCCAGCAACCCCCAACTCCTCGCAAACCCGGAACTGCTCACGTATTACGCTTAACTTGATGCGTATGGGGTCGAATGATAGTGAGGCCCACCGACTTTCGAGCACGGCGTGGCGCTCCGGCGGGCCTGACTTCGTTCGACGCGCCCTACGAAGCCCCCCACGAAGACGCCCATTCCATATGATTTGCGCCATCGCCAAAGCAACGCCGGTACGCCAACTTACGCCCCAATCTCCCGCTCGGTCTGCCGCCTCTGGTTGACGGGTTTCGCGGACCGTCTTACCATCAACGGTAGTCGGACTGCCCGGCCGTGATCTGGCTGCGAAACGGGCGGAACCGACGGCGTTTGGATCGTTCTTGGCAATTTGGCAAGCGTTCACTTCAGCCGAAACGCACGGGACGCCAGGTTTTCTTACGTGGAGGGTTGGGCCATGCCATTGTTCGAGGTCGAGACCGACAGTCACATCATCATCACCTGGGCGGCCGACGACGACGCGGCCGTCGCCGTCGTCAGCGACGCCTATCCCAACGAAAAGGTGCTCCGCCTGACGCGCCGGCCCCGCGATACCTGGGTGATTTCCAAAGGGGCACTCGGCATCACCGGCAGCCTGGACCCGTGCAGCACGGCCCGCGATTGCCTCGACAAGGCCCAAGGCGACAAGCTCCACGCCATCCGGCTCTACATGAGCCAAACCGGCTCGGACCTGGAGAGGTCGCGAAAGGTGATCGAATCGAACATGGTGATGGGCTGGTAAACTGCGGCGGCGCAAGTGAGAGCAAGAGGCGCAGCACGCGGTTCAAGCCAGACAACGCGACGCCCGTTGATCTCTGCCCACTGCCCACTTAACGGAATCTGGCGGGCAGCCGCCGACACTGCCAGTTCCGCCCTCGATCCCAAGGGCGACCCAACCGTTTCCGCGTTTTGCATATTGCCTTTCGACGTGTTAGCGAGGGAACCACGCGATGAACCAATCGAATCGCACGCTCGTTTATGTCGGCATCGCCGTGGTGGCGGTGGCCGTTGCGTATTTCAGCAAGCCGGCGCCGGTCGCGAAGGAACTGACCGAAGCGGACACGACGCTCTTGCTGTTTCCCGAATTCAAGGACCCGACCAAGGCGGCGAGCCTGGCGATCAAGCGGTTCAACGAGGACAAGCTGTCGTTCGACGAGTTCGAAGTCGTCGAGAAGGACGGCGTGTGGACGCTCCCGTCGCACGACAACTATCCGGCCGACGCGAAGGATCAGGTCGTCAAGGCGGCGTCCCTGCTGTCCGATTTGCGGCTCACGAGCGTCGAAACCGACGCGGCCGAAGCTCAGCAGCGCGAACGCTATGGACTGTTGGAGCCAACGATCGACAACTTCCAGAAGTCCGGCGGGGCCAGTCTCGGGATGCGGGTCACGGTTCGCGATGCGGCCAAGAAAGAACTCGCCGACTTGATCGTCGGCAAGGAAGTTCCAGGTAAGCCCGACCAGCGATACGTCGCCCTCCCGGGCAAGGGGCGGATCGCCACGATCAAGGTCGACACGAGCAAGCTGTCGACCAAATTCAGCGACTGGATCGAAACCGACTTGTTGAAACTCGGCAGCGTGTGGGATGTGGCGAAATTGTCGCTACACGACTATTCGTTCGACCTGGAGCGCGGCCCGCAAGACCGCTCCCGAATGACGTTCGTTCGGCCTCAGGACAAGAACGAATGGCAAATCCTCGAACTCAAACAATTCGATGATAAGCAGGAGAAATACCTGTCGGCGCTGCCCGGCGAGGACGAGCAACTCGACTCGCAGAAGATCGACGATATGCGCAGCGCGCTCAATGAATTGAAAATCGTCAACGTCGAGAAGAAGCCGGCCAAGTTTCGCGAGAGCCTCGCCGCGACCGGCGACGTGAACCTGACGCAAGAAACGGCCCGTTCGTTGCAAGACAAGGGCTTCTACCTGGTCCGGGCCGGCGATGAAGACAATCCGCGGGTCGCCATCGTGTCCACCGACGGCGAGCTGACGGTGACGATGAAGGACGGCGTCGAGTACCTGCTGCGATTTGGCGCGGTCGCGGACTTCGATAAAGAGGGCAACGCCAGACCCAAACCCGACGCATCGAGCGGTTCCGACAAGAACGGCGAAACCAAGGACGGTAAGAAGGACGGCAAGTCCGAAGACGAGAGCGGCATCAATCTGCATCGCTATCTGTTCGTGACGGCGCAGTACAACGACGAGACGCTCGAAAAGCCGGCGTTCGAGCAAGTGCCCGAGGCGGCGCCGACCGAACCGCCGACGGATAAGCCGGCGGAAACGCCCGCGGAGAAGCCGGCTGAGGACGCCACGAAGCCGGAAGGCGATAAGCCTGCGGAGGAAGCGAAGCCGGCAGAAGAAGCCAAGCCGGCAGAGGCCAATCCGACCGAAGACAAGCCCGCCGGCGATGCGCCGGCAGCCGAAGGCGACGCGAAGCAAGCTCAGCCCGAGACCGACGAAGCTCCGAAGTCGGCCGGGGTCACCCCGCCCGTTCGGCTCGCGGCGTTTCAGGACGAACAGCCCAAAGCTGACGAGCCGGCGCAGCCCGCCGAAACGCCCAAAGCCGCGGAAACGCCCAAAGCCGCCGAAGGGGACAAAGCCGCCACAGAAGAAAAGCCCGCCGACGAGACGAAGCCTGCCACGGGCGAGAAACCTGCCGACGAAAAACCTGCCGACGAGAAACCCGCTACTCCCGCCGTGCCGCAAGCTGACGCCCCCAAGCCTTCGGCGGAAGAAGCGGCCAAGAAACTCGAAGCCGAGCGGAAGCGAATCGAAGCCGAGAACAAGCGCAAGCAAGATGAATACGACGAGAAGGTCAAGGCCGCCCAGAAGAAGGTCAAGGAACTCAACGAGCGGTTCGCCGATTGGTACTACGTCATCCCGGAAGACGTCTACAAGAAAATTCACCTCAGCCGGGCCGACGTGATCAAGAAGAAAGAAAAGCCGGCCGCGGGCGCGACGCCCAGCGAGCCGAACCCGTCGGACATCAAGGACCTTCCTCCGACCCTCGGCAACTGACCGCCGAGCAATTGCCGTCGGTCAGAGCGCCAAGCGATGCGAATAGAACCTATCCCGAAACCGGAATCTGTAGGAGGCGAATCCCTTCGCCGACAGGCCTCGTTAGCGATTCTATCGGCGAAGGGATTCGCCTCCTGATATGGTTGGACTCGTCAAGTGCTGGCGTGGGCG
>QEVJ01000261.1 GCA_003576845.1 Planctomycetota bacterium
TAAAGCGTCTACGAGTTCTCGACATCGGAATGATCCTCCGGTTAGGTTGTAACTAACCTAACCAGCCCGACATTCCAATTTCAACAGAGGCAGGACAGATGCGGCGAATGACGCGGTTGAGCAACGGCTACTCGAAAAAGCTGATGAATCACCACCACGCGACGGCCTTGCACTTCCTTTACTACAACTGGATCAGGAAGCACTTTACGATCAAGACGACCCCGGCCGTCGCGGCGGGAATCGCGAACGCCCCAATGACGATTCTGGGCCTTGTGAAGCTGATCGAGGAAGAGGAAGCCAAGCTCGGCGGACGGTTGACCGATTACCTACCCGCGACGAAGTGGGGGGACGACTGAAAGTGAACCAACACCGCTATGACGGCCGGTTTGACAGGTCTGGCGGTGGTGCCTAAAATGACGAGTCTATCCAAATGTTCCGGTAACGGGTGGATGGACAAGCAACCGTCGTCTGGCAGCCACGCGGAGCGATCGATGCATAAGCTTAAGAAGTCGGAACTCAAGGTCTATCGCGAGAGTCTGCTCAACCTTCGTGCTCGGCTGCGCGGCGACGTGCATGCGATGGCGGATTTGGCGCTCAAGCGAAATGGGGCCGGCGACGCATCCGCGATGCCGATTCACATGGCCGACCTGGGGACCGACAACTTCGAGCAGGAGTTTACGCTGAGCCTGATGGAAACCGAAGGCGGCACGCTGCACGCGATCGAGGCGGCGCTCGAGCGCGTCGAAGAGGGAACGTTTGGGATGTGCGAAGACTGCGGCGGACCAATTGCCAAGTCGCGATTGCAGGCGATTCCGTATGCCGCGGTGTGCATCAAATGCGCCCAGAAGCGGGAAAACGGTTAACGCGTTGTCGTCGCTAAGAATTGGGGTGCCACTGCTGGCTTGTCCAGCAGTGTGAGTTGCCGTTTCCTCGCGAATCGCTCGACTGGACAACCGTGACCGCAACGAAGGACCGTTGCCATGAAGACGATTCCGCGGAATCGGTATCTGATCTTTCTGGCGATCGCCGCCGTGGGTTGCGCGGTCGACCTGGGGACCAAGCATTGGGCGTTCGAGCGGCTTGGGTTTCCACGTCCCGAGAATCGCGAAGCGATTCACCTCGTCGACGACGTCTTCATTTTGGAGACGCACCTCAACGAAGGCGCCTTGTTCGGCATGGGCCAGGGAAACGCCTCGCTCTTTGCCGTGTTGTCCGTGGCCGCGGCAATTGGCGTCGTCGGCTGGCTGTTCGTCGCGGGCGCCGCCGAGGACTTGCTCCTCACGTGTGCCTTGGGCGGCGTGGTCGGCGGCATCTTCGGCAATTTGTACGACCGGCTCGGCTGGCATCGACTCACGTGGCTCCACGACGGCGGTCGGGGGCACGCCATCGGCGATCCCGTATACGCCGTCCGTGACTGGATGCACTTCAAAATCGACGCCATCGGCTTCGATTGGCCCGTTTTCAACATCGCCGATTCCCTGCTGGTCTGCGGCGCGGGACTGTTGTTGCTCCACGCGTTTCGCCACCCGGCGAAATGATCGCGAAAGAAGCGGTTGTCCCGGCGGCGAGTTGGCGCGGCTCGCATGACGCTCTACGATCTTTCGTCAACGCGGCAACGTTCGGCCGCGATGCTCGACGGTCGCTCGGCAGGATTGCCGCGATGCCTTTGCTCATCGGCGTGGACGAAGCCGGTTACGGCCCAAACCTTGGGCCGCTCGTGATTGCGGCGACGGTGTGGCACGTGCCCCGTTTGCCGCACGCCGATCTCTATGAGACGCTCGGTTCCGGCGTATCCCGCGATGCGGCACAGGCCGCCGCGTCGGGGCGCGTGGCGATCGCCGATTCGAAACTGCTCTATCAACCGCAGCGCGGCCTCGCCGACCTCGAACGGAACGTTATCGCGGCGCTGATGGCGTGCGATCTGCTTCGGCCGTCGTTCCACGCATTGCTTGCCGCGGTCGAGTCGACTGCGATCTGGGAACGCTCGCATTCGACGACGCCTTCGCGGCGCAAGCGGACCAAGTTCGCCGGCATGATTCCCTGGCACGAGGCACACGACGAGTCGCTGCCCGTCGCTGCGGAACCGCGCGATTGTGCCGACGGAGCGAAAGCACTGACCGCCGCGTCCGCCCAAGCGCAAGTCGAACTCATCGGGATTCGCGTGGCCATCGTTCAGCCCGAGCGGTTCAACGACCTCGTCGACGCGCACGACGGCAAAGGAACGGCGCTGTCGGAAACGACGCTCAATCTGGTCGCCGAGGTGCTTGCACGTTTGCCGCCCGAACCGACGCGGATCGTTTGCGACAAGCACGGCGGCCGAAATCGCTATCTCGAATTGTTGCAGGGCCGATTCGGCGACGATCTGGTCGAAGTTCGCCGGGAAGGTCGCGAAGCGAGCGAATACCGCTGGGGACCGGCCGAACGTCGCGTGGAGATTTGCTTCCGCACGTGCGGCGAACAGTTCCTGCCCGCCGCGCTCGCGTCGATGGCCGCGAAATACGTTCGCGAGCTGTCGATGCGGGCGTTCAATGCCTTCTGGCAAGCGGAACTTCCAGCGCTGCGCCCGACGGCGGGATACCCCGGCGACGCCGAGCGCTTTCGCCGCGACATCCGCGCAGTTCAACGCCGGCTCGGCATTCCCGACCGCGTGTTGTGGCGAAATCGCTGACTCGCCGGCCGCGACCCGCCGTTTCGGGAATCGCCGCGATGCGGTATCTTGAGCGCGGTGGCCCCATCGCAACTCTGTGGACAACGAGCGAGCCGTGTCTCCGATCCAACGCATTCTGGTCACCGGCGGCGCCGGTTTTCTGGGTTCGCACCTATGCGAACGGCTCGTCGACCAGGGCCACGACGTCATCTGCCTCGACAATTTCTTCACGAGCCAAAAATCGAACGTCGCCCATCTGCTCGGCAAGCCGAACTTCGAGCTGATCCGCCACGACATCACCCAGCCGATGTGGCTCGAAGTCGACGAAATCTACAACCTCGCTTGTCCCGCCGCGCCGGGGCACTATCAGTACAACCCGATCAAGACCGTCAAGACCTCCGTGCTCGGCGCAATCCACGCACTGGGCACGGCAAAGCGTTGCCGGGCGAAGGTGCTGCAAGCCTCGACGAGCGAGGTCTACGGCGATCCCGAAGTGCATCCCCAGCCCGAGTCCTATCGCGGCTCGGTGAACATGCTCGGCCCGCGGGCCTGCTACGACGAGGGCAAGCGCGT
>QEVJ01000106.1 GCA_003576845.1 Planctomycetota bacterium
ATACCACGGCTCACTCGACCAAGTTCTGTCAATGAGCCATGTCATAAACGAACACCCCACAAACCGACAATACGAACTTCAGACGGCTAAACTGTTACAATTGTTGCGATTAGTGTTCGGCACTTGCCCGTGCGATCGTTTCTTTCTTCGTAGGAGTCGGCGCACAATTACTTCCCCGCCGCCTTCCGTTCCGCGCGGGCCTTCACCAGATCCAGCACCCAAATGTTCCGATACCGCACCGGGCTGCCGTGGTCTTGCAGGTGCAAGAACCCCGACTCAGGGCCTTCGGCGTTCGGCGCGGCTCGCGTGGCCTTCGGCACTTCCACGTTGTCGTGAATCTTCACGCCGTTGTGATAGACCGTCATTCGGGCGTTGGCTGTCTTCTTGCCGCTGGCGTCGAATTTCGCGGCCGTGAACTTGATGTCGTAGGTCTGCCATTGCAGCGGCGGGTAGCACATGTTGACCTTCGGCGCTTGGACCTCGTAAATCCCGCCGCACTCGTTGTCCTTCCCCTCCAGGCCGAACGAATCGAGCACCTGCACTTCGTACCGCCCTTGCAGATACACGCCGCTGTTGCCCCGCGCCTGTCCCCGGGCTTTCGGCATGAACGGCGTCATGAACTCGATGTGCAGAATGCAATCCTGAAACGTCGCCTTGCTGTTCACGCCCTGGCAAATGGCCACGTCGTCGAGCTGTGGCTCTTCGCCCTCCTTCACGCTCACCCAGTTCGGCAGCGACTCTTCCGTCAGCAGCGGGTCGCTGCTGTCGAGCAGCACCTGCGCGCCCTTGGGCGGCTTCATGCCCTGCGTCTTGCTCCTGCGGATCTCGCGGATCAGCTCGCCGATCACCACGGCATTGGCGTTCTCGACCGCGATGCCCGCGTTCTTCACCGTCAGCGTGCCCAGCGAACACTTGAAGATGCCGAATTCGCCGTCGACCGTGCCCTCGAACTCGTCCGGTTTTTTTCCGTCCCAACCTTCGCCGGGCAGCCCGCCGACGTACAGCTTCGCCGAGAACTTGCCATCGCCGAGGGCGATGATCTGAACCGCGTGCTTCGTGGGATCGGGACCGAGAAAAACCTCGCCGACGTAATCGCCCTGGATCACGTGGTCGATGCCGGCCTGGCGGGGAATCAGGAACGCTTCCGGCTCTTCTTTCTTTTCGGCGTCTGCGCTATCGGCGTCCTGGCTTTCGGCGGCTCCAGCGTCGGCCGGCGCCTCCGCTTGCGTCGCATCGGCATCCTGAGCGACGACGGGAGCGGAGCGCGACGCCGCGGCCAGGCCCACCAGGACAAGCAAAACCAACGCGAACAATGAGCGGCCGCAGATCATGGAACGTTCCTTGGAAAGTCGCCCCGCTACGACGCATCGCGTGGGCGACATGCGTAGCGGGCCGGCGAAAAATGCAAATCGAAACCTCCATTTTCGCTAGCCGAAAATCGAGAAGCAAGCGGCGAAATCCGCCGTTTTCGGCGCCCGAACCGCCCCGTGAACCGATTCAGCTCAACCACCCATACGCGATCAGCGACTTGGTCAGGTGGTAAAACACCGGCGCCGCGAAGCACAGCGAGTCGATCCGGTCGAGGACGCCGCCGTGTCCTTCGACCAGCGTGCCGTAGTCCCGCACGCCGCGGTCGCGCTTGATCGCCGACATGGTCATGCCGCCGGCAAACCCGGTGAGCGTCGTGATGCCCGCCATTCCGGCGGCCTGCCACAGGTTGAACGGCGTCGCCCAGGAGAGCGCGACGCCCAAGAGCGCGTTGACGGCGATGCTGCCGTAAAGTCCTTCCCACGTGCGGTTGGGGCTGATCGCCGGGGCAATCACGCGCTTGCCCCAGAGCCGCCCAAAACCGAATTGTATCGCGTCGCCCAACTGCGTCGCCACGACGAAGAAGAACAGAAGCTGGACGTTGTGGTTGCGGTTCTCCGTCAGGTTGATGAGCGCCGGAGCGTGGCTCAGGCAGTACACGCAGATCATCAGCCCGGCTTGGATCTTCGCCGTTCGCTCCAGAAACCGCTTGTAGTCCCCCGCAAACGCCACGTGGGCCGGCACGAACAAAAAGGCGTACACCGGAATCATTACGCTGAACAGGTCGTAATTGTCCAGCCCGACGAGCAGGTATTGCAGCGGCGTGAACACGAAAAAGATGAGAAACAGCGCGCGGTGGTCGGAAAGCCGCGTCGGCGTGACGGTGATGAACTCGCGCAGCGCCCAAAACGAGATCAGACCGAAGAGGATCACCGTGATCGTGTTGCCCAAGAGCACCGCGGCGGCGAGCAGGCTGCACATCAGCCACCACGCCCGAACGCGGAGATTGAAATTCCGCACGACCGCCGGGTTGATGCCGGAGTCGGTCTGGCCGCCGAGCAAATGGCCGAACAGCGTGGCGATCCCCAGCGCGGCCAGGACGATGCCGACCAGTGCCCAGGTGATGAGGTTGAGGTTCATCCAGGTCGCCGCGGGACGCGAAGTGCTGCCGAAACGTTCGACGTTATCGTGGCATCGCCGCCGTAAAGCACACGACGCGAGGGTTGACCGACACGCGCATTTTTAGCGAACCGTGTGTGCCGACTCAAGGTATCGCCGTGGTTGAGTTGCCATCACGATGGGAACGCGGCCGCTGGCTCGTCGGAGCCGTCATTCATCCTATTTACGGCGTTTGGCGGTCTTGGGCTGGTAGATTCCGACGCCTAAAGCCGCGGCGACCTTCCGAAGTCGCAGTTCCAATGTGGCAAAAGGCAAGCTTCGCCGCGCCGCAACTTCGAGGTAGGACGCATCGTAGCTCGTCAGCCCGTGTGCGCGTGCCAATGGGGCCACGGCAGCAAAAAAATCGCTCGAATCCGTGGCGTCGACCTCGATCGGCAGCGAGCCTAGGCTCGACAGCCACTTGATGGTGTTCGCTTCCGTTGACCGTCCGCGCCGCTCGCCCATTAATAAACCATTGCAGACTTCCGAAGCCCAAATCGGCGGCACCACAGCCGTGGCTTCGCCAAAGGAGGTCAATACCTCAAGCGCATAGGGATCCTGTTCGTCAACGAAGCACCACGCCAGCGCAACCGAGCAGTCCAATACGAAACGGCTGTCCGCCATGGTGGAGATTCGGCGTCGAGTGCGTTTAATAGCGGCGACCGGCGTCGACGAGATCCCGAAGCTTGGCGCCCCCTAGCGTGCGCTTCTGCGACTTCGAATAAGCGATCAAGTCGTTGACGACTTCCATCGGATCGGGCTTGGGTGTTCGAGCGGGTGGCACGATTTGCGCGACCGGAACACCGCGCTTGGTGATCGTGACGATATCTCCGCGCGCAACACGGTCCAGCAGCTCTGGGAGGTGTGTCTTTGCTTCGTAAGAACCAACGGTGACTAACATGGATGCCTCCGACGAACTAGTCTATTCAATAGACTAGCATTGAGCGAGCTTGCCGACAAGGGAGCCAGTCGGTTGGCCGTCGATCTACCGATAGCGCGGCCAGCGTTCTTGCACGGACGCGCCCCGCGGCGTGTCGACCGAGCGAATTCGGCCCACCGGCTCGCTTTCGTCGAGAACGATCGCGTTCGCCGTCTCGAACGCGCAGGCGTTGCCCCCTTCGTCGTGGACTTCCAGGCGCAAGTACACGCGGTCCGCGAGGCGGCGGTCGAGCGGCCAGGCGTGGCTGCCGCTGTTGGGCAAGCCCACGCCGATCGTTTGCCACGGCCCGGTCGGCTTCTCGGCGTAATAGAGCGAGATCGGTCGCGCGGCGAGCCGGGCATCGGCGGCCTCATAACGAATGACCAGTTCCCGCCCGCCGTCCGTCGCCCGAACTTCGGCCGACGTGATCGCCGCCACCGGTTTCGTCTCGTCGACGACGACCCACATTTCCGGCAAATCGCCCGACGCCGGCGCGCGGCCGCCGATGCGATTGTTGTTCCGAACCACGAGCCGAAAACCGTACAGGCCCTCGCCCGCGAGCGTCGCGACGAACGGGCTGCGATTGTCGGCGTCGATGCCCAGACTTTGCCAGGTCCGACCACCATCCGTCGTCGCATACAGCTCGACCTCCGCGATGCCAGAAGGACCGACCGACGCAACGTCGTATTCGAGCGACACCCGCCGCGATCCGAGCACCCGCGGACGCTCGCCCGGCGGCATGGGGTTCGCGCCACGCTCGAACTGCTCGGTCGGCCGTTGGGCTTCGTCGCTGACTTCGCGGCGCTCGCTTACGTTGCGGTGGTTGCTAGGCGGCGGAATCGTCTCGACCAGCGGACCTACTGGCGAATTGCGGTGCCCAGATTCGAGACCCCCGCGCGGTCCGGTGACCGCGGGGCTAATTGTCGACGGCGAAGGCAACTCCTCGTTCGCCGCGTTGGACGGACGATCGAGCCGCGGATTGCTCGGACGCAGCGTCGGACCCGGCTCCGTGCGCCGCGGCAAGGTCTGCCCGGAAAACGCTTCGTCCCATGCTTGCGGACCGCCGGCGTCGTCGCGGCGGTGCGGATCGAGCGCGGCCGGCCGAGAAAGGTCTCCCGGAGGCAGCGGATTGCGTTCCGTTTCCGCACGGCGCTCATCGCGCGGCAACGAGGCCTCGCGAGTCACGCTCCTTGGCGCGTCCGCGACGCTCGTCGGCGGCGCGTCGCTCGGCGGCGGAGCATAACGGCCCGACGGCGGCGCGGCCGCGTAGTCTCTCGGCGGCGGGCCGCCGTCGGCCGGAATGCTCACTTCGGCCGATATCGACGCGGGGTTGCCCAAGCGGTCGGAAACTTGCGCCCGAACGGAAACGGTCGCCGCGCCCGCCTCTGGCCACCACGTCGTCGAGCCCGCGAGCGCGTTCGGATCCGAGCTTCCCGCAACCGCGTCGATCGCCACCGGCCGCATGTCGCCCGGCGCACCCGCGGTGAGTTGGAACGACTCCCGGTCGAGGTGCGCGTCGGTCACGCGCCACTGCGCCACGATCGCGCCCGTCGGCGTCCGGCGGGCTTGAAGTTCCAGCTTCGGCGATTGCGTATCGACGATCGCCCGATAGCTCGGCCGGTATTGGGCGTTGGGTAGGTCTCGCTGACTCGTCGGCACGAGCACCACGGCGAACAAGTATTCCCCGTCGCCTCCGACGTTAACGGCAAACGCGCGGGCTTTGGTCGAGGCCGTTCCCGCCCGCTGCCAGGTCCGCCCTCGGTCCGCCGACGAATAGAGCCGAATTTCCTTGTCCCCGCCGCCGGCATCGAGCCCTGTCGTGGCGACGGGAATCTCAAAGCGATGCCGGCGATGAAATTCCGTGCGCAGCGACTGCGGCGGTTGCGCAGTCCCAGTTTGAGCACGCGACGCATCACCCCACGCGGCACAAGCCAAAATCGCCACAAGCGTCGCGCGCAATAGTCTCGCAGCGCCGGTGGCAGACGGAAACGCGAATCGAATTGCCATACGCTGGGCCTCCCTGCCTGGCGCGGCGAAACAAAACCAAGTTTCGTGAGCGCGTTTGCGGCGTGAACTTCGCGCGCAGCGGTACGCGGCGCAGACGCACTCCCATCGCGGCTTATCGACCACGTAATTCGCGCGGCTTAAGCAGACTTTGCCGCACGCCAGAACTTCATTACCCGTAGCGGAAGTCGCCAGACTTCCGACCGCGGCAAATCGGGCGGATTCGTCGGAAGTCTGGCGACTTCCGCTACGGCTTGGGGTTTACGTGGGCTTGGCGAAACGGAACGTTTGCACAATCTCGGTAAACTGGCGTGCGAGCGAAGTGATTCGCTCGAACTCGCGAGCGGCAATCGTCCGCTCGTCGACCAGCGCCCCGCCGACTCCGAGCGCGCAGGCGCCGGCCCGCAGAAACTCGGCCGCCGTCTGCAGATTCACGCCCCCGGTGGGCATCAGACGTATTTGCGGCAACGGCCCGCGCAGGGCCTTGAGATGCGCCGGCCCACCAATTTCCGCCGGGAAGACCTTGACGATATCCGCGCCCGCTTGCCAGGCCGTCAAAACCTCGGTGGGCGTAAATGCCCCGCAAAACACCGGCACGCCATAACGCCGGCAAAGTTCGATGACGCCCAGGCTGACCACGGGCGTCACCACGAACTTCGCTCCGGCGAGAATCGCAATCCGCGCCGTTTCCGCGTCGAGCACCGTACCCGCGCCGACTAGCGCCCGGTCGCCCATTTGCTCGGCCAACCGTGCGACCACGACATCGGCGCGCGGGACGGTGAATGTGATTTCCACGACGTCGACGCCGCCGGCCACGAGCGCTTCGGCAACTCCGAGAACGGCGCCGTCGGACGAACGGATCACGGCCACGATTCCGGATTGAAGAACGCGATCGAGCGGCGTGCGGTGGTTCATGGGTTGCGAATCGGGGCAAGCGGTTTACGGTTTTCTTGGCACATCCATGATCCAAGCGCCGGTCGGCCGCGTAGAATGGAGTACGAAGCCGAACGTGAACGCTCGTTCATGCATCGCCCGGCCGCGGAGGTTTGCTGGACGCTTTTTGGGACGCCGCCCATAATACCCGTTAGCACGGCGTCGCCTATGGTCGCCCTTTCGACGCGGACGGCGAGACTTTCCCGGGAGAAGGCGTCGTAGCGGTCGTCGGTAACGCCTCCGGGGCAAGATCACGCCGAACGAAGGTTTGCGTGTGGACGATATCGTCATCGAACGGTTGACGCGGTTGCTCTTCACGACGGCCGGTTTGCTGGCGGTCGTGACCGTTGCGGCTTATGTCGTGACGGCCGTCCGCCGGAAGATTAACGACAATGGCGCATCGACGAGCGACATGCTGGATAATTTTCGGGAAATGCACGAGCGGGGTGTGCTAACGGACCGCGAATTCCGAAACATAAAAACACGCCTCGCCGCGAGAATGCGCGCCGAGTTAAACAGTACGAAGGAATAGGGTTACGACGATTTGACCGTGCAATTAACCCCCGCGATATTTGGCCCCCGGTGCATTTAGCCCCCGGTGAACACACCGGGGGCAATCGACTCCAACATCAAAACGAACCCACGAGATCAACGCGACGCGCAGGGAACGCGTCGCCAACCTCCGGCGAACCCGCCGGAGGTGAGACGACGAATCGTGCTCGAAGCCAGCGTGGACAGGGAATGCCCCACGGACTGCGGCGGCTAGAATCTATAGGCCCCGCGGTTCATCGAGCGACACCACGAGTTAGATTCCCTGTTCTGGCCGCCGTGCAGCCGGCGGCCCGGACGCAAGCCACGCGAAGGAGAAGGCATGCCCACAGGTCGGGACGCAGGTGGCCCAGGCCGACGAGGAGTCGGCGGCGCCAAGAAGAACGCATTCTGTTCGTTCTGTCGCAAGAGCTATCGCGACGTCGGGCCGCTCGTCGAGGGCCCCGGCGACGTCTATATCTGCGGCGAGTGCATCGAGCTTTGCCAGTCGATCCTCGATCAGGAACGCCGCCGCCGCGGCACCGGCAAACCGCTCTTCTCGCGGATTCCCACGCCGCGCGAAGTGATGACCCACCTGGGCGAATACGTCATCGGCCAGGAACACGCCAAAAAAGTCCTCTCCGTCGCCGTGCACAGCCACTACAAGCGGCTCATGCACACCACCGATCCCGGCGACGTCGAAATCGACAAGTCGAACATCCTGCTGATTGGCCCGACCGGCAGCGGCAAGACCCTGCTCGCCCGCACCCTGGCCAAGATCCTCAACGTCCCCTTCGCCATCGGCGACGCGACGACGCTCACGGAAGCGGGCTACGTCGGCGAAGACGTCGAAAACCTGCTCCTCAAGTTGCTCCACGCCGCCGACTTCGACATCGAAGCGGCCCAACGCGGCGTCCTCTACATCGACGAAATCGACAAAATCGGGAAGACGAGCAACAACGTCTCGATCACTCGCGACGTGTCGGGCGAAGGCGTGCAACAGGCCTTGCTCAAGATGCTCGAAGGCACCGTCGCCAACGTTCCCCCGCAGGGCGGCCGCAAGCATCCCGAACAGCAGTACATCCAGATCGACACCACGAACATCCTGTTCATCTGCGGCGGCACGTTCGTTGGGCTGGACAAGATCATCAGCAAACGTCTCGGCCAGCGAACGATCGGTTTCGGCCAGAAGTCCGGCACCAAGGTCGAACTTTCAACGGCGGAACTCCTGCAGCACGCGACCGCTCATCCGCGTGCTGACGGAGCCGAAGAACGCGCTAGTTCGGCAATATCAGCAACTGTTCGCGATGGAAAATGCCGAACTTCATTTCACCGACGAAGCACTCCGCGCCGTCGCCCGTAAGGCGATCAAGAAGCAAACGGGCGCCCGCGGCTTGCGTTCGATCATCGAGGGCCTGATGCTGGACATCATGTTCGAGCTGCCCGACCACGGCGCCGGCCAGCGGTACGTGATTACCGAGGACGTGGTCGAAGGCCGGGCGAAACTGTTCCCGCTGCAAGACACGAAGAACAAGAGCGCGTAGCGTTCGGACCGCTTCTCCGCTGTGGCGCCGGCTTGTTCGCAGGTCGGCGCCGCAAGCGCCAAGCGGGTTCCCGCGAGCTACAGCGCGCCTTTCGCAAGGCGCGCGGCCGTGCAAGCGCCGGCCGCGCGCCTTGTTTTTTTGCGGCAAGCCGCACACTAGCTATGATCGCGGCTGTATTTGCGAGCGTTGCTCCCTTGCCGGTGGGGCCTTTGCGCGCGCAATTCTCCCTCAAAATAGGGTTTTTTTCTCGCGTCCACGCCCGCCGAAATTGCCCGCGCACACGCCGCGACCTAAACACACTAAGCGTAGCGCAGGGGTGACTCTCCCGGTCGCACGCAGCGCTTCAACGGCGGGTTACGCAGGCATCGAGCGAGATCAAATCGCGACGCAGCCCTCCAGGTATCCCGGAACATTTTGGCAATCTTCTTTTCTGGCGGAAGGGACGTTTATGGCTCAAGCATCGTCGAGTCGGTTTCAGTTCAAGAGCGTGCGGACCAAGCTCCTGATTTGGTACTTGGTTCTCGGATTAGTGCCCGCGGTCGCCATCGGTTGGCTGAGCTTCAATCGCGCCAGCGACGACCTCACCGCGGCTGCGGCGAAGGAACTTCAGGTGATGGCCATCGAAACGGCCGACAAGGTCGACCGCAATCTGTTCGAGCGCTACGGCGACGTCCAGGCGTTCGCCGAGAACCCCAATGCCAAGGGAACTCCAGATCAGGTCACCCAAGCCGCCAACTTCTACATGAAGTGCTACGGCATCTACGACTTGATGATCGTCGCCGACGCGGACGGCAAGATCGTCGCCGCCAACACCGTCGATAGCACGGGCAAGCCGCTCAACACCGCCAATCTCATCGGCCGCAGCGTCAAAGGCGAAGCCTGGTTCGACGAGATCGTTTCGGGCAAGATCCCTTACGGCAAAACGTATTACAACGATCCCGAACAAGGGGCAACGACGTCGGAAGTCTACGGCGAGAAGCGCGTCACGCTGAACTTCTCCGCGCCCATCGTCGACGAGACGGGCAAGGTCACGCGCGTCTGGTCCAACCGCGCGTCGTTCAAGCGGATCGTCAGCGACATCATGGACTCCCAACGCGCGACGGCCAAAGACGAAGGCATCAACACCCTCGAAACCCAGTTGCTCACTTCGAAGGGCCTCGTCCTGGATGACGCCGATCCGGCCGCCGTGATGACGCTCAACCTCGCCGAGCGCGGTTTGGAATGCGCGCAACTCGTCGCGAAAGAAGGCCACGGGTACACCATCGAAACGCACAAGCGGCGGCTCATCGACCAGATCAACGGCTATGCCAGGTCCAAGGGCGCGCTGGGCTTTCCCGCCTATGGTTGGGGCGTCTTGATTCGCCAAGACCTGGAAGAAGCGACGGCGCCGGCCCGAGCGCTGCGAACCTTCGTGTTCGTCGCGGTCGCCATCTCGGCCGCCATCATCTTCGGTCTGGCCTGGTGGATTGCCGGCGCGATCGCCAAGCCCATCGTCAAAACCGCCGGCGTGCTCGACGCGGTCGCCCAGGGCGACTTGACGCAACGCCTCGAAATTGCCTCGCGCGACGAGTTCGGCCGGATGGCCGCCTCGCTCAATACGGCAGTCGCCGCTTCGGCCAAAACGCTCGAAGACGTCCGCATCGCCGCCGAACGCGAAAAGGAATTGCAGGCCGAACGGGCCGAGCAGGAACGCAAGCAGGCCGAAGAAGCCCGCCGCCGCGAGGACGAAGAGCGACGGCGCAAAGAAGACGAAGCCCGCAAGGAACAAGAGCGCGTCGAACGGGAACGAGCCGCCAAGGAAGCCGCCGAGCGCGAACAGCGCGAACGCGAGCAAGCGGCCGAACGCGAACTGCGCGGCAAGGTCAACGAGCTGCTCAAGGTGGTCAACGCGGCCGCCGAGGGCGATCTCACGGTGCCGGTCACCGTCACCGGCAACGACGCCATCGGTGAACTCGCCAACGGCCTCCGCCGGATGCTCGCCGACCTGCGGAACATCATCACCCAGGTCGTCGAAAGCGCCGCCCAGTTCACGGAAGGCGCTCGGGTCGTCGCCGAAGGCTCGCAGAGCCTGGCGGGCAACGCCCAAACGCAGAGCAGCGTCGTCGAAGAGATGTCGGCCGCCATCGAGCAGCTCAATCGCAGCATCGAAGGCGTCCGCGGCAATGCCGGCGAAGCCGACAAGGTCGCCAAAAACACCTCGTCGCTCGCCGAGCAAGGCGGCGGCGCGGTTGCCCAGTCGATCGAAGCGATGGAGCTCATCAAGACCAGCAGCGAAAAGATCAGCGAGATCATCTCGGTGATCTCCGAAATCGCCAGCCAGACGAACCTTCTCGCCCTCAACGCGGCCATCGAAGCCGCGCGGGCCGGCGAACACGGTCTCGGTTTTGCCGTCGTCGCCGACGAGGTGCGCAAGCTCGCCGAGCGGTCCAACAAGGCCGCCGGCGAAGTCTCGGCGCTCATTCGCGAGTCGACGCAGCGGGTCGAGCAAGGCTCGACGCTGAGCAACGAAACGGGCCGCGCTCTGAAGCAGATCATCGAGGGCGTGCAAGCCACGGCCGAGAAGATCTCGCAGATCGCCACGGCCACGACCGAGCAGGCCAACACGGCTCACGAAGTCGGCAAGGCCATCGGCAACGTTTCGCAAGGAACCGAGCAAGTCGCCGCCGGCAGCGAGGAAATGGCCTCCAGTAGCGAGGAACTCGGCGCCCAAGCCGCGAACCTTCGCGAACTCGTCCAGCGGTTCAAGGTCCAAGCCGACGGCCCGACCACCCGACGCACGGCCGGTTTCAGCGACCAGCCAAGCTTCGAAGGAAGTCTGGCCCAGTAGTTCCACAAGAACCGCTCGAAGCATCGAGACGGCCAAATTCAAGGGGGGCGTGCGGTCGACAAGACGACGCCCGCACGCCCCGCACTCCTTAGGCGCCAAACCGCCGCCCCGTGTTTTGTCGGCGCGAAGAATCGGGCTGCCAACGCCCGATTGCCCAGCAGTGCGAATCGCGGCGACATCGAACGTCGATTCTCACTGCTGGACAAGCCAGCAGTGGCGCCGACCCCGAAATCGAGATTTGACAGAGCACGAGTCAACCACCCGAGGAATTTGTCATGTTTACCCGCGCAATCCGACTCAATCTCGCGGCTTGCCTGTTCACCTCCGCACTCCTCGCGTCGCCAATCCCGGCGGCTGACGCATTGACCGACGCGGACAAGACCAAAGTCTGCGGCGAAATGGCGACCCTCTTCCGCGCGGCACGCGCGGTCATCTCCGATAACCAAGAACTTATCGACGACGCCGCTAAAGGCGACAAGGGCCTCACGGGCGCGGTGGTCGCCGCCAAAACCCGCGAGAAGTTCCAGAAGATGGCCGGGCAGCCCCTGCCCGACGGCGACTCGGGCGGGAAACTTGCCGCCGAAGCCCGCGCCGCGATGCTCGCCTCCATCGACGACGTGATGACGGCCAACCAGAACTGGATCAACGAACAAGGCAAGGGCTTCAAGGGCTTTCTTCCGGCCGTGTTCGCCAAGATGCTCGCCGACAGCTTCTCCAAGAAGATGTCGGGACGCATGGCCATCAAACTGACCGCTCCGAAATCGTTGGTCCGCAATCGCGCGAATCGCCCGGACGAATGGGAGGCGAAAGTCATGGACACCGTATTTGCCGCCGCCAACTATCCCCGCGGCAAGGAGTTCGCCGAACAAGCCGCACACAAACAGGGCCGGGGCTGGCGCTTGATCGTGCCCGAATACTACGGCCAATCGTGCCTCAAATGTCACGGCGAACCCAAAGGCCAGCGCGACATCACCGGCGGCCTGATGGAGGGCGGCAAATTGGATCAGCTCGGCGGCGCCGTCAGCGTCGTGCTCTTCGACTAACGACGGCCACACGTGCGGGCGCCGTTCGAGTCGGCCTTGCCGTCGCGAGAACGATCGCAGCGGAGTCGACGGCAACGAGGATTCGCAAACTCGATACGCTCGCGGACGCCGCTCTCGACACACGATAAGACCAAAAGCAATGTCGGTTCGCCGCAGATCGAGGCTCGCGAGTAGGGAGAGGTTTCCGGCCGCTTGACCTGACCCACGACTGACCGACGAGGGTGTTTTCGACGCAGATTATCGGGGCAATCCAATCATGACCGAGCAATCCATCCAAACGACATTGCCCGCCAACTCCGAGCGGCCGCGCCGTGCGCGCCCGCCGCGCTTGGGAATCGGCGGCAAAATGGTGCTTCTCAACGGCGTTTTGCTGACGCTCATGGCCGTGTCGATCGTGTTCGTCATCGGCCGCCTGACAACCATTTCATCCGCGGTGGGCGAGCAGCAAACGGCGCTCCGCCGCGCCGAGCTCGCCAACTCAGCCGCCCGCGCGTTCGGCCGCGTGCGCTATTGGTTGACCGATCTGGCGCTCAGTTCGCTCAACGAATCCGAAACGAGCGCGGTCGCTGCGAAGCAGGAGCTGCAGGATTGTCTCCAATCGCTCGAAACGACCGACTCCGAAACCGTCGCCGCCGTCCGCAAGGACCTGACGGCCTTCGACGCCAAAATGATGGAAGCCGTCGATACCTACGCCGACGACAACAACCGCGTGCGGGCAAACTCGCTCGTTGCCGACGGCCGCGTGATCGCGCTCCAAATCGACGATCGGTTCTCGAAACTCGTCGACGCCGCCAATGCCGACTCGACGCAGGCCGCCGAATCAATCATCGCCACCAGCCAACTCGCGCGCCGCGTCTCGTGGATCGCCATTGCCGTTGCCCTCGGCGTCGGAAGCCTCTTGGCCTGGGCGATCACCCGCTCGATCCTCCGGCCGATCCGCGCGGTCGCTAGGTTCTGCGAAACCGTGGCGGGCGGCAATCTCGACGAACGCCTGGACGAAACACAATGGGCCGGCGACCTAGGACGCATGGCGGCGGCTCTCAACACGGCCGTCGCCGCTTCGGCCACGTCTCTCGAAGACGTGCGCCTCGCCGCCGAACGCGAAAAGGAAGTGCAGGCGGAACGCGCCGAGCAGGAACGCAAGCAGGCCGAGGAAGCCCGCCGCCGTGAAGACGAAGAGCGACGGCGCAACGAAGAAGAAGTCCGCACGGAACAAGAACGCATCGATCGCGAGCGGGCCGCCAAAGAAGCCGCCGAACGCGAACAGCGGCAGCGCGAACTCGCCGCCGAACGCGAGCTGCGAGGTAAGGTCGACGAGCTCCTCAAGGTCGTCAACGCCGCCGCCGCAGGCGATCTGACCGTCCGCATCGCCGTGAGCGGCAACGACGCGATCGGCGAACTGGCGGCCGGCCTGAGACGCATGCTCGCCGACCTGCGCGGAATTATCGTCCAAGTCGTCGAAAGCGCGGCGCAATTCGCCGAGGGCGCCCGCGTCGTCTCCGAAGGCTCGCAATCTCTTGCCGCGAACGCTCAGAGCCAAACCGGTGTCGTCGAACGAATGTCGGCCGCCGTCGAGCAACTCAACCGCAGCATCGAACGCGTCCGCGGCAACGCCGCCGAAGCCAACGACGTCGCCAAGAGCACGTCGTCCCTCGCCGAGCAGGGCGGCGCCGCCGTCGTCCAGTCCGTCGAAGCGATGGACCTCATCAAGACCAGCAGCGAAAAAATCAGCGAAATCATCTCGGTCATCTCCGAAATCGCGAGCCAGACGAACCTGCTCGCCCTCAACGCCGCCATCGAAGCGGCGCGAGCCGGCGAGCACGGGTTGGGATTCGCCGTCGTCGCCGACGAGGTGCGGAAGCTCGCCGAACGATCGAACAAGGCCGCCGGGGAAGTATCCGCGCTCATCCGCGAGTCGACCCAGCGCGTCGAACAAGGCGCAACGTTGAGCAGCGAAACAGGCCGCGCGCTCAGGCAAATCATCGACGGCGTGCGAGCGACCGCCGAGAAGATTGCCGCAATCGCGGCCGCGACCACCGAGCAAGCCACCGTCTCGCGCAACGTCGCTAGCGCGATCGCCAACGTTTCGCAGGGCACCGAGCAGGTCGCCGCGGGCGGAGAACAAATGGCCTCCAGCAGCGAAGAACTCGGCGCTCAGGCCGCGAGCCT
Organism: Planctomycetota bacterium; assembly: GCA_003576845.1. GTDB lineage: Bacteria > Planctomycetota > Planctomycetia > Pirellulales > PLA5 > PLA5. Next base: position 14,434 of record QEVJ01000106.1, read on the forward strand.
CCGCGAGCTCGTCGACCGATTCAAGGTCCAGTCCGGTGGCGAAACCACACGCCGCGCCGGTGGATACGGCGGCCAGCCGGCCTTTGCCCGAAGCCTGGCCCAGTAGCGTGCAACGTGCGCCGGGGGCAACGGCGCCGCAGCTTCGCAACGCAACAACCCGTGGCGATTCTCCACGCTGGCGTCCGTGCGACAAATCCTACGGCGTAAAGCTCGGCGCGCCGCACGGCCTGGCATCTCGCTGCCGCGCACCGGGTTATTCGTCGGTCGATGCGGGCCCGAACCGAGCGAGCCGCATCACCCCGTTGACCGTGCGTTGGGGCCGGCTCTATATTCCAGGCCGGTTTTGCGCCCGTTTTCGTCAGCCCCCGCTCACGAGTGCCGCGATGAAGATTCACGAGTTTCAGGCCAAGGAAATCCTCCGCAAGGCGGGCGTTGCCGTACCCCGGAGCGTGGTAGCCCGCTCTCCAAGCGAGGCCGAGGTGGCGTTCAAATCGCTCGGCGTACCGATCGTCGTCGTCAAAGCACAAATCCACGCCGGCGGCCGCGGCAAGGGCACGATCAAGGAAAACCCGGACCAGCGCGGCGTGCAACTCGTCAAGTCCGCCGCCGACGCCGCAACGGTCGCCGGCAATCTGCTCAACAAGACGCTGGTCACGATCCAGAACGCCCCCGACGGCAACGTGGTGCGGCAGGTGCTCGTCGAAGAGGGCTGCGACATCGCCCGCGAGTTGTACTTGGGCATCGTTGTCGATCGCGCCGCGGCGAGACCCGTGCTGATGATGTCCAGCGAAGGCGGCGTCGAGATCGAAAAGGTCGCCGCCGAAACGCCGGAGAAGATTCTCAAGGAATGGTTCGATCCCGACCGCGGCATCGAGAGTTATCAAGTCCGCAAGCTTTGTGCGAAGCTTGGCATCAAGGGCAAGACGGTCGCGTCGGCCGAGAAGTTCATCAAGGGCCTGTGCCGCGTGTTCGTCGATTGCGATTGCAGCCTGGCCGAGATCAATCCGCTGGTCGTCACCGGCGCGGGCGAGATGCTCGCGCTCGACGCCAAGATCACGTTCGACGACAACGCCCTGTTCCGCCATAAGGACCTCGCCGAGCTGCGCGACATCGGCGAGGAGGAGCCGTCCGAAGTCCGTGCCGGCAACGCGGGCCTGTCCTACGTCAAGCTCGACGGCAACATCGGCTGCCTCGTCAACGGCGCCGGCCTGGCCATGAGCACGATGGACCTCATCAAGCTCCACGGCGGCGAACCGGCCAATTTTCTCGACGTCGGCGGCGGGGCGAACGTCGAGCAAGTCACCGAGGCGTTTCGCATTCTGCTCTCCGACAAGAACGTTAAGGCGGTGCTTGTCAACATCTTCGGCGGCATCATGCGGTGCACGACGATCGCCAACGCGATTCTCGAAGCCTACAAGCAAGTCGGCTTCAACGTGCCGCTGGTCGTCAGGCTAGAAGGGACGGAAGTCGAGCAAGGGCGCAAGATCCTGGCAGAAAGCGGCGTGAACATCATCGCGGCGGACGGACTGACGGACGGGGCGAAGAAAGTCGTCGCGGCGGCAGGGGCGGCATGACGACGAGCAGGGTGAAGCAGATCGAAAAATGCCGCTTGTTTCTCGATTGTCGTCGATCGACACGATTCGCGGATTCCGTGCCGCGTCAACGCAGCGATTTCGCGAAGCGCATGCGCTGGCAACGTGCGACCAACGATTGGGTTCGCTGTATTTGTTGGGATACTGTGCTGAAATGCTGATCAAAGCAGCCTACTTTCGCCATACCGGGAAGGCTCCGGTAGACCCGATCGGCCGTTTGGACTTCGACGGGGCGCGGACTCAAGCCTCGCACCTTGGCGTTGCTAAGGGTAGGAATCTGCACGACGTTCGCTGGTGGACGGAATTACTGCTACAATCGAGAAGAAGTTCGGGCGACCCTCACCCGTTGCACTTCGCCGTTCAACTTGCAAAGTTCGCGCGCGCTGTTGACCAGAACTGGCGCGAGACATTGCGGTATCGGACCAACCGACCCAGCCGCAAGGAGCTTGAAGCCGCGACCGAGGCCGTGCAGTGGCTGATACGCAATTATCGTATGCTTTGAAGCGAGGTAATGTATGTCCCGCCATGTGATAAAACGAGGCGTGCCTTCGTCGCGTCACGACGCGCTGGTGAACGAACTCAAGAACGAACTTGCTTCCGGCAAGCGTCCGCAGCCGGCATTCATCGAAGAAGACTACGCGCCTACGAAGTCTCGCCACATTTACGTGATATGGGACCGCTGGGCGAGCGTGCCGGAGGACGAACGGATCGAGGTCATCCTGCGCGCATACGAAGAATTCGAGGGTCCCGGTTCATCGGACAACATTGCTATTGCGATTGGCGTAACCGGGTCCGAAGCAATTGAAATCGGACTTCTTCCATTCGTTGTCGATTACCCGCATTCCGACGTTGCCGTGATTGATTACGAGGCCGCGAAGAAGACGGAACGTGCCGCGACAATTCTCGGCGCCAACGCCGGCGAGTTACGCTACCCAACCCGTGAAGAAGCCGAAGCGGCGATTGAACGCCTGCAGAATGCGGTCCCAAACTCGAATTGGACCGTCATTCACGAAGTCGAAAAGTAGGATCGGCCGGACAAATGTCTATCTCAAGCGATAAGGCCCAGCGGAGATGGCGGACTATCAAGCGATTTACGAGGCTTTGGTAGCGGATCCCCGATACCAACAGAACTTGGATTGGGGCGACCCACGGCCCGGTCATCCCGAAGGAACCGTACGGGCGCATCTCGCCGAGATCGAGCCGAACCTCGAAACGCTCCGCCCGAAGCTGTCCGACGAAGACTACTGGAAGCTGAAGATACTGATTCACACACACGACACATTCAAAGGCGAATCCACGCCGGGCGTCGCCATTGCCGATCCGAAGAGTCACGCCTCGCTGGCCCGCGAGTTTTTGGCGAAATCCTGCGACGATTCCGACTTGCTAGCGATGGTCCAATGGCACGACGAACCGTTCGCCCTGTGGCGACAAGTCGAACAAAAAGGAAAATGCAATGCCGACCGTTTGAATGCGTTGTTTGACAAAATCAAAGACTGGAACTTGTTTTTAGCGTTCAACATCATTGACGGCTGCACGGCGGGCAAAGGTCGGGAGCCGCTGCGGTGGTTGTTCGAAACGGCTAAAGACCGCGTGAATACAAGGTTTACCGCCGCCGACATTATTTCCGAATAACGAGCTATTCGATGAGCATATTGATCGACAAGAACACACGCGTAATCACTCAAGGCATCACCGGCAAAGTCGGCCAATTCCACACGCGCGGCTGCCTAGACTACGGCACCAAAATGGTCGGCGGCGTCACGCCCGGTAAAGGTGGCGAGACCGTCGAGGGCCTTCCCGTCTTCGACACCGTTGCCGAAGCCGTCGAAAAAACCGGCGCGGATGCGACGATGATCTTCGTCCCCGCCGCCTTCACCGCCGATGCGATTCTCGAAGCCATCGATGCCGGCATCAAAACCGTCGTCGCGATCACCGAGGGCGTGCCCGTCATCGATATGGTGCGGGTCTATCCGAAGGTGAAGGCCAGCAAGTCGGTGCTCATCGGACCGAACTGCCCCGGCCTCATCACGCCCGGCGAGTGCAAAATCGGCATCTTGCCGGGCTACATCAGCAAGCCCGGGCCGGTCGGCGTCATCAGCCGCTCGGGCACACTGACTTACGAGGCGATGTTCCAATTGTCGAGCCTCGGCCTCGGTCAATCGACGTGCGTCGGTCTCGGCGGCGACCCGATCGTCGGAACGTCGTTCATCGACCTCTTGAAGCGGTTCCAAGACGATCCCAAGACGGAAGCGATCATGATGATCGGCGAGATCGGCGGCACGGCCGAGGAAGAGGCCGCCGCGTATGCGAAACAGCACGTCACCAAGCCGATGGCCGCGTTCATCGCCGGCCGCACCGCGCCCAAGGGCAAACGCATGGGCCACGCCGGAGCGATCATTTCCGGCGGCAAAGGCACCGCCGCCGAAAAAATCGCCGCCCTCGAAGCCGCCGGCATCGAAGTCGCCCAAGGCCCCGCCGACCTCGGTGCGGCCATGAAGCGGGCGATCGACAAGCGAAAGAAATAAACGCACAACTCGTAGGACGGGGCTTCACTTCCGCCCCACGATTCGTGTGTGCCCGCGATCGAAACGCGCGTTATCGCCGCGTCTCCGTCTTTTTCGCGTCGCCGCCGCGCTGGTAATCCGCCACGTTCACCTGCACGACGAGATAAAGCTGTTTCCGCTCGCCGCCGCCGGCGCTTGTGTCTGCCGACACGACCGATAGCCCGCCGGCAAGGACGGGCGCGCCGACGGGCGCTCGCAGCGTCGTTGCCAGAGCGTGGCTGGCGATGTCCAGTCGATCGACGCGAACGCCAGCCGCGTCGGCCTTCCCGCTGCTCTGCTTGCCTTCGGATGCCGCTGCGGGAACGCCGCGGCCCGACTGGAATTCGATCATCGCATCGTGCTTGGGCGCCGCGGTGACCCAACTCTCGAGATCGACGATCGCCGCGCTCGCATCGGCGACGAGCGTTGGCCGAACTTGCAGCAAGACGCCGATGTTCGGCGTTCCGCCGCGCGGCTGATAGGCCGGATTATCTCCGCCGACTACGGGAATCAGGCCGGTCACCACGTTGCGCCGCTGCCCGCCGACCAGGTGCACCGTTTGGCCGCTGAAGCACGTGATCTGTCCGCGATAGTTGCCCTCTTGCCGCGTCAACTTTGCGAGCGCGTCGCGGTCGATCGACGAGACGCCGTCGCGCTCGACTTGCAGCTTCGCGAGCTCGTCGGAATCGAGCATCAGCCAATGCGCGGCGACCGTCACCGTCCGCAGCGTCCCCGTTTCTTGGCGAAGCGCGGACAGGAATTCGCCGATCTTAGCGTGCACGGCGGCGGTCTGGCTGATGATGAGCATCGACCGGTACGATCGGATCGTGCCCGAGCCGCCGACGTCTTCCCAGGAGGCCGGCTCGATCGAGGCGGTGATCAACTCGACGATGGCTTCCATCGCGGCGTTCATCGCGTCGTCGGCGAACGAGGTGGCAGCGGTTCCGCCCGCGCCGCCGAATCCGCCACCGACGCCGCCCTGCGCCGGATTGAAACCGGAACCTTGGGCGCCGCCTTGGCCTCCTTCGGGTTGGAAATTGAACGCGGCGCCGCCACCGCCAAAGTTACCGCCGCCAAAGCCACCGCCGCCACCCCCGAATCCGCCGCCTTGCGAACCGCCTTGGCCGCCCGTTGCGCTTTCGGCGGGCGTCGCCGGCAGGTCGTTCGGCCGATAGCCGTGATTGGGAAGCGGCAGGATCATGTCGGCGAGCTGATACACGCGGACGGTGTATTGTTCGTTCTCCGCCGGCCCCGGTTGCGCCGCCGCGAATCGTTCGCAGAGCAGCAATACGGCAACGAGCAAAACGGCGGTCAGGAATCGTGCGTTCATCGAATGCCTCCTCGAAGTGGAAATACGTTTGGAAGGAATCGTAGGGTGGGTCGAACGTTAGTGAGGCCCACCAAGGAACGCGGCTCCGACGTCAATCGCGGTGGGCCTCACTGCGTTCGACCCACCCTACGAACTAACGTTCGACCCACCCTACAGTGAATTGCGGATGACGCGCCATTGGTATTGGGCTTCGTTCACTGCCGCGACGAGCGATGAATGTCTGGCCGCGGCAATGAACGATTGGGCGGCGGGCTGTCGGCTGCCCACGAGCGCGACGAGCGCAGGGGGCGGCGCGTTCGGAGACCGCGCCAGTGCGATGAGGGCTTCGATCGCCGCTTGATCGCGGGCATTGGCAAGGACCGCGGCCGCCGCGGCGCTTCGCTGGGCGTCGGCCGATTTGAGCCAGGCGATCAGCGTCGCCGTCGGGAGCGCGTCGGTTGAGGCGACGAGTTCCACCGCCGCGCCGCGCGTCGCGCCGTGCGATGCGCACACGAGAAACGCTCCGACGCTGCGTTCGTCGCCGGCCGAGAGCAACGCCGCGAGCATCGCCCGTCGAGCTTGCGGATACTGCTCGCGCCGGGCGAGCAACGCGAGGTTCTCGGGCGGGGCGAGCCGCAGCAGCGTCGCGACGACGACGGTCTTTTCGCGAGCGTTCTCGACGAGCGGGAGCAATTCGCGCACGGTGCGCGTCGTGCCCACCACGGCCAGCAGCTTTAGAGCCGCCTCGCGCCGCGACCCGTCGAAGTACAGTACGTTGTCGAGCAAGCGGCGCTCGTTATACGCCCGGCGGGCGAGCAACGGCCTGGCGACGGCGGCGAGGCGTGCGTCGTCGAGCGGTTGCACATCGCGAATCGCGGCAATCGAGCGTTCGACCGCGGCGTCTTGCTTCCACGACGCCGCTCGCCGTTCGGCTTGCCAGGCGCGAAACACGGCCGTTTCGAGCGCCGTGGCCGGCCGGCTATTCGGCATCGCGGCGAGTACGGATTCGTCGACGCGAGGAACAGGCGAAGGCGTCTGCGGCCACGATTGCGGCTTGCGCTTTGCGATATCGTTTGGGATTCGCTCGACGGAGCGAACGTCGTTGTCGCCGCGCGCCGCCCACCACGCCGCGCCGACCGCCAACAGCACGGCCGCCGCAACCCCCGCGACGCGAACGACGACCCGCGAAACGCGCCGCGCCGGGCGAATGTCGTGCAGCGCCGCCCAATGCGCCCGCAGCCGCACGAGGCGCTCTTCGCCGGCCTCGGGCCAGCGCGCCGAGGCCAACAAGTCGTCGAGCGGATCGCGTTGTGGCTTGGAAGCGCTCATTGCAGACAAGGGCGATTGGCTGTTCCGTTGATGTCAAATCTCAAATCTTAAATCCGAAATCGCCGATCGCAGGCACAATTCCAAATGGCACGACGATGTTCGATCGCGCATAACGCGACCGCCCATTCGTCAGGCACCGGAGTGCCGGACCTACTTTTCCGCCAAGTATTCGGCCAATTCGCGGGCCAGTCGTTGCCGCGCGGCGTAGAGCGTGCTGTGGACGTTGGCGGCTGTCGTGTCGAGCATGGCGGCTATGTCGGCGATGGGTAGTTCCTCGTATACGGTCAGTATTAGCACTTCGCGTTGCCGTGGCGGCAGGGACGAGACGTGCTTGGCGACTTGTTGTTCCAGTTCGGCGTGCTCGGCTGCGTGAGTCGGTTCGCGGTTGCTCGGGTCGGCCGGTTCCTCGTCGAGCGACGCGGTTCGCTGCACCCCCGCGCGGTCGCCGCGGCGGAGGTGATCGCGAAACGCGTTGACCACGATTCGCGTCGACCACGTGCGAAAGCTCGCGGCGCTGCGGAAACCGCCCCAACTTCGGGCGATGGCCGTCAGGGCGTCTTGCAGCACGTCCTCGGCCGTGTCGACGTTGCCGGTCAATCGCACGGCCAGGCGCATCAAATCGGCCAGATGCTCGCGCACGAGCCGATCTAGCAACTGCCTGTCCGCGGCATCGCTCATCGTTCACTTGGCCTCTCCTCCCGGCATATTAGACGAAGGCCGGCGGGAAATCTCAAAGCGATTCGGCGGGAAAAGCGGAAAAACCCGGATGGGCCGGGATTTGCTTGAGGGGCAGGCGGGCGCATGGTAGAACCGCAGGCAACCGATGAACGATGAGCCGCCATATCCGCGACGAAGACGATGGGCCGCGGTGGCGCTGTTGACGCTGTTTCGCGGCGCCGACGCGGACGCCTTGCTTGCCGACGACGCGGAACTGCGGCGGAGCGTCGCGGCCCTGGCGAGCGACGCCTTCGACGAACGCGAAAACGCCACGAAAGCGCTCGCCGCCGCGGGCGAAGCGGCGGTTCCATTCGTCGTCGCGGCTGCCAAGAGCGGCGACCGGGAAACGACTTATCGGGCGCTGGTGGTTCTCGACCGGTTGGCGAGCGCGGACGAATCGGCAGCGCGGAAGGCCGCGCGGCGGGCGTTGGCAGAATTGTCCAAGGCCGACGATGCGCAGGTCGCCCGCGCGGCCCGCGAGAAGTTGGAGAAGTTCGTGGCAACCGCCGTCGCCCGGCTGCGGTCGAGCGGCGGCGATGTGAACTTTCGGGACGGGCGTGTGTGGTCGATCAGCTTCGCCAACCATGCGATCGGCGACGCGACGCTCGTGCCGCTCGACGATCTCGAACCCGTGCAACTCAATCTCACGCGGACGCAAGTCGCCGACGAAACGCTCGCCCGCCTCGCGGGACACACGCAGTTGGAACTGTTGAACTTGATGGCAACGAAAGTCACCGACGAAGGGATGAAGCACCTCGCCGGCTTGTCCGAGATGAGAACGTTTTCCGTGGAACGCACGGCCGTGACCGACGCGGGCCTCGCGCACCTCCGCGGATTCGACAAGCTCAAGATTCTCTACCTCGGCGGGAGCAAAGTCGCCGGACCGGGACTCAAGCACGTCGAGCATCTGCCGGTCGAGTATCTGTCGTTCGCCTACTCGCGGGTCGACGATTCCGTGGTCGAGCACGTCGTGCGGCTCAAAGGCCTCAAGACGCTGGGTCTCGACGACACGCAAGTGACCGATGCCTGTCTGCCGGCGCTGGCGTCGCTCGAAAACCTCGAAGTGCTGTGGCTCGACAACTGCGGCGCGATCACGGACGCGGGCGTGCCCCACCTCGCGCGGCTCACGAAGTTGAAAACGCTGCACGTGCAGCGCACGGGGATCTCGGCCCAAGGCTTCGCGCAGCTCAAGGTCGCGCTTGCGACCACCGAAATCAACGGCGCTCCGGGCGAGTAGCAGGCTCGCGCCAACCCCACATTATCTTTGCTTCTTTGCGACTTTGCGGTTCGGCGCTTTGCGGTTCGGCGGTCGCCGCATCGCTCCCGCAGCTTCTCAGGTTTGCCGAAAGCCCCGGTCGTGCCCGTTTTCCGGACGATACCGGAAATGCGGGATTCAAGTCCTTTAGCGGTGGTGTCGAGGAAAGGAGATATCCGGCGTAGGCGGCGCCGTTCGTAGGAATTGCGCGCCGTCTTTCGTCGGTCGATACGAGCCGCTTCGGGACCGGTTTGACCCGCCGGTCGTTTCGGGGGCGGTTGGCACGAGAGCGAATCCCGCCCGAGAGGCGTCGGCGCGCTGACTCAGCCCGCCGGCGGCGCTCGGAATGCACGCAGTTCGACAATCCGCGGTCCAAGACGGGCCGCGGTCGCCAAGGAGGGCTCTGTCCATGCGCCGTCGCTCGCTTTGTTGGCTGTTGGCATCCGGCGCGCTGTTCTCGCCGACGAACGGCGGGCCGATGCTCGCGGGCAGGCACGTTCTGGCAGCCGAATCGGTCGTGATCGCCGCCGACGGTTCCGCCGCCACCGAAACCACTCAAGACGACGCGCGATCCTCGACGAACGAGACGGCGACAAGCAGCCAAATCGTGTTGGTCGAGGACGCCGATTCGCCGTTCCGGTTGACGCACATTCCTTCGGTTCAGCCCTATTCGCGTCCTTCGGCTGGTCTCGGCGGTCTGCCCTCGGCGATCGAAACGCCGACCGGCGAAGCCGGCGCGGTCGCCGCCCTCGCGTCGACGCCCGTGCCGTCGATTCTCTCCGTCACGCCGCCGATCGACACGACGCAAGCGATCACGGAAGCCAGCGGCACCGACACGGTTCGCGCCCAGCGGCGTTCGCCCGTCGCGTTCGATCCGCGCGTCCGCGGATTCCGCCAAGGGCAGATTTACGCTCAGGCCGACGGCGCGCTCTGGCGCCCGGCACGCGAAGACTTGGACTCGATGCTCTCGAAAATTTCGCCCAGTTCGATGGCGGGCATTCGCGTCATCAACGGGCCCTATGGCGTCATCTACGGTCCCGGTTTTGCCTTCATCGACGTGACCACGGCCGAAACTCCGCGTTACGACGCCGGACCCGAAACGCACAACATCTTCGGCCTCAACTATCGCACCAACGGCAACGGCTGGTACGGCTACGAAACCGTCGAAGGCGGCAGCACGAACTACGGCTTCCGTTTCGGCTACGGCAACCGCAACGGCATCGACTACGAAGCGGGCAACGGCGAGCGGATTCCGTCGAGTTATTTGAACCAGGACTTCTTGGCCCAATATGGCTACGACCTCAATCCCTTCCAGCGCCTCGAGTTCCGCTACCAGCATCTCGACCAGACCGACACGGAATACTTCGGCAAGTTCTTCGACCTCGACGCGCTGATCGTCGACGGCTTCAACCTGCGGCTCGTCGACGAAAGCCCGTCGGGTCCGTGGACGCGGTTCGTCGTCGAAGGCTGGTACAACCGCACCGACTTCCAAGGAAACACCGGCGACCCCACGACCAATAACGGCAAGACGCTCACCATCGACCGCGTCGAGCGGGCGCTCGAACGGGCACTCGGCGGACCCGAACCCGTCTTCTTCTGGGGCGACACCAACGGCTTTCTCGCCTCGACCGGCGCGCGCGCCGCCGTCACCTTTGGCGAAGAGGACGAAGCCAACCTCACGCTCGGCACGGACGTCCGCTACCTGACGCAGCGGATCAACGAACACTTCAACTCCGCCAGCTCCGGCACGAACGGCACGAACATCGGCCTGGCCGACCTGGACGACTTCGGCACCAATCAGCCGCTCGGTTCGCTCGTCGATCCGGGCGCGTTCGTCGAGTTCGGCCTGCCGTGGCGGAGTTACTGGAAGACCACCATCGGCGCTCGCGTCGACTGGCTCCACACCGACGCCAACGAAGCGGAGATTCGCAGCGACTCGTCGCTCCCCGGTTTCGACGCCGACATGGCCCGCAACAACACGATGTACGCCTTCTTCCTCGACAACGAAGTCGACCTCGACGAGTATTGGACGGTCAACGCGGGCTTCGGCCACGCCCATCGCGCCCCGACGCTCACCGAGCGGTACGCCGACGGCTTGTTCCTCGGCCTGTTCCAGAACGGGTTCACCCGCGTGATCGGCAGCCCGTTCCTCAATCCCGAGCGGGCGTGGCAAGTCGATCTCGGCCTCAAGGGCGACTACGGCGACGTCCGCGGCGGGATTCGCGGCTTCTACACGTGGATTCTCGACTACGCCACCTACGACGTCGCCCAAGTCGGCGCGGGCGGTCCGCTCGGGGCACAGCTCGCCCATAGCACGTCGAGCGATCTGGCGACGCTGGCCGGCTTCGAGATCGACGGTGCGATCGACTGGAACGACTACGTGACGCTGTTCGGCTCTCTGGCCTATGTCGAAGGCCGAGACCAGGACCTCGACGTGCCGATGACGGGCATCTACCCGCTCGAAGGCCGCGTCGGGATTCGCCTGCACGACACTTCCGAGGAGAATCGCTGGGGCGTCGAGTTCTTCGGCCGGCTCGTCGACGATCAGGACCGGCTCGGCGCGCTCCGTAGCGGTCCCGGCCTCGTGACGGTCGAACAAGCCACGCCCGGCTTCACCGTCTGGCACCTCCGCGGTTTCTGGGCCGCCACGCGAAACGTCCGCCTCACCGGCGGCGTCGAAAACGTGTTCGACCGCAACTATCTCGAACACCTCGACCTCCGCCTCCCCGCCAGCGCCATCGACGGCATTCCCGAACTCCGCCTCCTCGCCCCCGGCATCACGCCGTATGTGGGCATGGAGTGGAATTTCTAGCCGACGCGCGTTCATCCGGTGCTCCGTCGATTGGCACTGGCTTCACAATGCACTGTCGTGGAGCGCCATTGGCTTCGCCAGTGAGTACCGCCGTCCCGCTGTCCGTCTTCGCTTGTCCCAGCTCAACATCGCCACGGGCACGATCCGCCGCGCGCACCCGTGCACGGAATCGCGCCCTGGTAAGCCCTCGCCCGATGAGGCAACGGCGATTGAACGTTTGGCTGGGTCGATCATGCTTAGCAAGGCCAACGACCGGACTCGCTCGGACGATTAGTTTGCCGTCTCGTGTGTTCGTCGGCCGACAAATCGGCATACGCTCGCGCACGCCATCGCCGCAACGAGAATCGCTGCCGAAGTTGGTTCGGGTACTGGAACTGTATGAATTCGATAGCGATGCAACTGGTTGGTTGATTGGTCGAACGCCCACATTTCGCGCCCGTCGTCGCTGACGGTAATGGCGGACGCTTGGAATCCGTATGTCCCCAGTTCTTCGCCTGTGTGGGCGTCATAGTACGCGGCGTTTCCGAATGCAATGTCTCCGGTTGCCGCTCTGATGATCTCCGGAAAGAACCGCAGATTGTTCCGGACGTCGAGGGCTTCGACCTGCAGCCTTCCGTAGTAGAAGCGTTCGCCGTCCGTCGAGAGCACCGACGATCCTCCGCCACTATCCGCGGTTCCGTACGTTCCGGTGTCGCCGGCCGAGACAAGCACATCGCCTACGAGGCGTCGAACGTGAATCTCGCTGGACGAAGACCCGGAACTTCCATGGTAGATGCGGCCGAGTCGATCGTCGTATTCGAAATCGCCGTAGTAGTCGGCTCGGATTCGCGAAAGCTCGCGGCTTTGCGTCGCTTCCCAAGAGTTGAGCATCATGTCGACGTGCTGGTCGATTTCTTGCACCAGATACCGTTCGGCATTCACGCCCTCGATCCGAAAGACGACCCAGGGGGCCGTCCGCGTTTCCCACGTCCGAGTTTGCAGGTCGAACCGCTGAACGAGACTGGGGCGGATGGGGTCGCCATAGCCGGTTCGCGTGCCGCCATAGTCGGCCGCGTAGAGATAGCGTTGGTCGCCCGTCAGGTCGAAGTCCGTAAACGTCTCCGTCGCCAACCTTAGGTCGATGCGCTGCCGCGTGGCGACGTCAACCACATGGACGGCGCTTCCGGAATTGCGCAGAAACAGTAACCCATAATCTGGTGCGTACTCCATTTGCACGGCGTTGCCGGGAGCCGTAAAGCTATCGGTTCTTTCGACTACGGGGGTCGCGCGAATAGCCGCGGCCGACCACACTGACAAGGCGAATGATAGGACGAGCCGGACGGCCGTTCGTTGAAAAAATGTCGTCATCACAAGGCACCTTTCCGAGTATCGGGTGAATTCGCTAACGGGCAATGCGCTGTATCACGCGGAGCGCGCAAAAAAGCGCCAACATCACGTGCCGGAGTGCCGAGGGGATTGCGACCGATTGCGGAGTTTCCGCAACGAGCAACCCTAAGGCGACGAATCGCGCCGGACGCGATTCTCGCGGGGGCACGCTACACCGCAGATGGACGAGAAATGCCTGGCTATCTCGCCCGCTGGTAGATCACTAGCAGCCCAATTGGACGCAGGTAAATGGACAGTGCTCGAATGGGGGACTATAAGGGGAACGGTCGTTGGCGTCAACCTACTTTCTTTGCCTTCTGCCTACTACCCCTCCTTGGTTTATAATGTTCTTAACCGAAGGGGCGGCGAAACCGTGAGGAAAGGGCCAGCGATTCATCCATCGGGCACGTCGCCTCCGGCGCGCGATCGTTGACGCCGTTTGGTTAAGAACCTTTCGACGCGGAATTTCGAGACCACATCGCACGGCCGGACAAGTCAACCGTGGTGTCTACCGTCCCAAACCCGCGCCGCCACGCATTTGCCCGCCCGACAACTCAGAATGCGTCTGCCCCCATCGGGTCGATTTAATTCGCACGGCTTCCCCGGAAAAAACGGGACTTGTGCGGATTAATTCACCCGGCATCGCATCAATCTAGCGTCGACCCATCCTACCGAATCCGCCGCCAATGTCAATGAAGAATTTTACACCTGCGCGAATTGGTCGGCGACGGACGCGGCATGGCACTGGCTCCCGACTCGTTGACGCCGCGTGAGCGTTCGAGACGTCATTCGGGCTTGCGGCGGCTTATGGCATGGGCGCCGCGTTTTGCGTCGAACGGCCGCGATTCGGCCCCGCCGCTTCGGCGTCGTCGGCGCGACGCCGCGTCTCACCGCCGTGCGAATTCGACACGGCTTCTCGGCGGCAGCACGCGCTCATTCGCGTCGATTCAGCCTCAAGGTTGCGAGAAGTGCGTCGTAACGTCCGCGATACAGCGCGTTTGGCGCCGCGCTCGCGACCGGACCGTCCGAGCGCCGAATTCCGGCACTCGACTTGCTCCACAAAGGGTGGATCGCGTTTGCCAATGTCGCCCATGCGATCCGACTCCCGCGGCGACTGGCGACGCATGTCTTCCCTCTGAACGCCGCGGGTGAGCGGCGGAAGCCTAATCCTGGGAAAGCGCCGCTGCGCGAGTCCCTTATCTAGGAGACCGAGTCATGGCCGCAACCATTTCACCACCGAAATCGGCAGCGGCGCCGAATACGACGACGGACCTGCGCGTCGACCTGACGTTCGGCGCGCACAAGTTCCAGCAAATGCCGTTCATGCAGGCCGTTCAAATGGTTCACGATTACGTTGTGACCGAGCGAAGCTCGTGGGAGAAATACGTCGGATTGTTCAACGCCAAGCATTGGATCGTGTCGTCGGTCAGCGCGGCGGTCGGCAGCGCGGTCCCGCCCACGCACGCGATGTGGGAAAAGCCGCTCGAAGATCTGGTCAAGGCGATGACCGCGTACCAGTCCGCCCGCACCTACCAGGAGACGCGGCCGGCGCCTCCCTGGTACACGCAAGCCGAGTGGGAGGCGTATCAGAAGCGGACGCGGTTGAACACGGCAAAGTTCATGTTGCAGTGTGCCGTGAGCGACTACAACAAGGTTCACCGCGCGTGGTACGACTATCGCAAGCAACTCCAGTTGGGAGCGGAAGCGACCTGCACGATGATGGAAGTGGCCGTGATCGTGCTGACGACCTATGCGACCGCCGGGCTGGGCGGCGCGGTGGCCAAGGGCGGCGGCGCAGTGGCGAAGTTCGCCGGCAAAGCCCTCGTTTCCGGCGCCGGCACGCTCTATAGCGAAGGCGCCAAAGCCGTCGGCCTCAAGGTCCAGGGCGTCGAGGACATCAACTTCGCCAAGCTTGCCGAGAAGACGCTGCTGTCGATGCTCGCGTCCAAATTCGGCGATGTTCTATCGGACAAGTTTCTGAAAATGATGACCCCCAAGATTACCGGAAAGGAATTCCTTGGCATCCGGCTTCCCAACCAATACACGTCCGCTCAACAAGCGCTGGCCGGTTTCCTCGGCAAGAGCGTGGGCAAGGGACTGTTCACGTCGGCGGTGAACACCGTCCTCAAACGGCTGCACGCGGACAAACGCAGTCTGGAGAAACTTAAAAAGCCCGAAGTCATCTTCGGCGAAGTGATCGAAGAAATGCTCAAGAACGGCCTGAAGGAAGCGTTCAAGGCGTGGCTGAAAAAGGGCGGGGTGGGGTAGGCAGACCGCGCCGACTGGCAGCGATAATCGAACGGACGGTGCGGTCGGCAAACGGGCCTTCGAAATCGCCGAACTCATTCCGCCGCGATCATCGTGGGGTGGCGGGCACTTGGCCAGCATGCACGGGTGCCAAGGCACCCGGATGCTCAGGCCGCGCGCCGCGGGCCTTCACGACACGACCGATCGTGGCGTTCTTTGGCGGACTCTAGTCAGGCGGCTGGCTATCGGCGACAATTCGCATAGTGAACGCAACGCCACTAAGCGGCGATGCTTCCCGCTCTGCGAGGCCCACGATGAACGGCGAAGAACCGGGCGAAACCGCGCCCCTGGGCGGCCAGCTCCTGATTTACCGCGACGGCGCGCTGCATCTCCAAGTCCGCCTCGACGGCCAGACCGTCTGGCTAACCCAGGCGGCAATGGCGGACCTGTATCAGACGACAAAGCAGAACATCAGCCTGCATTTGCAGAACATCTTTGACGACAACGAGTTAGAGTTAGAGTCAGTTGTCAAGGAATACTTGACAACTGCCGCGGACGGAAAGCGATATCGGACGCGGCACTATAAGGATCGAGGATTAAATAACATCCCAAATTGAGATGCCGTATTTGCTGCACAGGTCGTGCTAGCACCGGCGGGTTCGGGAGGTTATTTCGTCCTCGA
>QEVJ01000262.1 GCA_003576845.1 Planctomycetota bacterium
GCCGCCCTCCGGATAAGCCAGGAAACGCAAACTCGTCTCCCGTAATCGTATCCGGCCGGGCCAGGCGTAACGTGCTAGCAGTTCACAAACAGCCTCTTATTGGACATTGAAGGAGTATCGCGACAGCGAAGGGCAGCTTGGGCATATCGCCGACTACGATGCGTTCTTGAAGGAACTCGATAAGGTCTGGAAGCAGTGTTACCGGGCGCTCGTTCCCGGCGGGCGGCTGATTTGCGTGGTGGGCGACGTGTGTTTGTCGCGCCGCAAGAATCAAGGCCGCCACACCGTCGTGCCGCTGCATGCTTCGATCCAAGAGCGTTGCCGCACCCTGGGTTTCGACAATCTCGCGCCGATCATCTGGCACAAGATCGCCAACGCCGCGTTCGAGGCGTCGGACAATGGCGGCACGTTCTTGGGAAAGCCCTACGAGCCGAACGCGGTGATCAAGAACGACCTTGAGTACATCCTGATGCAACGCAAGCCGGGCGGATACCGCAGCCCGTCGGTCGCGACGCGCGTGCTCAGCGTCATCGGCGACGCGGACCATAAGGAATGGTTTCAGCAGATTTGGAGCGGCGTAACCGGAGCGTCGACGCGGAACCATCCTGCTCCGTATCCACGCGAGCTTGCCGAGCGGCTGATCCGAATGTTCAGCTTCGTCGGCGACACGGTGCTCGATCCGTTTTTGGGTTCGGGCACCACGACGCTGGCCGCGATGATGCACGGACGAAACAGCATCGGATTCGAGATCGACAAGACGTACGCCGATGCCGCGCGGCGGCGAATCGAGAACAGCCGCACTCTAGAGATGACGGCGGAGTTCGTTGTCGATGGCCTCTAAGAATCTCGATAAACGAGTCGGTGAGGCAATCAATCTGTTTTGGCTCACCCGCGATCGGCAGAGCGAGAGCCAGGGAGCGACGTCGGGGCAGAAGGACGCAGGTTTACGCGCTGCCGTAACGGGCGGAAAGCACCTCGACGGGTTTGTCGCGACTTGTTCTACAACGCTGGAGTGCCCGAAGCGCATGTGTTTTGGAAAGACCGTCGCGAGTTGCCGGGCTACTATCGCGCGGAGAAGAATTGGGATCTCGTCGTCGTGGCCGATGGGAATCTATTGGCAGTGATCGAGTTCAAGGCACAGGTCGGACCGTCGTTTGGAAACAACTTCAACAATCGCGTCGAAGAGGCTGTGGGCAACGCGACGGACTTGTGGGCGGCTTATCGCGAAGGGGCGTTCAAGCAGTCAGCGAGACCGTGGCTTGGGTATGTCTTTATCCTCGAAGACTGTCCGCGATCGAACGCACCGGTGAAGTCCAAGGAGCCGCACTATTCGACGTTTCTGGAGTTCGCTGCTGCGTCGTATGCCGAGCGATATGAGATCTTCCTAACAAAGCTGGTGCGCGAGCGACTTTATGACGGGGCCTGTCTGTTGCTGACGTCGCGGAGCGGCGGCGCGAAAGGGAAATACAAAAGCCCGAATGAGGAACTGAGTTTCAAGCAATTTGCGGCAGGGCTGGCGGGGCGCGCGATTGCGTTCGCGAAGGGATAGTAATTCGCGAGACAAGTCTTTCCGAATCGAGGAACGCTTCAATGTCCAACCTCCCAACCCTCTTCCATTTCGACGCCTAGTTGAGTAGGTCAGGCACTCCCGTGCCTGACGATTCACACAACGCAACGGCGTGACATGACCGAGGCCTTCTCCCGTGTCCAACCTCCTCACCCTCTTCCACTTCGACGCCTCGCGCTGTTCGAAAAAACCCCGCTAAATCAGGCCCATTCGGGCGAAAAACTACCGTTTCCGGAACCCAGTTCTCCTAACCAGGCGTCACTATTCGACTTATAGCCGGACACTACTGATCTGAGATATCGGATTTGAAATTCGAGATTTGGATTTGGCGATTTTGGGATGCGGGAGCATAGCGCACTCGCGGGAGAGGGAATTATTCAACGGTTCTCGCGTCTTTTGGGGCGGTGCGGTGGGCGTTGAGCACGTAGCGAAGTAGGTCAGGCACCCCTGTGCCTGACGGAATCGCCGTTGGGCGCGACCCCAACAATACGTTTCGCGCTTGGCTTAACGACCTCTTGCACCGCCGTCAGGCACAGGAGTGCCTGACCTACTCGGCTGGGGAGGGAATTATTCAACACTTCTCGCGTTTTTTGGGCGCGGTGTCGGGTGGTGTGGGTTGGCCGGAATCGGTGATGCTCGGCGGGCTGCGGACAAGGACGTAGCGGGCGACGGAATAGCCGGCGATCGTGCCGGTGGCGTAGAAGAGCGTGTCGGTGATGTCGGGGAAGTGGGGCGGGAAGAACGTTTGCACGAGTTCGATGGCGGCGCCGAGGGCGACGGACGCGGTGGCGACGAGGAGGGCGGCGGTAATGCGGGCGGGTCGTGACGCGAGGCCCACACGGCGTGCGGCGAGGGCGGCGGCGATGCCGAGTGGGAAGAAGCTGAAGAACTTGCCCAGGACCTGGGTGACGGCGTTGAATTCGGTGCCCCAGTAGAGCGCGGAAAAAGGGACTTTGAGGTAGTTGTGCAGGCGACGTTCGATCCGGCGGGGGTCGGTGAGGACCTCGAACGGGCTCCAGTAGACCGCGCACAGAAAGGATACGTAGATCGCGACGAACCCGGCGAGGGCGATCCAGAAGACGTTGCGACGATCGGCGGGTTGGCGCGACGGAACGACGGCGTCGCGTTGGGCAAAGCGGAGGGCGACATAAGCGCCGATTGCCGCGCCGATGGTGGCGACGAACACGTCGGTGGTGTCGGCGTATCGGGAATAGACGAAAACTTGGGCGAATTCGCAGGCGGCGACGACGGCGGCGCTTGCGAGCACGGCGAACGGCAGGCTGCCGCGGCGGCGCGTGCCCGGGAGCGGACCGAGGGCGCACCAGGCGCCGAGCGGGAGGTGCATGAGCATTTCGTTGGCGATGCCGAAGATCGTGTCGCGATCGAGGCCCCAAAACGTGAAGGGGACGAGCTCGATGCGGCCGGCTTTGTGTTTCTCCCAGAGTTCGCGGGGATGGATGGTGATGTCGAGCGGGAGGAGTTGATAGACGACGAGGCCCGCTGTCCTGGTTCAGCGTGAATTGGAATTCGTGGTCGGTTGGGCTAGCGGGTTAGGGTGAATTGGTCGATCGGAATCCAGCGAGAATGGAACGGTTGG
>QEVJ01000107.1 GCA_003576845.1 Planctomycetota bacterium
TATCGGAGGGTACTTCGATACGGGGAACAGCCCGCTCAATCCGTACAACGATGGCGAGACCAATTCTTATGTCTATGGGACGTTCCCGCTCTTCCTGGTGAAAGCGGTCGCGACGTTCGCGGGAGATGACCCCTCGGGGCCGGACAATTCTTATGACTACACGGTGGTGTGGGGCCGGCGGGTTACGGCGCTGTTCGACACTGCAACCATCCTGCTGGTGTTCGCGGTGGGCTGGCGGCTGTTCGGGAGCCGCGCCGGGTTGCTCGCCGCGCTGTTCTATGCCCTGGCGGTGTTGCCGACGCAGCTGGCGCATTTCTGGACGGCCGACCCCTACCTGACATTCTTCGCCACGCTCACCCTGCTGCTCAGCGTCCTCTGGGTGCGCAGCAGCGGGGCGGCTTCCTGGTTGCTGGCGGTGGGGTTCGGGACGGCGATCGGGCTGGCGGTGGCCTGCAAGGTGAACGGCGCAATTTTCGCGGCGCTTCCAGTGGCGGCGTTCACCCTGCGGGTTGGGCTGCGCGATTTCCCCCGGCTGGGGCTGCGGTGGAGGGGCATGCCAGATCGTGGCCAGGATGCGCCGCCGTGGACCTGGGCAAACGACTTCTCGATGCTCTGCCTGGCCGGGGCGGTTTCGCTGGTGGTGTTCCGGATCGCACAGCCCTATGCATTCGAAGGCCCGAACTTCTGGGACATGGCGTTAAACCAGCGCTGGTGGGACGACATCCAGCGCGAGCGCGACTTCCAGCGGGGAAACGCGGATTACCCGCCGTTCGTGCAATTCGCGGGGACAACGCCGTTCCTCACACCGCTGAAGAACATGGTGCTGTGGGGCCTGGGGCCCGCGCTCGGTGTGGCTTCGTGGGCGGCGATGGCAGTCGCCGGGGCGCTCATTTTCCGGCGGAGGGAGATGGCGTTCGCCCTTCCTTTCATCGCTGGCGTGCTGGTGACCTGCGACGGGCTCGTCTGGAGCGAACTCGGCGCGGCACTGCCCGGCAGCGGCGGTACCTATCACTTCCTCCGCGAAATCTTCGGCCGCTATCGCCTCGGCCGCCTGCTGCCGTTCTTGTTCATCTGGCAGTTCCTCATCAGCGGCTCGCTCGAACTGGCCTCGGGCTACATCGGCACGATGCAGTACGTCGAATACGTCCTGCCGGGCTTGGAACCGTGGCTTGCAGGTCGTGGCGTGCCACAGCCGATGGCCTGCGTCGCCGCGCGCGCCGCGCTCGCCGTCACGTTCGTCCTCTGCCGCCCGACCCGCTATCTCGGCTGGCTCGGCGTGATTCTTTGCACCGGCACGATGATTACCGTGTTGCTGATGATCTTCGCCGGCCTGGCCAACTTCAACGCCAGCTTGCTGACCGTTCCCGAAGGCGCCTGGACCCTCGACCAAAAGTTCGCGGTCGGTCTCGGCGGCGCCATGCGGATCGCCATCTACGACTATCTCGGCTACTACAATATCTGCCACCTGGGCGACGAAGTGCGCGAGCCGGGCCGAACCATTCCCCGCGCCGTCATGCTCTCTGTCGTCCTCGTCGCCGCAATCTACATGACGATGAACATTTCGATCATCGCCGTCGTGCCCTGGCAAGAAGCCATGGAATCGAAGAACATCGCGGCACTGTTCATGGAACGCCTCTACGGCAAAAGCGCCGCCGCCGCGTTCACTTGGCTCGTCATCTGGACCGCCATCGCCTGCGTCTTCGCCGCCACGCTCGGATACTCCCGAATCCCCTACGCCGCCGCCAAAAGCGGCGATTTCTTCCGCGCCTTCGCCTATCTGCACCCCGTGCGGCAATATCCCGCCGTTTCGCTGTGGGCCGTCGGCGGGATGACCGCCGTGTTCAGCTT
Source organism: Planctomycetota bacterium (assembly GCA_003576845.1). GTDB lineage: Bacteria > Planctomycetota > Planctomycetia > Pirellulales > PLA5 > PLA5. The sequence continues at coordinate 1,849 of QEVJ01000107.1, forward strand.
CTTCTCGCTCGATGCCGTCATCACCGCCGCCGTCACGGTCCGCATCGTCATCCAGTTCATGGGTCAGATCGTCGCCCTGCACGTGCTGCGAACCACGCGGCCCGACGTCGTGCGCCCATTCCGAATGTGGCTCTATCCGCTGCCGAGCATCGTCGCGTTCGCCGGCTGGGCGTTCGTGCTTGCGACCGCCGGCTGGCCCTACATCGCCGCCGCCGGCGCCGCCATCGCCGCCGGAATTTGCGCGTTCGCCATCCGCGAGTTCGGCCGACGGTAGCTCGAAACGTTCGCCCCGCGCCGCTCACTGCTCGCCGGCGACGGCCCGCAGCTCCTCCGCGAGCCGCCGATAATCGTCCGCCCCGTTCGAGTCCGGCGCATACGAAAAGATCGACTTCCCGAAGCTCGGCGCCTCGGCCAGGCGGATATTCCGCCGCACCCGCGTCTGGAACGTCTGCACCTGCGCCCACGGCGTTCGGGCGTCGCGCGATTGGGCAAAAAACTCGTCCACGTCGCGGGTCACCTCCGCCGCCAGCCGCGTTCCCGCGTCGTACATGCAATACACCACGCCCGAAAGCTTCAGCCGCGGGTTGAGCCGCGTCGCCACCAGTTTGATCGTGTCCAGCAGCTTGCTCATGCCGTGCAGCGCGAGAAAGTGCGGCTGCATCGGCAACAACACCTCGTCCACGGCCGCCAGCGCGTTGAGCGTGAGCACGCCTAGGGACGGCGGACAGTCGACGAGCACGTAGTCGAACGTCTGCGACGCTTCCTCCATCGCGGCGAGCCGATCGCGCAAGATCAACTCGCGCCCCACCACGCCGGCCAGCTCCACTTCCGCGGCCGCCAGGTCGATGTGCGAGCCAACGACCCACAGATGCTCGCCGGCCCGTTGCGCCGCCTCCGTGAGCGACGTTTCGCCGATCAGCACGTCGTAAATCGTCGGTTGCTTGGCGTCGGCCGGCATACCCAGGTGCAGCGTCGCGTGCGCCTGCGGGTCCATGTCGACGAGCAACACCCGTTGCTGGCAATCGGCCAATGCCGCGGCCAGGTTGACCGCCGTCGTCGTCTTCCCAACGCCGCCCTTCTGATTGATGATCGCGATCCGTCGCATAGACTCGTGTCGTGCTTGATGTGCGGCTGAGTTCTCAAACACGGAGGCACGGAGACACGGAGGAAATGCATGAATCGAACCGAGGAATGCCGAAAGAAGCGGCGGACTCGTGGCTATTCTTCAGTTGATTTTCTCCGTGTCTCCGTGCCTCCGTGTTTCGATATGATCGTGTGGATTAGCTCCCACACGCGACGATTATAGAAGCGCCGACTTGCGCCGACCTAGGCCAATTCGCTACCGCGGCAAGCGCTGCCAGCACCGCCTGCAAGACGCTCGTAACCTTTGCCCGGCAAGCACTTGCGCACGTGGTATGATTCGGGTGTAGCCTGCCGTTTTCGCCCTGCCGTCGCGATGAAGCCGATTCCGCTCAAACACGCCCGCCGCCGGTTCGAGGTCGCCCGCGACGACGCCGGCGTGCCGCACGTGGCCGCCTCCTCCTGGCGCGAGGCCCTCTACGCGCTCGGCTATCTGCACGCCCTCGACCGCCCGACGCAAATCCTCTTCGCCCGTGTCGTCGCCAGCGGCCGCGCCGCCGAACGCATCGCCAACAAGCCCGAACTCGTTGAAACCGACCGCTTCTTTCGCCGCGCCGGACTATACCTGCACCTCGACCGCGAGGTGAGCCGCCTCGATGACCGAACGTTCGGCGACCTCACCGCCTATTGCGAAGGCGTCAACGACGGGCTCAAGCAGTCCGGCCGCTCCCTGCCCATGTGGGCCTCCCGGTTTCATCCCGAGCCGTGGGACCAGCGCGCCGTTCTGCTCCTCGGCAACATGCTTAGCTTCGCGGGCCTCGCCGTCGGCCAGCAGCAAAGCGAACGCCTGCTCCTCGAACTCATCCAACTCGGCATCGACGACGCAAAACTCCGCGAACTCTTCGCCCCGCGGCTCGACGGCGTCGATCTCGCGCTATTGCGCCAAATCAAGCTCGCCTATCAGCTTTCCGACGAAGCGCTCGAACTCATCGCCGACTTGCCGCGGCTCGTCGGTAGCAACGCCTGGGCCGTCGCCCCGTCCCGCAGCGCCACCGGCGGCGCGCTGCTTGCTTCCGATCCGCACCTGGAAGTCAATCGCCTCCCCGCAATCTGGTATGAAGCGGTGCTCCGCTTCGGCGACCGCTACGTGATGGGCGCCACGCTGCCGGGCTGTCCGCTGTTCGCCGTCGCCCGCACGGAGAGCGTCGCCTGGGGCGTCACCTACATGAAAGGCGACGCCACCGACTACTTCATCGAGGACTGCCGCCCCGGCGGCGCGACCGGCTGGCAATATCGCCGCGGCGAAGCGTGGCACGACTTCGCCCTCCGCGAAGAAACGATCGTCCGCAAGAACGCCTCGCCCGACGTCCTGCGCATCTACCACAACGACGTCGGCACGCTCGAAACCGATCCCGAAACGCTCGGCCCCGGCTACTTTCTGTCCTCCGCGTGGGTCGGCCACGGCGAAGGCGCGGGCCGCGCCATCGGCATCTGGCTCGACGTCATCGACGCCGCCGACGCGCCCGCCGCGATGAACGTCGTTCGCGAGCTCAGCGCGCCCACGCTTTGCTGGGTGTTCGCCGACACCGCAGGCAGCATCGGCCTGCAAGGCAGCGGCTGGGTTCCCAAGCGCCGCGCAGGCGTGACCGGACTCACGCCCGTCCCCGCTTGGGACGACCGCAATCGCTGGCGGGGCTGGCTCGAAAGCGACAAGCTCCCGCACGAACTCAACCCGCCCCGCGGCTTCGTCGCCACGGCGAACGAAGACATCAACCAACCCGGCGGCCCGCTGATCGTCACGATGCCGCTGCCCGACTATCGCAAGCGGCGGATCGTCGAGCGGCTAACCGAACTGCCCGCCGCGACCGTCGCCGACATGCAGGCGCTGCAGTACGACGTCGCCAGCGTGCAAGCCCGCGAGCTGCTCGCCGTGTTTCTGCCGCACCTCGCCGACGGTCTGCTCAATGACCGGCTCGCCGCGTGGGACTTGCGCTACGCGCCGGAGAGCGTCGAGGCGACCCTGTTCGCCGGACTCTATCGCAACGTGCTGCTCGAAGTCTTCGGCCACGAGCAAGGCATCGGCTGGCGGCAGATGCTCTATCTCTGCACGCGGTTCGGCTTCTCGACGATGGTGCTCAGCGCCATCGACCGCCTGCTCGTCAAGGAGCATTCGCGGTGGTGGGCCGACCGCGACAAAGGCGAGTTGATTCGCCGCGCCGCCGACCGCCTCGCCCGCGAAAAGCAACAGCCCTGGTCCAAAACCAACGCCTTTCGCTTCACGAACCGCTTCTTCAACAACCGCGTCGGCCGCGTGCTCGGCTTTAACACAGGCGAGATGCCGATGCCCGGCTGTCACGCCACGCCGTTCCAAGGCCACCTGCTCCGCACGGCAACCCGCGAATCGACGTTCGCCCCGAGTTACCATTTCGTCGCCGACATGAGCACCAACGAAGCCTGGACCAACATTCCTGGCGGCCCCACCGAAAGCCGCTTCTCCCCATGGTACAAGGCCGACATCGTCCGCTGGCGAAGCGGACAATACAAACGGCTCGCCGCCACCGATTAGCAAGGTAGCAAGGTAGGTCAGGTCAAGCGGCACAGGACTCCGCCCTCGCGATAACCCCAGCCCGCGCTGACCTGACACCCGGCGCACCCCATTGCTACTTCGGCACGGGCAACAAAATCATCGCATTCTCCGCAAACGTCGCCTCGCCCGCCGCGCCGTTGATCTTGTACTGCACGCGCAACTGCTTTTGCACGCCCGGCGCCGGATCGCCGCCAAATGCCGAATTGAAATTGTCCGAGGGCAGCGAAATGAGCGGCAAATCGCGGGCCGCCTTGCGCAATTCGGCCGTCACGTCCTTCTTGCGGTCGCCCGCGCCGTATTCGGCTTTGACGATTTCCAGCTTGACCGCCGCGTGCCCGATCTCCGCGAGCAACTCCTTCGTGTCGGCCTTTCCGCCGAGCTTTTGGGCGATCACCAGGGCCGACTTGGTCGCCTCGGCCTTGAGCTTGTCGTTCTTCGTCGCCTTGACGGCCACCTTCAAGCCGTCGATGCTCGGATAGAGTTCGAGCACTTGCAGCACCAACTCGCGTTCGTCGTCGCGCTGGGCCGTGTCGAGGGCGCGGTTGCACATCTCGGCCCGCTGAGCCGGCGTCTTCGCGAACTGCCGTGCCAGCCGGATGTAGCCGCGCAAAGCCCGTATCTGATACTTCTCTTCCTTCGTGTTTTTGGCCAAATTCAAAAGCACCGGGCCGGCATCGACCGACATCCACGCGCCGAGCATCCGCGTCGCGGTGTCTTTGAGCGCGTCGTCGTCGCCCCTGGCGGCCGCGGCCAGCGTGGCGAGCGCCTTCTCGCCCGCCACCGCGCCGAGAATCTCCAAGAGCAACGTCTTGTTCGCGGGCGAAGCTTTCGCCAGCGCCGCCGAGAGCTCCGCGGCGCAGCTCTCCCGATCCGGCATCCGGACCGCTGCCGCCTTGAGCGCTCTCTGCGCCGCCGGCGCGTCGTCGCCGTGCTTCGGATCGAGCGCCCGAGCAATCAGCACGCCGAGATACTTCTGAGCCGCCGTTTCGCCCAATGCCGCAAGTGCGGCCGCGCGGATGTTCGCATCTTCGTGATCGAGTGACTTGATGAGAGCTGCCGTGGCTTCGATCCGCCGCGCGCCGATCAGCTCGATGAGCATCAGTAGCGACTTGCCCTCCGCTTTGGTCAGGTCCGCCGTGATCGCCGCGTCGACCTTGCCGCCCTTGAGTCCGATGAGCGTCGCCTTGGCCGCTTGGGCGAGTTCCGCGTCGTCGTCGACCGCCGTTTCGAGCAGCGTCGGCACGCTCGCATCGTCGGCAAACTTGCCCAGCACGCCCATCGCCGCGATGCGAATCCGCTTCGAGTTCGACTTCACCGCCTTGAGCACCGCGGGAGCCGCCGCCGGATCGTTGCGGTCGCCGAGAACCATGAGCAATACGGCAGCGTGATCTTCGCCGACGTTCGCCAGTTCCGCGGCGATCGCCTCCGTCGCCTCGCGGCCCGGTAACTCGCGGGCCGTGGAGAGGCCGATGTAATAAAACGCCTTGTCGGGCGACCGAATCTGCTCAATCAAGAGCGGCACGCCGGCCGACTTGCGAGCGAGGATCGCCCCCCGCGTCGCTTCGATTAACCGCGGCTTGGCGACTTTCGCCGTCCGCACTTCGTCGTAAATCTTCGCGGCGTCCTTGCCGCTGCCCGCGTTCATCAGCTTCTCCGCGCACAGAATGCACCCCTCGGCGACGGCCGAACGCACGTCGTCGGATGCGCTCGCCAGCGCGGCGCGGAGAACTTTCGTCGCGGCGGCGTCGCCGATGTGTCCGAGCGCAACGGCCGCGGCAGACGCGACGTCCGCGTTCTTATCGGCGAGTCTACCTGCCAGCACGTCAACCGCCTTCGTATCGCGGCGGACGCCGATCGAGTTGATCGTGCCGATCAGCAACCGGCCGTCGAGCTTGGCAACGGCATCCCGCAGGGCCGCATCCGCTTCCGGGGCAGGAATTGCTTCCAGCGCAATCCGCGCCCAGGATGCCAGTTGCTCGTTCGCAAGCAGCTTCGCCAACTCCGGCGCCGCTTTGCCCGAGCCATAGATCGCCAGTTCCTTGCAAGCGATCGCCTTCTGAGCGCCCGGCGCGTCGGACGCGAGCACGGCGATGAGCTTGGCCTCTTTTTCGGCGACGGTCTGTGCGTCTTCGGCCGCCGTTGCGAATGCGGCAACCATCCCCATCGCAGCGACCAACGCAAACAAGATGAATAGACGTGTCTTGAACATGATATATCAATTCCAAATGGATTCGCGTGATCGAAACGTGCCCGAAATCGCCCTTCCCCAGCCCCCAGCCCCCAGCCCCCAGTCCCCAGCCTCCGCTAAATCCGCCACGGCTCGCGTAGCGCCTCCGACCGCAGCCGATTGGCCTGCTCGTCGCCGATGAACTCGTTCTTGTGCCGATCGTATTTGAGCGTGCGATTGAGCGCGATCGCGATACCCGCCGCATGACAAGCGATGTGGGCGTAACACGCCGCGACGGCGTTCCCCTTGGGCTGGCTCCGCGTCTTCACGCAATCGAGAAAGTCGCGGACGTGGAACGTAGCCGGATAGCCGCCGATCTCTTCGACCTTGCGGCCCGCAAGCAGCGCCGGAGAACTGAGTACCATTTTGCCGCTGTCGCCCGCTTCGACCCAGCCGTCCTCGCCTTCGAAACGCACGGGGCAAGAACCGAGCGGCAACCAGCCCGTTTCGCGAATGATCAATTCGACGCCGTTTTCGTACCGCGCGACCAGGCGGCCGTCCTTCGGCGGGTTGTACTCGACCGGCACGACATCGTCCGCCCCGACCGCCCACTGGCACAGGTCGACGCAGTGCGAACCCCATTCGAGCACGCCGCCGCCCGTCATCCCGCCGCCCTTCTCGAAGTTGAATCCATCCAGATGCGCCCGATTGAAGGGGCGCCACGCCGCCGGTCCGAGATACCGGTCCCAATCGATTTGTTCCTTCGGCGGTTCCGGTTCCGGCGTCATCCAGCCGCTCATCATCGTCTTCATGCCGGCCGGATGGGCGTGAACCGCTTTGAGCTTGCCGAGCTTACCGGTGCGGGCCAGTTCGCAAGCGAAGGCGAAATGCGGAAGGTTGCGCCGCTGGGTGCCGGCTTGAAAGATGCGGCCCGTCCGCTGCATCGTTTCTTTGAGGATCAAGCTTTGAGCGATGTTCTTCGTGCACGGCTTTTCGCAATACATGTCCTTACCCGCGCGGGCCGCGTACATCGCCGCCGTCGCGTGCCAGTTTGGACCCGTCGCGATCAGCACCGCGTCGATGTCGTCGCGGGCGAGCAACTCGTGAAAATCGCGATACGTGTCGCAGTCGGAATTGCCGTACTTCTGATCGGCGATCTTTTTGACCGCGGTCCGCCGCGTTTCCTTGATGTCGCAGACCGCGAGAAACTGCACGTCGGCCTGTTCGAGGAAGCAGCCCAAGTCGTAAGTACCGCGATTGCCGATGCCGATCCCGCCGACGGTAATCCGCTGGCTCGGAGCGACCGCGCCATCCTTGCCCAAGGCCGAGCCGGGAATCACCTCCGGCGCCATCATCGCCGCGCCCACCGAAAGCGCCGTTTTCATGAACCCGCGGCGGTCGGGCCGTCGTGATTTACTCTTCATGCCTGGTGTCTCCTACTCGACTGCCGAAAAGGTGCGTGACGGATATTCCTGCCCTGAGACTGAGATCGGTGTCACTGCTGGCTCGTCCGGCAGTGACAGTTGCCGACGAATGTTGCCTCGCGATTCTCACTGCTGGACGAGCCAGCAGTGGCGCCCCAATTCTCAGCGTGGACAAAGCACTAGACTAAAGCGCCGGCCGGGCGAATTCCAGTATCGCCGGACCCGACGGCACGATTTGGAGGCGGGCCCGCGAGAAGCTACCAAAGCGTTGAGCGGGCGAACCCGCGCGCTATTGCTCGCGAATCGGCGGTCCGGCGGCATCGTGGTCCTCGCCGAGCCGCGATCGTAACGCGGCAAGCAATTCCTTGAGGTTCCGCGGATTTTGACCGAAATCAGCCTTGCCGACCCGCGACTTGCTCCGCGCCGCGACGACCGTTTCACCGTTTTCCGCGAAAACGCGAACCGCAATGTCGTCGCGAAACCGCCACAAGGCCGTCGATCGCACGAGGCGAATCGTCGTCCCATCGGGTCCGCGCTCCATGGCCACGTGCGACCAGTTCTTGAGCGTCCCGGCCGCCTCGACGACGGCGGAAACAACCTGCTCGACCGACCGCCGCAAGCGAATCGGCCGCAGCGCCGGGTCCGCGGCGTGCTCATCCGTCACCGCTTCATTCGTCCGCAAATCCCGTTTCCGATCGTCCACCTGCCAGAGCATGCCGACGACAAACGCGAGAACGGCGACGCCCAGCGGCAGCACGACCCACCAAATCATGCGGCGACCCATCGGCGGTTTCACGCCCGCCGCCAAGCCCGGTCGGTGCGCGGCCTCGGTGGCATGGCGGTCCATTCGTTCAGAGCCACTGAAGCCGCAACGCCACGTCGCGCGTTCCCGTCGCCGCGCGGCCCATCGTTCCCGCATTCCGCTCGAACGCGAAATCGGCAAGCAGAGCGAGACATGCCGTAACCAGTTCGAGTTCCCACAAGAGCGGCGCGCGAACGCCGCCACCCCGTTCGATGCGCGTCACGCTCGGGTATCCGTCGCGGTCGTGAACGGCGAAGCCGTGCCGTTCGATCGCCTCCACGTCGCGGGCGCCCAACATGTGTGCTTCGTCGAACGACATGGAAATCGCCGGAATCTGCGCCGCTTCCTCGTCGGAGACCTGGCCGGACATCAACGTGAGCATTTCGTCGAGCGACTCGTACAATGCCAGGCCATACGTCATGCCCGACTGTCCCATGACGACGCCGTACCACGAATTTCCCGCCGGGTCGAGTTGTTCGATTTTGAGCACGGCGTCGGTCGGCACGCGCTGCCAAGGTCGCGCTTTGCGGAACCGGGCGGCCGCCGCATAGAACGACCGCAGGCAATCGTTCGAGATTCCTTCGATATCGACGAGCGGTCCGACGAGCTCTGGTCCCTCCATGCGCCGGCTCAAAGAGTCGGCCATCGCGTCGAAAGGCCCGAGATCGTCGGTGATCCCGGCGTCGATTCCGACTTCCGCCAGGCGGGGACCAAACCGTTCGAGGAAATCCGGATCGCGGAACTCGACGGCGCCCGGCCGCCGCGGTTCGCCCCACAACGGCTGCGCCATCGACGCGAGCAGCGCGTTCCAGATCATCTCGCCTTCGTGCGCGTCCTGCGCGGCGACATTCTGCATGACGATCTTCTGATTCGTCGCGTCGAGCACCGCCGCCAACGTCGGCCGCACCATCTTTCCGTCCTCAACCACCCAAGTCGCAAGCGGCCGCGCGTCCGCCAGCCAAACTTCATCCTCGTGTTGCGGCAGCGTGTCGGCCGGAGGCAAGTCGCCGGCTTGGGCATCCGCAAGCGCCTCGGCCATGCTCTCCGCCACGCGCGACGAAGCGGCCACGGCATCGAACTCCGCATCGCAGTCCGGCAGTTCCTCGACCAACTCCAACTCGACCCCGATCGACGCGAGCACCTCGCGCCAGCCCTTGAAATAATCGCGGCGGCAAACGGCGATCTTCCTCGGGCGGGCGGCTTCGCGCTCCGGGCTACGCGTCATGGATTGCAGAACGAACGCCAGCATCTCTTCGCACGTCGGCTCCGACGATATGAAATCCACGTGGACCGTACCGCTGCCTTCGCGCGCCGCCACGACCGCCCACGGCAACTCGTTCGTATCGTCACACTCGTCACACTCGTCGTACCCGTCGCGCCCCGCGATGCGCTGCGCGTCGACTTGCCACACTTCGGTTGCATTCTGCGGCAACGCGGCCGCGAGTTTGCGCCAAGTATCGACGATCTGCGGGCGGTCCTCCGCCTCAGACTCGACGACCTTCAGCTTGAACACCTGTCGAACCCAGGCCACCGCGCCCTCGGTTCCCGTCCAATGGCGCAGGTGGTCGAAAGCATAATCGGCCGCTTCCTCTTTGCTTCCCGCCGGCGCATATCCCAGCGTCTCCCGCGGTAGATTGCGCTTGCCCACCAGATAATCGAGCACGAAGCGATTCGTGCTCTTGGCCGCGCGAATCAGCTTGCGGGCATAGGACGTATCTCCCTCCGCGCGGAATTCGACGAGTGCCGCCGAGTACGCGAAGTACGGCGATTCCTCGATTTCGTCGTCAAAACGCTCGAACAACTCGCGGAGCGCCTCGCGACGGTCCGCTCTCATCAGGCAACTCAGCAACTCCAGCCGAACACCGTGCCCATCGTCCGGATCGAAGTCGAGCAATTCCTCGTATCGTTCGATCGCCTCGTCGATTTGTCCCGCATCCCGAAGCGCCCCGGCCAATTCGCGATTCGCGTCGAAGTAATCCATGGTCGCTTCGCTCTCGCCGAATTCCTCCTCCAGGGTCTCGCGCGGATTTGGTCCGAGGGCCTTCCACGCCGCTTCCACGGCGCTGCGACGGTATCCCAGTGCTTCCTCGTCGGTCCCGGCGACTTCGGCAAGCGTCGAGTAAGCCTCGACGCATTCGGGATAAATCTCAAGCGCCATGCGCGCCGCGGCAGCCAGGCGTTTCGGGCTGGCACCCGAGGCTGCGTCGAGCAGACGCTCGGCCTGGCCGCGCGGCGAGTCGTCGTCGCACTCGTAATAGTCTTCATCGCCGAAATCCTCTTCCGAGTCGAAGTCCTCGTCCGAGTCAAAGTCCTCGTCCGAGTCAAAGTCTCCCTCGTCGTCGAAGCCCTCGGCGTCGAAACTCTCGTCATCGAGGTCGACGTCGGCCAGCGGACTAAAGAACCCTTCGAGGAATGCTCGCAGCCCCCGGTAGTCGCGCCGCAGCATGTACGCCTTGACCTCGGGCATCTCGGCGAGGCGCTCCATAAGCTCCGAGGCGCCCGGCAATCCGTCGAAGGCGTCCCGAAATGCGTCCGCGGAATCCCGCTGTTTTCGACCCATGATTCGACTCCCTCCAAGCAAGGCAATGCTTAACCCGCCGCACGCCTCCACCGACGGAAACGGCGCCAAGCCACGCTCCATAGCGGGCATTTGTCGCAGTCTAGCGACCGTCGAACGGCCGGCATAGCTACCGTCTGTTCTGTATCCACGATGAAATGCCGGCGCGAGGCCACGGGCCGCCTCAAAAAGCTTGTTCGCCCCGATGGGGCGGTTTATACTGATTTGGCCGACTTTTCGTCGACAAACTGCGCGGCGTCGGGCGCGAAACCCGGGCCGCGGGGCCTGTTTGCGTCACCTCCCACCGTCGTTTCCGCGATCCGGATTGCACCTCCGCGTCCCTTTGCACCCGCGTCGTAGGTTTCGACTCGTTGACCATCGTCGCGACGGCATCGCGGGCCTCAGCCTGCGATTCGCGAGGTGCGGCTGCGTAACGCGGGCCGCACGGCAAGCCGGGACGGGTTCTCTTTATGCTCATTGCGCCCCGGCGTTCGTCCGCTCGGCGTTCCGGCCGTGCTACATCACGACACCCTCGTCGCTTTCGCTTGGAAACCTTGGAACCCCGCTCGCTCTTGGCCGCCGACCCGTACATCAGCGAGTTTCTCGCGGTCAATAGCGGCGGGTTGCTGGACGAAGACGGCGAGGCGTCCGACTGGATCGAAATCCACAACCGCGGCGACAGCCCGGCTGACCTAACCGGCTGGAGCCTCACCGACGATACCGCAGACCTGGACAAGTGGGTCTTCCCCGCCACGACGATCCCGGTTGACGGCCGGTTGATCGTGTTCGCGTCGGACAAGGATCGCGCGACGCCCGATTCCGCGTTGCACACCAATTTCAAGCTTAGCGGCGACGGCGAGTATCTGGCCCTCGTCGCCGCCGACGGCACGACCGTCGTAAGCCAGTTCGGCGAATCGTTCGGCCGCCAGCGCTCGAACGTAAGCTACGGCGTCGCGTCGCTCGAAATCGTCACCCCGCTCGTCGGACCGCAAGCCCCCGGTTCTTATCTGGTCCCGACAGAAGCGATCGACAGTCAAATCGGCGACACGTGGACCGGCGGCGGGGCGTTCGACGATTCCGCGTGGTCCGCGGTCAGCGGCGGCATCGGATTCGACATCGCTACGGCCGCGCCGACGATCTCCGGCCAGATCGCATACCAAGTGCCCGGCGGACTCAACGGCAACCAGGCCACGAGCGGTTCCTTGGGCATGGACTTCGTCGTCACGCGGCCGATCAGCGTCCACTCGCTCGGCGCGTTCGACGACAGCAGCAACGGCATGGGCCGCAACATCACCGTTCAACTCTGGTCGCGCAACACGGGCGGCACCGCAACCTATTTCGCCGACGACACGGGCGGCTCGATTCTCGCGATCGCGACGTTCACGCCCTCTTCCCCCGGAACGCTGATCGGCGGTAGCCGCTTCAAGTCGCTGGCTTCCCCCGTCGAGTTGCAGCCCGGCTCCTATTCAATCGTCGCCAACGGCTACGGCGTCGGCGAGCGCAACGGTGTGGCGGCGACCGGCGGCTCGTTCGGCTCGCTGGCCCAAACCGAAGCGATTCAGTTTGTCGGCACATCGCGGTTCGCGCCCGGAACGAGCACCGCCTATCCCACGTCGGTCGACATCGGCCCGGCGAATCGCTACGGCGCAGGCACGTTCGCCTTCGACGACCCGGCCGCCGTCGTACCTCCCGCCCCGCCGGCACCCGATGCGCACGTCGCCTACCTCACCGCACCCGGCGTCGGCACGCACACGTTCGCCGGCAACCTGGGCATGGATTTTCAAGTCGATCGGCCGATCCGCGTGACCGAACTCGGCGTGTTCGACAGCGGCCAGGACGGAATCAAGGGCGCCGTCGGCGTCAGCCTGTGGATTCGGAGCCAGAACAACGTCACTACGCAACTCGCGATGCTCGACTTCTCCGCCGGCGAAGGGCGGCTCGAACCCGGTACCGGCAGCCGCTTCCTTCCGCTCGAAACCCCGCTCATCCTGCAGCCCGGCACGTACACGATCAACGCCACCGGCTTCGTCGGCCAGGACCGATATGGTCAGGCTCAGGATGCAGCTCCCGTCAACGGCACGACCGACGGCGCGAACGGCGCGGTGCGGTTCGTCGGCTCGGCCCGCTTCGCCACCGATCCCAACCGCTTCACGTTCGAGCCGTTCCATCGCTATCCCAACCGCGTCGATACGGGTCCGTTCAACAAGTGGGCCGCCGGCACGTTCAAGTACGAAATGCCGTTCGACGCGCTGTTCGACACGGACGTGGCCGACACGATGGCCGACGTCAACGCCTCGGCCTATGTGCGCATTCCGTTCAACGTCGCCGATTCGAGCGCGTTCGAGGCGCTCCGGCTCCGCATGAGCTACGACGATGGCTTCGTGGCGTATCTCAACGGTGTCGAGATCGCCCGCCGCAACGCGCCGGAGGCACTGGCGTGGAATTCCGGCGCCACGGCGCAGCGTTCCAATCAGGAAGTGTTCACACCTGAAACGATCGACGTTACGGCGTTCCTCGCCGCGCTTGTACCCGGCGAGAACGTGCTGGCAATCCAGGGCCTCAACGCCTTTGCCACGAACACCGATTTCGCCGTCCGGGCCGAATTGGACGCGGCGACGAGCGGCCCGACCGAAATTCGATACTTCACTGCACCCACCCCCGGCGAAGCGAACGGCGAGGGCGTAGCCGGCATCGTTGCCGATACGACTTTCAGCCTCGACCGCGGCATCATCGCCAAGACCGACCGCGACGCGAACGGCCAGATTCACGTAGAGATCGCGACGGCCACCCCCGACGCGGCGATTTACTACACGACCAACGGCACGGAGCCTTCGCCCGAGAACGGCACGCTCTACGCCGATCCGATCGCCATCGGCCAGACAACGACCCTTCGCGCCGCGGCGTACAAGGATGGCTTTCTGCCCTCCGACGTCGACACGCAGACCTACTTATTCCTGGAGGACGTGGTCTATCAGTCAAACGCGCCGCAAGGACTCGCACCGCACTGGAACGGCGAGCCGGTCGACTACGGCATGACGCAAATCCCCGCCGACCAGCGCGTCATCGCCAACGACCCCAACGCCACGAGCGAAGAGTACGAACAGGTGATCGTCGACTCGCTCCTGTCGTTGCCGTCGCTGTCGATCGTCATGGACCCCGAGGACTTGTTCGGCTCGGCCGGCGGCATTTACACGAACACCTACGCCCGCGGCGAAAGCTGGGAGCGGGCGGCGTCGATCGAGTACATCCTCCCCGACGGCAGCGAGGGATTTCAGACCAATGCCGCGCTGCAAATGATGGGCTGGACCTCGCGTATCCCCGGCGTCTCGCCCAAGCACACGCTGCGGGTAGTGTTCAAGGACGAGTTCGGTCCCGGCCGGCTCAATTTCCCGTTTTTCGACAACGGCGTTGACAGCTACAACACGCTCGCGCTGCGATCGAATTCCCGCGACGCCTGGATCGGCGACAACGGCGGCATCCAGAACGCCCAAGGCCGCGAATCGCGCCCCGTCGCCAGCTACATGCGCGACCAGTGGATGCGCGAAACCGAAGCCGCGATGGGACAACCCTCCGTCGCCGGCCGCTACGTGCATCTCTATCTCAACGGGCAGTACTGGGGCCTGTACAACACGACCGAGCGCCCGGACGCCGCCTTTGCCGAGCAGCACTTCGGCGGCGCGGAGGAGGATTACGACGTGCTGCGGTTCTGCAACCCGTCGCCGCAGTTGGTCGACGGCTCGATGGACAAGTGGAACGAGCTGGTCGCGCTCGTCGACGCCGGCCTGTCGTCGATGGAAGCGTACCAACGCATCCAGGGCAACAACCCCGACGGCACGCGCAACCCGGCTTACGAAGTCCTTGTCGACGTCGACAGCCTGATCGACTTCATGATCGGCGGATACTACCACGCCGCGGCCGACTGGCCCTGCAACTGGTACGCCATCCGCGATCGCCGCGATACGAGCGAAGGCTTCAAGTTCCTCCAATGGGACGGCGACATCGCGTTTCCGTTTGGCGACGTCGTGGCGGACGTTGTGAATCCCGAACCCTTTTGGGCCAGCACTCCGGGCCGATTTGAGCCGGCCTTGCGGCACAACTACGAATTTCGCCTCAAGGTTGCCGACCACGTGCAGCGGCATTTCTACAATGGTGGCGCGCTTTCGCCCGAAGCCGCGGCTTCGCGCTGGGCTGAGATCGGCGAAATGGTGCGCCCGGCCCTCGCCGCGGAGTCGGCTCGCTGGGGCGACTATCGAAGAGACATCGATCCGACGTTCGGCGGTCGCACGCTGTACACCCGGGAATCGTATTGGGATCCGTTCAATGAATTCATGCTCAACACGTTCTTTCCGTTGCGTTCGTCCGTCGTGCTTGATCAGCTTCGCTATCCCGCCTTGGACGCCCCGGTGTTGAGCCAGCACGGCGGTGAAGTGGTTCCGGGGACGGCAGTCTCGATTTCGGCGAGTGCCGGAACGGTCTACTACACGACAGATGGCAGCGATCCGCGAGGTTTATCGTCGGGCTTCGTCGAAGGGACAGCGACGCTGGTTTCTGAAAACGCCGCGAAACGGGTCTTTGTACCAACTCCTTCGAACGGCGGCGGTACTGTAGGTGCAAGTTGGCGCGGTGGGCAGGAGCCGTATGACGACAATGCCTGGATTAGCGGCACCGGAGGCGTCGGCTATGACTTGGGCGTTGGCCCGGGTGCCGTTGACTATAACCCGCTGATCGGCGTCAACGTTCAAGCCGACATGTACAATCGCGCGAGTTCGGTTTACATCCGCATTCCGTTCGAGGTTACGGAATCGGAAGCGAACGCGTTCAACCAGCTCACGTTGCGAGTTCGATACGACGATGGGTTTGTTGCATACTTGAACGGCGTGGAAATCGCGCGATCCGGCGCGACCAAGAATCCGTCGTACAACGCAGTCGCGACGTCAAACCGACCCGACGGTGACGCGATTCTCTTCCAGGATATCGACGTTTCCAAGAACCTGATTGACTTGCGCTTGGGCACGAACATTCTTGCCATTCATGGCTTGAACGCCGCGACAAACAGTTCGGACCTCCTCGTGTCGGCAGAGTTGGCAGCCTCGCGGGTTCACGCTGGCGACCCATCGGCAAATGCCCTGTTGTATTCGTCGGACTTGGTGCTTGGGCAAAGCACGATCCTGAAAGCCCGGGCGTTCGACGGCACAACCTGGTCTGCATTGACGGAGGCGGCTTTTGCCGTTAGCAACCCGCTCCGCGTCACCGAGTTGATGTACAACCCGCCCGGCAACGCCGAGACCACCGAGTTCGTCGAAATCACGAACACGGGCACGCAACCCGTTCCGCTGCCGGGCGTGCGCTTCATTCGCGCAGACGGCGACGGTATCGAATACGAATTCCTCGCCGCCGACGCGATTACCGAGCTTCTTCCCGCCCAGCGGATGGTCATCGTCAACGATCTGGCGGCCTTCGCCGCCGCCTATCCCGACTTGACCGGCGTCCTGATCGCCGAGCGCCCCTTCGTCGGCAATCTCAGCAACGGCGGCGAGCAGTTGACGCTCGTCGACGCCCAGGGCGGCGTCATCCAGCAGTTCACCTTCGACGACGCCTGGCAGCCGACGACCGACGGCGACGGATTCTCGCTCGTCATCGTCGATGAGGGCGCCGCCAAGGCGACCTGGAACGACGCGGCGTCGTGGCGGGCGAGCTTCGCCGCGGGCGGCTCCCCAGGCACGCCCGACGTGATGCCGGCCGACGTCAACGCCGACCGGCAAGTGAACGCCGCCGACGTGCTCCTCGTCCAGGCGGCCATGAGCGCGCCAAACAGCCCTGCCGAGCGAACCGACGTCGACGGCGATGGCCAGGTGACGCAGGCCGATGTCGATCTCGTTTCGCAGTTCTTGGGCGCGAGCTACCTGCCCCCGCCGCGAACGTCCTCAGGCGAATCGTCGACGCGATGGACGGCAAGCACGCTCCCGCGCCCGAGCGCCGCGACCCCCGTCTTCACGCCGCCACCGCCCACCCACGGCTTCAGTTGGGTCGTCGACGAATGGCTCTCGTCGCTGCCGGACGAGTCTTCGGGCCTGAACTCGACGGATACTCCGCCGACACCCGCACAGGCCGCGCCGCCAGCCGTCGTTCGCTCGGCAAGCGCCGGCGGCTCGTTGATTCAGCCCATCGGCGGTACAACCGCGACCGGCGCGCCGACGGGAACGCTGCTCGCCCCGCCCGCCCAAGCCGCCGCCCTCGTCGACCGCGTCTTCGGCACGGCCGGTCGCGCCGCGCGCGTTCGATCGAACGACGAAGCGGCCATCTTGCGTCCGCGGGCATCGGCCCGCCGCGCCTTGGACGACGGCCTCGACGCGGTCTCGCGCTACGCCACCCTGGCGGCCAGCGCGACGGACGCAACGTTACCGCTCGAAGCCACAGCCCACCGCCAGCGCCGCTCGCGTGACGGCGTCCAAACCACCGCACGCCGACTCGCGCTGTCTGCCTTCACTCGGTCGGAACTCTAGCGAGATTCTCGAAGTCGCCACCCATTCGAACGGCGCTCGGCAGTTCAATTCGCCGCGAGATCGCGACACGGTGCCACCGAAAGTCCGATTCGTTGGCCGTTTGACTGGCCCTTTGACAGCCCGTCGCAGCGACTTACAATATCACGTTCCGAACCGCGGCGGGGGGCTGCGTGTCCAGTAATCGGCCGCAGGCTCCCACAACGCCGGGCGCGTAGCTCAGTTGGTTAGAGCGCCACCCTGATAAGGTGGAGGTCCCAGATTCGAGTTCTGGCGCGCCCACTTGGTCTCGTTGCGTATCGCCGCTTGGCGATTCGCGACCCGGCCAGTTGGCGGCGGGGCGTTTTTTGCCTTCGCTCCGATCCGCGGGATGAACTTTCTTTTGGTTCCGGGGCCTCGCTTGGCCCGGTCCTTCTGGCCGTCGGGTTCTCGCCGGCTTTTCCTCCGGGGTCCGCACGACACGCCCGACCGCGAGGTCGACGACCGCGCAGGACTACGCACCCGTGTGCTGTCACACCCATCCGGGTGGCGCGGTTGCCGGGGATTTTTGTTTCGACGAAAATAACCGCTGCGCGGTACGATCAACCGTTGGGGACGCCAAAGCACGACGCCTCGCACGGCCGTGAAATCGCGTAACTTCGCCCAGACTTCCGGCCGGTGCACCCGATGACGTTACTCGGTCGATCTCTCGTCCTCGCCGCCGCCCTGCTCTCGGGAATCTGGGGGCAGCATCGGCTCGCCGCGGCAGACGAACCGGTCAGCTTTAGCCGCCAGATTCGCCCGCTGCTGGCGGCGAAGTGCCTGGCTTGCCACGGACCCGACGAGGAACATCGCGAGGCCGATCTCCGGCTCGATCGGCGCGAGGCAGCGGTGGAAAAGCGGGACGACCGTGCGGCGATCGTGCCGAGCCGCCCCGACGAAAGCGAATTGATCCGTCGCATCACCGCGGCCGACGAGTCGGAGCGGATGCCGCCGGAAGATTCGGGCAAGAAGCTCACGCCGGCGGACATCGAGCTGTTCAAGCGGTGGATCGCCGAAGGGGCGAACTTCGAGCCGCACTGGGCGCTCATTCCCCCGCGGCGCGGATCGCTTCCCGACGCGAGGCAGACCGCGTGGCCGCGGAACGCCGTGGACCGTTTCACGCTCGCCCGCATGGAATCAGCAGGATTGAGTCCATCGCCCGAGGCCGACGCGGAAACGCTCGTGCGGCGGGTGTATTTGGACTTGATCGGCCTGCCGCCGTTGCCGGAAGAAGTCGATGCCGTGCTCGCCGAAGCAGCGGCAAGTTCGTTCGACGCCGCATACGAGCGGCTCGTCGATCGCGTGCTCGCGTCGCCGCATTATGGCGAACGCTGGGCCCGGCCGTGGCTCGATCTGGCCCGTTACGCCGACACAAACGGATACGAAAAAGACCGCGAGCGGCAAATCTGGGCCTATCGCGATTGGGTCATCGCGTCCTTGAATCGCGACCTGCGCTTCGACCAATTCACGATCGAGCAACTCGCGGGCGATATGTTGCCCAGCGCCACGCGCGACCAGCGAACTGCGACGGGCTTTCACCGCAACACGCTGCTCAACGAGGAAGGAGGCATCGACCCGCTCGAATTTCGCTTCTATGCGATGGCCGATCGCGTGGCGACGACCGGCACGACGTGGCTGGGTCTGACGCTGCAATGTTGCCAGTGCCACAACCACAAATACGATCCGGTGACCCAGGCGGAGTACTACGGCCTGATGGCGCTCTTGAACAACGCCGACGATGTCGAGCTGCCGCTGCCGGATGCATCGCTCGAGCGCCAGTATGGTGCTAACGTCGCTGAAGCCGAGCGGCGTCTGCGCGAACTTCCGGCAAATTGGCCCATGCCGCCGAACGTCGCGGCCGATGCGGCTTCGCTTCGACGACAACGCGAGTCGATCGTCGCCGAGCGGTTCGCCAACTGGCTTGCCGACGAGCGGGGCCGCGTCGTGGCGTGGCGGTCGCTCAAGCCGGTCGAAATGTTGTCGAACGAACCGCTGTTGCAGGCGGAAGCGGACGACACCGTGTTTGTCTCGGGCGACATCACCAAGCACGACACGTATCGAATACGGCTCGCCGGCGACCTCAAGCACGTGACCGCGATTCGTCTCGAGGCGCTGCCCGACGAGCGATTGCCGGGCAACGGCCCGGGTCTGACGTATTACGAAGGCGAGCGCGGCGATTTCTTTCTAAACGAGTTTCAGGCATCGGTCGGCGACCGGCCAATCAAATTCGCTTCCGCGACGCACAGCTTCGCGGGCAATCAGTTCGGCGCGAATCCCGTTTCGGCCCGGTTGGCGACCGACGGCGACTATCAAACCGGCTGGACTGTTTATGGCCGCATCGGCGAGCGGCATACGGCGGTGTTCGTGCTGGCGGAACCGATCGCCGACGCGACCGAGTTGGACATTACGATGCACTTCGGTCGGCATTTCGCCAGTTCCCTAGGGCGGTTTCGGATCTCGGTCACGTCGGCCGCGAATGCCGGCGCCGTCGACATGTCGGCCGAGGTCGAATCGTTGCTGCTCAAAGCCGACCAGGACGTTACGGTGGACCAGCGCGAGCGGCTGCGGCGCGAGTTTCTGCTTTCGGCCCCGGAGCTAGCCGACGAGGCCAAGAAGATTCGGCGATTGCTCAAACGGCCGCAGCCACCGCACACACTCGCCTTGCGCGAGCGGCCCGCGGGTAAGGGACGCCAGACTCATCTACACGCGCGCGGCGAATATCTGCTCGCCAAAGACGTCGTCGCGCCGCAAACGCCGGGGAGCCTGCCGCCGATGGCAAGCGACGCGCCGCGCGATCGGCTGGGGCTAGCCCGCTGGCTCGTGTCGAGGGAGCATCCGCTCACGGCCCGCGTGACGGTCAACCGGCACTGGGCGGCGCTGTTCGGCGCGGGCATCGTGTCGACCGTCGAAGACTTCGGCGTGCAAGGCGCGCCGCCTACGAATCAGGCCCTGCTCGACTGGCTGGCGGTCGAGTTCGTCGAGCAAGACTGGTCGGTCAAGAAGCTGCACCGCTCGCTTGTGACGAGCAGCACGTATCGCCAATCGTCGCGGGTTTCGCCGGAGCTTTTCG
>QEVJ01000263.1 GCA_003576845.1 Planctomycetota bacterium
CGTCCCGCCACCCGTTCGCGCCCGATGCGAACGCCCGCAGCGAACAAAGCGGACGAGATTCCCGACGCCGCCGAGATCGGCCTCTAGCGCCTTGTCAACGCTAAGAATTGGTGTGCCACTGCTGGCTTGTCCAGCAGTGCTGCCCACTGCCCACCGTCCACTCTCGGCTGCATCGCTGCCGGGCCATACTCCAAAGGAGCTACTTCACCTTACCCATTGCCGCGAGCTAAAATGGCGGCGGCGCGTCCGGGAAATGCTCGCCATTTGCTTGCTTGCGCCGGCGAAGGAATTCTATGCTGGGGCAATCGGCCGCGCGGCGGTCGCGCAAGTTTTCCCGCGGCGGGGTGAGGCATGAAGGCGCCGACCAGCAAACAGCTTGCCGCCGAGAACGCCGAGCTGCGTGCCCGACTCGCCGCCGTCGAGGCCCAACTCTCCGATAGCCGCGACGCGCGCTCCGTCCTCTCCGACGCCGAACTGCGCCGTTACCGGATTCTCACCGAGTCGTCGTTCGACGTCGTCTGCGAGATCGACGCCGCAAGTCGCTTTCGCTATCTCAGCCCGAATTATCGCGACGTGCTCGGCTGGAATCCCGACGCGATGCTCGGCCATAGCGCCCTGGAACGCCTGCATCCGGACGACCGGGCGGCGGCCGCGGAGCAAATCGAACGGTCGTTCGTCACCGGTTGGGGCAAGCTCAGCCTCCGCGTCCAGCACGACGACGGCGAATGGCGATGGTTCGAATGCATCGGCCGGCGATTCGACTCGGACGAGGGCGACGCCCGGGTCCTGGTCATCTCCCGCGACGTCTCCGATCGCATTCACGTCCAGCAACAGCTCATCGCGGCCCACGACGACCTCGAAGCCCGCGTCGAGCAGCGAACCAACGAATTGGCCGAAGCCAACGCCCGATTGCTCGACGAGATCGCCGAGCGAGAACGGGCCGAACGGCAGCTTCGCGATAGCGAGGAACGGCTGCGCCGCGTGATCGAGAACGCGCCCGACGTCGTGCTGACGCTTGATCGCGACGGCCGCATCATGTACATCAATTCGCCCCTCCGCGCCGGCGGCGTCGACTCGGACGCGGTCGGCACCTGCGCTTACGAATACGTGCCGCTCGAACAGCGCGCACGGATGAAGGGCGTCATCGACCGCGCGTTCGCCACCGGCGAGACGGGCGAATACGAGGTGATGGTCTCATCCAGCGGCGACTGGTATCGCACCCGCGTCGGCCCCGTCGTCGCCGACGGCAAAGTGAACTCCGTCGTGCTGATCAGCGCGAATGTCACCGCTCAAAAGAAATCCGAAGAGGAGCTCCGCAAATCGCAGCAGTTGCTCGAACGGCGGATCATCGAGCGCACGCAACAGCTCGCGGCCGCCAACGAACAGCTTCGGCTCGACATCCTGCGGCGCGAAGAAACCGAGCGCCAACTTCGCGAAAGCGAGGAACGCTTTCGCGCCATGGCCGAAGCCAACCCCGTGCCCGTGTTCATTTCGCGCTACTCCGACGGCCGCTTCCTCTACGTCAACGAGCGGCTCGTCGAGATGCTCAGCACGACCCGCGAAAAGCTGCTCACGCAGTCGACCACCGAATTCTACAGCCGCCCCGAAGATCGCATGCAACTCATGCGGGCCCTGTCGCGCGAAGGCCAGGTCAAGGATTACGAGCTCAAGGCCAAGTGGCCGGATGGATCGCCCTTGTGGCTCTGGGTGTCGAATCGGCGGATTGCCTACCAGGGCGAGTCCGCCGTGCTCACCAGCTTTCTCGACATCACCGAACGCAAGCGCGACGAGGAACGCCTCAAACACGAGCGGACCGTGCTCAAGCAGATGCTCGAACTCCAAGACCGCGACCGGCAGTTGACGGCCTACGAAATCCACGACGGCATGGTCCAGGACATGACCGGCGCGCTCATGTACCTCGACGCCGGCCGCAATGCCCGGACCAATCGCGAGCGAATGCACGATCTCAACAAGGCGGTGACGCTGCTCCAAGGCGCGATCGGCGAAGCCCGGCGGCTCATCAACGGGCTGCGGCCGCCGATTCTCGACGAAGAGGGCGTCGTCCCCGCCGTGCAGCATCTCGTGGCCGACTTGAAGAACCTCGTCGGTCTGAAGGTGCGGCTCAAACATCGCGTCGAGACCGAGCGATTCTCGCCGGCCCGCGAGAATACGATCTACCGCGTCGTTCAAGAGGCCCTCACCAACGTCCATCGGCACAGCGGCATCCGCGCGGCCACCGTCGAGCTAATCGAGCACGACCACATGCTGCGGATCGCGGTCCGCGACCGCGGCGTCGGCTTCGATCCCGATACGATCCCTGCGTCGCGGTTCGGTCTGGCCGGAATTCAAGAACGCGCCCGACTCTTTGGCGGACAAGCAACCATCCGCTCGAAGCCGGGCAAGGGCACCACGATCCTCGTCGAGATTCCAATCGACGATCCGCTCGAACAAGTCGCCGACGAGCCAACGGCCAGACCGCTATAGCGGCGGTCAAAGGTCGTAGGGTGGGTCGAACGAAGTGAGGCCCACCGGCGTTGAGGGAGAATTGTGAATCGAAAATGGAGAATGGTGAATTGTGAATGTTTGTCGGCGGCTCCTTCCGTTCGCAATTCACGATTCACAATTTACCACTCACAATTCGCCCGCGACGAACTACAGCCCCATGCTCCGCAGCGCCGAGTCCATCTGCGACCAGCGCTGTTCGAGGCTCCCCGTAATGCCGATCGAAAACCGCACCAGCCCGGGCGAGATTCCCGCCCGGTTCATGTCTTCCGGCGAGAGCTCGCTCGACGTGCTGCTCGCCGAAACGGACATGAGCGTGTCGAAATAACCGAGGCTGACCGCGATGTAGCCGAAGCCGCGTTCGTTCTGCAACCCTTCGAGCAGCCGGTTGGCCCGCTCGGCCGTTTCCATGTCGACGCAGAAGATTCCGCCCGCCCCGTAGCCCGGATTCGCAAGTTGCCGCAACAGCTCGTACTGCGGGTGCGACGGCAAACCGGGATAGGTAACTTTCAGCCCGCGGGCCACCAGCCGCTCGCTGAACGCCAGCGCTCGGCGGCCGTGTTCGGCCATCCGCACGGCCAGATGCGG
>QEVJ01000005.1 GCA_003576845.1 Planctomycetota bacterium
CGCCCCTCGCCCCGCGCCCCTCGCCCCGCGCCCCTCGCCCCTCGCCCCGCAAACAAAAAGGCCCGGACCAGCCAAAGCCGATCCGGGCCGCAAGGGTTATGAACCAATCTCTCGGCGAGCCAAACGCTACGCCTTCTTCATCCGCCGCCGAGCCGCGAACAGCCCGATCACGCCCATCGAGACGAGGACGTAGGTCGAGGGTTCGGGGACGAGGCTCCACGAAAGGATTTCGTGACGGTTGTTAGCCCCGCCGGTACCGGCGGTGAAGCCGGCGTAAATCTCGTCGTATGCGTTGCCGAGCAACGCCGGGAGGTCGACTGTGGTGGTCAGCGTCGGCAGGGCCGGCTTGACATCGTCCGGCGAGAAAAAGACATCCATGACCTTGGTCGCTCCGTCGTACTCGACCCACACGAAATAGTCGCCGCCGTCATTGAACCGCGGGATCATTGCGCGGGCGACCGAGTTCGGGCCGAGATGGGCGTTGTTCGAACTGTCGATGCCGATGTGGACCTGACCGGCAGTGACGCCGCCGTCGAACGAGCCGCCGCCCCAGGTATCCAATTCGATCGCGACAAAGTTCGCCGAGATACCATCGACGCCAATTGCGCCGCCGGCGCCGCCGACGACCGCAGCGCCTCGCGGGCCGGTCGTCAACACAAACGTCAAACCATCAGCGCCGGGACCGTTGGTCGCAGGACCAGCAGGACCGCCGCCGGCCGGAAGCGAAATCTCGAACGCAAACTTCGTCTTGAAGTTGAAGTCCCGTTGCAGGGCAACCGGAACGTTCAGCATTGCGCTGCCCGCCTGGTTGTTGATGTTGTCCGTCAATCGCAATCGGCCGTCGACAATGCCCGCGGTGCCGGTGCCGTTGAATTGGAAGATTCCTTCCTGACCCGTGAAATCCGAAAACGCGAATTCCGCGGGAACGACTTCGTACGGTGCGGACGACGACTCTTGCGAGTCGAAGGACCAAGAGCGAAGCTCGGCGGTATGATTCGCCCCGCCCGTACCGCCGGCGAAGCCAAGGTACACGTCGTTGCCAGTGAAGATGCCGCGGAGGTCGATTCGCTGCGAGATCGTCGCCGACGCGGGCTTAATGTTCGTCTCGGAAACGTACACGTCCATCATGTCGGTCTTGCCGTCGTAGTCGACCCACACGTTGCGCGTAGGCGCGTTCGAGACGGCGGTCCACTGCGGAATCGCACCGGCCGCCGATTGCTCGACGCTGAAGCGAGCCCCCGACGTGTTAATCGCAATGTGGTTGCCGTTCGTGTTCGCGTTTGCGGCCACATCCCACGAACCGCCATGCCATGTATCGAGCTCGACAAATACGGCGGGCCCGACCGTTGGATTATTGACCACAGTGTTCGGCGCGACGCCGGCAACGCCCAAACCGCCGCCACCAGAACCCGCAGCCACGGCGCCGCGCGGATCCTGATGAAGCATAAAGACCACACCGTCGGCGCCCGGATTATCGCCGCAGCAATCCGTGCCGGCGCCGTTATTCATGCGGACCTCGAATTGCGTGCTGAACGACAAGTCATCCGCCAGCGTAACCGGTTTGTTGAGATAAACGGTACCCGATTGGTTGTTGATGTTCGGCATGATGCGAGCGACCGGAGCACCGTCGACCGTATCGGTGCTCGGAATCGCCGAACCGTTAAATACGAGCGAATTAACTGCCGTCGCGGCGTTGCCGGCGTTAAACTCGAACGGCAACGAGTGCGTCCCGGAAGGCGGCATAAAGCTGATGCCATAACGGTTTGAGAGATATCCTTCGACCGACATGCGATCCGCGTCGCTAAGGGCTTGGTCAAAGATAATCACCTCAGCGATATCGCCCAGATAACCTTCCGACCAACCGGAAATTCGGCTACCGAGTGCAAACTGGGCGGAAGCGTTGCTGCCGGTCTTCAACTGGTGGGCCGGTGCGACGGGGACAGTATTCGTGCCTTGAAGATCAACGAGCCCGGCATTCATTCCATTGACCCACATACGATCGGCGCCGGCGCGGCCAATGCCCGCGAGGAAATCGTTGTCGTAGGTGAACGTGACGACAGAGGGTCGCGCGCTGGAAGCGACCGAGCCGTTGTCGACGCCGCCCCAATAGTGATTGGAAAACGTTCGCGTACCGCCAGCCGCCGCGAGAACGCCATAAGAGAAGTCGTTCGTGGCGGAACCCCAATGCAACACGTGTTCAATACCGTTCGTGGCCGGCCGCGGCATGATATTGTTGACAACCGCGAACACCGTGCGGTCGCTGTTGCCGACAGCAGGCTGGGGAACGCCCGTCGCCGCGCTGCCCGGCAAGCCGTCGACTGTACGGCGCAGGAAGTCATTCGAGCCGTCGAACCGAATGGCCGGCATGTTGTTAAGCGCCGGAACCGAGGCGATGAACGTCGGCTGGTTCGCTGCCGTCGGGTGCGTGACATCGCGGTTGGTGTTAAGCGCGATGTCCGACAGGTCGTCCCATTGAGCTACGGTCGCGCCATTGAGCGTGACGCCGGAATCCGCTCGAAACCAAGCGGTCAAGTTCGGGTCTCCCGGAGTAGGTACGCCGCCGATGCCAAGAATCACGGCTTGCGCCGACGTCGCACAACCGACGTAAATTGCGCCGGCTAGGAGCCATTTCGCGCTCCGAGCAAAGAGTTTTCTCGCATTCATCTCACTAGCGCTCCAAAGGTGTCGCCGGCAGGACCGCGTCGCTGCCGAGTTCGTGTGTTTGAGATCGTTCGGCCAAACCGAAAGTCGGTTCTGTCGAGAAGGACCGCTTGCCCCGGCGAATTCGCCGAGACGCGCCGCATCGCGACGCTTTCGTAGCGCCGCGCCACGCACAGGTCGCGAAACACCGGGCGGCGACCGCCCGATGAGAGAATGTTTCTCCGCGTCGGCGAGCGACACGGTTTCGTAACCTGATTAGCGTCCCTCCCTAACGACCGCGCAGAAACCTCCACGCGGAAAAACCCATACAACCCACTAGACTAGTTACGACGGAGGGAAAGTCAACAAACCGAGCCAACTATTTTCCGCGAAAAATTTCGCAGTCGAGACCGCGATTCTTTCCGCCGGGAGCCGCGTATTCGGAGCGCAAAATTGTGAGCCACGCGACCGAAGGCGGGGACGCCGCTTTCGAGCCGCGCGGAAAACACTGGATTCGCGACAAATCGCAGCTATCCTGAAATCGCTGCTCCTCTCGCTACGCCTCTTGTGGCGGGACTGGGGGCAGGTCGTCTCTCACGGGCCATTTCCATGCCTGGGAAATTCGATCGCAGGCGTTTCGCTTTGCACGGTTCCACAACGATCCGCCTGGCATGGCTGACAGCGGCGGCGGCGCTGTTCATGCCCTTCGGCTGTGGCGAGCGAATTGACGACTCCGCGCCCGGCTCGGCGGCCGAGAATGCCACGACGGTAGAGAGCGAAGTGCCCGGCTATTTGCCGCGCGAGATCACCTATCGCGCGCTTCCGGCGATCGCCGCGGACGCAAGCCGGGCCGGCGGTTTTACGCGCGTCGCCGCCAGCGAATCGGGCGTCGATTTCACGGCCCCGATCGACGCGAAGCACCCGTTGCGGTTTCTGTATCACAGCGGATTCATGGCCGGCGGCGCGGCGATCGGCGATCTCGACGGCGACGGCAAGAGCGACCTGTTCGTCGCCGGCGGACCCGTGCCGAACAAGCTCTATCGCCAGACCGCGGCGTGGAAGTTCGAAGACATTACGGCGACCGCGGGCGTGGACGGCGGCGACAACTGGGCGGCCGGCGCGGCGCTCGTCGATATCGACGCCGACGGCGACTTGGATATCTACGTCTGCAACTACGAGCGGCCGAACCAACTGTTCATCAACGACGGCAAAGCGCGGTTCACCGACGAGGCGGCGAAGTTCGGCCTGAATCTCGTCGATGCCTCGCTGCAACCGACGTTTTGCGACTACGACCGCGACGGAGATCTCGACGTCTACGTACTGACCAATCGCGTCTACTATCCGCACGGCTATCCGAGCGACCAGGTGACAATGCAAGGGGCGGATGGCAAGCCGCACGTCGTCGAGCGTTATCGGCGTTACTTCGGCATCGTGGACACGGGCGGCGGAAGGGTGACGCTGCGTCCCGCCGGGCGGCCGGATTTTCTCTATCGCAACGACAACGGTTACTTCACCGACGCGAGCGACGCGGCCGGCATCGCCGGTCTTGGCTTTGGACTTTCCGCGACGTGGTGGGACTACGACCAGGACGGCTGGACCGATCTGTACGTCGCCAACGACATGAACGACGAGGACAAGCTCTATCGCAACAACCGCGACGGCACGTTTACGAACGTCGTCGCCGACGTGCTGCCGCACACGTCGCAGTTCTCGATGGGCGCGGATTTCGGCGACCTCGATAACGATGGGCGGTTCGATTTCCTCGTCGCCGATATGTCGGCCACCACCCACTTCATGGCCAAGACGACGATGGGCGCAATGGGCGCGGGCCGGCCGGAACTGGAGGCCTATCCGTCGCGGCAGATGATGCGCAACGCCCTGTACGTCAATACCGGCACGCAGCGGTTCGCCGAAGCGGCCTATCTCGCGGGGTTGGCCAAGACCGATTGGACGTGGACGATCAAGTTCGCCGACTTCGACAACGACGGCCGACTGGACGTGTACGTGACCAACGGCATGACGCGGAGTTTCAACGATTCCGACATCGTCGCTCCGCGGAAGACGCTGGCCACGCAGACGGAGTTCGATGCGTTCGCGGCGCTTCCCACGCGGCCCGAGCAGAATCTGGCGTTTCGCAATCGGGGCGAGTTCCTATTCGACGACGCGAGCAAGCCGTGGCGGCTCGACCACAAGGGCATCAGCGGCCCGGCGGCGCACGGCGATCTCGACGGCGACGGCGACCTCGATCTGGTCGTCGTTAACCTGGACGAGCCGGTAAGCCTGTATCGCAACGACGCGGCGACGGGCCATCGCGCCGTGTTGTCGCTTCGCGGATCGGGCGACAATCGCTTCGGCGTCGGCGCCCGCGTGCGGCTCGAAACGCCGTCGGGCGTGCAAGTGCGGCAGTTGATTCCGAACACCGGTTTTCTGGGCGGCAACGAGCCGAGCGTCCATTTTGGCCTGGGCGGCGATGCCGAAATCTCGCGGCTCGTCGTCGACTGGCCGAGTGGGCGGCAACAGACGTTCGAGAAGCTTCCGGCGGACCGGCACTACACGATTACCGAAGCACAAACGACCGCGCCTGCGGTCGAAACGTTGCGCTCGCCGCAGTCGCCGGGTAAGACGTGGTTCGCGCGGAGCAACGCGATTCACGACGTGAAGCACGTCGAGCGGCCGTTCGACGACTTCAAGCGGCAGCCGCTGTTGCCGAACCAACTTTCGCAGCTTGGCCCGGGAATCGCCTGCGGCGACGTGGACGGCGACGGCGACGACGATTTGTACGTGGGCGGAGCAAGCGGACAGGCCGGGCAATTGCTCGTAAGCGACAAGGGGGCATTCCGCAAGGCGCCGTGCGCGGCGTTCGAGGCCGACTCCAAACACGAAGACATGGGCGCAGTGCTCTTCGACGCAGACGGCGACGGCGATCTGGACTTGTACGTCGTCAGCGGCAGCGTCGAATGCGAGCCGGGCGACGACGTATTGCGTGACCGGTTGTACTTGAACGATGGCCGAGGCGAGTTTACGAAAGCGCCGGCGGATGCCCTGCCGGACTTGCGCGACAGCGGGAGCGTGGTGGCCGCCGGCGATTACGACGCCGACGGCGATCTCGATTTGTTCGTCGGTAGCCGCATGATTCCCGGACAATATCCGCTCGCGCCGCCGAGCCGCCTGCTGCGGAACGACGGCGGGAAGTTCGCGGATGTCGCCGCAGAGGTCGCGCCGGCGCTCGCCGATGCGGGCATGGTGACGTCGGCCGTGTGGAGTGACGCCAACGGCGACGGCCGGCTCGATCTGCTCGTCACGAGCGAGTGGGGCCCGTTGCGGCTACTCGTCAACGAAGGCGGCAAGCTCGTCGACCGGACGAATGAAGCTGGCTTGGCCGAGAAGACGGGATGGTACAACGGCATCGCCGCGAGCGACGTCGACAACGACGGCGACATGGATTACGTCGTGACGAACTTCGGCCTGAACACCAAGTATCACGCCAGCGCGAAGAAGCCGACGCTGCTCTATTACGGCGATTTCGACAAGAGCGGCACGATGCAACTCGTCGAGGCCGAGTTCGAGCACGACCGGCTCTTCCCGGTCCGCGGGCGAAGCTGCTCTTCGCAGGCGATGCCGTTTATCCGCGACAAGTTTGCGACGTACAAAGACTTTGCCTTGGCGTCGCTGGACGACATTTACACAGAGAAGTGTCTGGCGGATGCGAAGCGGTTTGCGACGACTTCGCTGGAGTCGGGGGTGTGGGTTAACGGGGCGCGGGGTTCGGGGAGCGGGGCGCGGGGAGCGCCGAAATTCGAGTTCGTGGCGTTGCCGCGGATTGCCCAGATCTCGCCGGCGTTTGGGGTTGTCGTAGGTGAGTTCAACGGCGACGGAAAGCCGGATATTTATCTCGCGCAGAATTTTTATACGCCGCAATGGGAAACCGGCCGGATGGATGGCGGAGTTGGCATGCTGCTCGTAGGAAACGGCGACGGGACGTTTGAGCCGGTTGCGGCTAGCGAGAGCGGGCTGGTTGTGCCGGGCGATGCCAAGAGCGCTGTGTCGACCGACCTGAATGCCGACGGCAGGCCGGACCTCGTCGTGGGCGTGAATGACGGCGAAACGCTTGCTTGGCAGCGAGACGCGGCTCGGGCGGTCGAGGGCGACGAGTTGGGCGTCCGACTGATTGGACTCGCGGGCAATCCAACGGGAATCGGCGCGCGGATTACGGTCGCCGGCACGTCGGGACGCATTCAGACGGCCGAAGTTCACGCCGGCGGCGGCTATTTGTCGCAGTCGTCGCCCGTCGCTTGGTTTGGCGGCGAAGCGGCCGCGTCGC
Source organism: Planctomycetota bacterium (assembly GCA_003576845.1). Lineage (GTDB taxonomy): Bacteria > Planctomycetota > Planctomycetia > Pirellulales > PLA5 > PLA5. The sequence continues at coordinate 6,962 of QEVJ01000005.1, forward strand.
CCGCGAGCATTCACGTCCGCTGGCCCGACGGCAGGGAAACTCATCTCGAAGCGCCGAACTTCCCGGAGCGCAGAGGCGGCGCGATGGTAATCGAGCGTCGCTAAAAGCTCGGCTTGGCATCGAGCGATCGTAGCGGACGCCGCCGAGGCTTCCGAAGACGCGAGAAACTGCCGCTGGTCGCTCGCCGGAAGTCTTGCGGCTTCCGCTACGGTTCCTCCGTTTGGCCGGCGACCTGGAATAATCGTGATTGCCGATAGAACCGCCACGATCGGCGCGACGTAAGAAGTATTGTCGCGGCGAATGCGGCTCGCGAGCGCCGGCGTGGCGGCAAGCTTTTCGCGACGCGGCGATTCGTCGTCACCGTTAGCGTCAACTCGACTTGCGGCAATGGGTTACGACTGTGCGATTTGCCGCGCTCGCCCATGTCTCGGCATCCGTAATCGCGTCAACACCGGAGCATACGTCACGAGCGTCGGAAAGTTCTTAAAGTAACGGCCCCCCGCGAATCGAAACTATCTTTCGGAAGGCTTGTTCGGCGAACGCCAGGAGTTCGTAATCCGCGGTTTCCGCGGGTTAAGAGCCTGCGTCCGTTTGCCGATAAGCCGTAGGGGGGATCTGCCAGAAAGACCGCGCCTCGGCTCCCAAGCTGTGGCTTCGCCGCCGTTCGTTCATGGCCCGCGACCTCGGGCGATGAACGGATTTCTGTGCGTTCTCTCCGCGCGTCGCGATTGCATTGGTCGTCGTTTGCGGCATGGCCCGATTGCGTGCCGCAGAAAGCCCGCCAACGGAGAGCGAGCTTTTTGCGGCTTGGATCGAGCGGCTGCGAGCGGCGAGGAAATGCAAAGCCGCGTGCCTTCCAATTGGCGCGGATCAGAGGGAACTGAAACCAAGCCGCAGTGAGAAGCGAAACGTAAGCACGGCCCCGACCCAGATGTTCGCGAGTCATTCGTTCGTTACCCCATAACGGCGAATGCGATCGAAAGCTCGCCGCCACCGCAACGGCGCGTTCGATCAACCGCGAGCAAGGGGCACCCACTTGTGCCGGACCGGTGACGCCCGGCGCAGGTTCAAGTTCCCACACCCAGCGAAAATACACGGAGTGCCTGTAATGAAGGTCTTCACAACCGGACAGGTCGCCAAGATCTGTAAAGTGGCCCCCCGCACCGTCAGCAAGTGGTTCGATTCGGGTCGTCTCAAGGGATACCGCATTCCCGGCTCGCAAGACCGGCGAATCCCGCGAGACTACCTGATCCGGTTCCTCAAGGAACACGGCATGCCGCTTGGCGATCTGGAAGACGAGACGATGGCCAAGGTGCTGATCGTCGGCCAGGATCAGGTGCTGATCGAAAACCTGAAGCGCGAGATTCCGTCGGAGCGGTCGTTCAAGGTCGCCGTCGCTTCGAGCGGATTCGAAGCCGGCATCCAAGCCGAGAGCTTCCATCCCGACTGCATCATCGTCGACTTCTCGATCGGCCGGCACGAAGCGTTGCAGATTTGCCAGAATCTGCGCCGCAACACCGAGTTCACCGAGACGATCTTGATCGCCCTGCTGCCGGACGACGGCAGCCCGATGAGTTTCGATCGCTCGACGATCAACGAGACGTTCAAGAAGCCGTTCGACGTGGCCTTGTTGGCCGAACGGCTCCGCACGTTGATCGGCTCGCGGAAAGAACTGGTCTAGTCGGATATCGAAGCGGACGAGGCCGCCGGAATCGCCGCCGGCGGCTCGATGCGGATTCGCCGGCCCTTCTTTTCCCCCCACCCACAACGCGCTCGGCGAATTTGCGACAAGCTCCGCTGCCACCTCGCGATTCTTCACGAAGCGAGATCAACCCGTCGCGGCTAGACCCCCGCGACGGTTTTTCTTTTGACGGAGGTCCGCGTTGGCTCGTGCGGATGGCATCGTGGCGCTTCGGTGCCGTGTCCGCCATCCTGCGGAGCATGATGGCTACTTTGGTTCGGAATGCGATTTACCGCTCGTTTGGCGGCAGGGGGTCGATGCCGAGCCACAGCGCGCCGCCGGTGACGCTAATCGCGCAAGCGACGCCGAGCGCGACACTCCAGTCGAATCGCGTCATCAGCACGGCGGTAAGCCACGGCGCGAGCGCGCCGCCCGCGTTGCCGAACGTGTTGAGAAACGCCGCGGCGACGCCGGCATGTTGTCCTCCCAGGTCGGTGACGGTCGTCCAAAACACGCCTTCGCACGCTCCCAACGAGGCCAGAGCCAGCGAGAACCACAATACGACGCGATCGGGATCGGTCGTTGCAATACCGAGAATCGCGAACGCGGCGCTTGCCGACATACCGCCAACCGCCACGGCACGCCGTCCACTGGCTTCGCCCCAGCGGCGACACAGGGAATCGGCCAGCCAACCACCGCACACCATGCCGCCGGCCATCGCGAGCATCACGATCGACGAAGCCGCACGGCTGTACTCGTCCGACAGTTGCAGCGTATGGCTGAAATAGTGCTCGATCCAATAAAAGAACAAGTATTGAAAGTACCCGACGGCCGCGTAGCTGAGCGAAATCAGGACCAGACTTCGGTCGCGAATCAGGGCGCATGCTCCGCGTGCCGCAGTCGGTGGCCGCAAAGGAGCGACGGCGATCGCCTGCGGATCGGATTCCTCCCGAAGTGCGGACGGCGTCCTTCCGCCGCTTTCCCCATTTGCGGCGACGAACCTCCACACGCACGCGAAAGCAACCATCGCCGCGCCGCAGATTACGAACGCATATTGCCACGTGAAGCGGTCCAGCAGCGCGCCGAATACCGGATAGGATCCGGCGATGCCGAGGAGCGCGCCCGCCGTCACGATGCCGTTGGTGCGGCTGCGCATGCCCGACGGAAACCATAGCGACACGCAACGCGCCGCCGCCGGATGCAGCGGCGAGCTCGCCGCGCCTGCCGCACCGCGCACGAACGCGAGCGATAGCCAAAGCCCTGCCGCCGAAGGACCCAAGCCAACGATGCCGGTAAGGGCGACGCAAAGTCCCATGCCGAGCGCCATGCAGGCGAGCGCGGTCGTCGGGCCGAACCGGTCGATGAACCAGCCCGCGGGCAACATGCACGCCGTATAGACGAGCAGGAACACTGTGTAGATTTGCCCCATCGACACTTCGTCGATCAGCCCGTCGCGAATGAATCGCTCGTTTCCGGCGACCGAAATGCTAACCCGATTGAAGTGGCCCAGGCAGACCAACGTCGCCAGCAGCAGCAAGAGCAACCAGCGCCGGCGGAATGATTGCGGGGAATCGGGGACCATCGAACGCAGCCCTGACGTTTATGGACGTTCGGCGACACGTGGCGCCGCTCGATTGGACGCCGTTCGCGATGCTGCACCATACAATTTATCACACCACGGGGGTATTCTTGGGCACATACGGGCACGGTCGCGATGTTTCCGGCGTGGACAACGGGCGCGCTTCGGGCAAAAAGCGAAGAGATGGCCGCATTCGCCGGTTCCAACCGCATTGGCGATGTACCCGGTGACCTTGATGGATTCCTTGGTTGCGCGGACCGCCGAGTATTCGGTTCTTATCGAGGGTGGGCGCCACTGCTGGCTTGCCCAGCAGTGAGAACGGCCGTTTGACTGTTGCCTCGCGAATCGCACTGCTGGGCTAGTCGTCCGTCTCTGCGAATTTGATAGGCGATAGCACTCGTAGGACGGATTGCAATCCGTCCCACAGTGCCGCCAGCACTTGTCGGTCTCATCTAGACAGAGCACTAGCCAGCAGTGGCACCCCAATTCTTAGCGTCGACGAACCAAGCGCTTTCCCGAGGCGACCCCTTCGCAATCCGCCGTGCTGTCCTACAATGATCGGAACCACTTTCCGCAAGCCACCTTGCGCACATGGCTGAGCTATCGCACTTCGACGCATCCGGCGCGTCGCGCATGGTCGACGTCGGCGCCAAGGCAGTCACGGCGCGCCAGGCTAGGGCTTCGGCGCGGGTGCGAATGCTCGCCGAAACGGGCCGGCTCGTGCGCGACCGCAAGATGGCCAAGGGGGACGTGCTGGAAGTCGCGCGGCTCGCCGGAATTCAGGCCGCCAAACGGACCTGGGAGTTAATTCCGCTTTGCCATCCCCTGCCGCTCGACGGGGTGGACCTGCGGCTCGAATTCGAAAACGACGAGGTGCTGGCCATCGAGGCCACGGCGCGGGCAACGGCCCGGACCGGGGTCGAGATGGAAGCCCTCACGGCGGCGTCGGTCGCGGCGCTGGCCGTTTACGACATGTGCAAGGCCGTCGATCGCGGCATCACGATCGAGCGAATCCGCCTGGAGGAGAAATCGGGCGGGAAGAGCGGACATTTCACGAGGAACGACGCATGACGCCCGCCGTACCAACGACCGCGCCCACGACGACCGCGCCCTCGAAGAGCGCAACGAAGCTCTCGGCGGCGGCTGGGCCGGAAGCGATTCCGGCCGACACCCGCGCGGCGCTCGCGGCGCTGTACGCTCCCATTCGCGACGAGCTATCGGCGGTCGACGATCGCTTGCGGAGCGAGCTTCAGAGCCGATATCCGTTCATTGACGAGCTGGTCAAGCACGCGTTTCGCCTGGGCGGGAAGCGGCTGCGGCCGGCGCTGTTGCTGCTCTCGGCCAAGAGCGTCGGCCAGGTGCGCGACGAGCATATTACGCTCGGCGCGGTCATTGAAATGATCCACACCGCGACGCTCGTTCACGACGACGTGCTCGACGAGGCGAAACTGCGGCGGCACGTCGACACCGTCAACGCCCGCTGGGATAACGAAGCGAGCGTGCTCTTGGGCGACTACCTGTTCTCGCACGCCTTCTACCTGGCGGCCACGACCGGCAGCACGCTGGCCTGCCAGATCATCGGGCGGGCCACGAACATCACCTGCGAAGGCGAACTGCGCCAGGTTCGCGCCGGCGGCGACTTGCAGCTTGCCGAGACCGAGTATCTCGGGATCATCGAAGCGAAGACGGCGGAACTCTGTGCGTGCGCGTGCGAATTGGGCGCTCACTACGCCGGCGGCGACGACGCAGCCGCGGCGGCGCTGGCCGCGTATGGGCGAAACCTGGGCATCGCCTTCCAGATCGCCGACGACCTGTTGGATCTCGTCGGCGAGGAAAACGCCGTCGGCAAATCGCTCGGCACCGATCTGGAAAAACGCAAGGCCACGCTTCCGGTAATCCATTTGCTCGCAAATGCCACGGCCGGCGACCGGGCGACGATCGAAGCGATTCTCACACGGCCCGACAATCACCGCGTCGCCGATATGTTGCCGTGGCTGGAACGGTATCGGTCGTTCGCATACGCCCGCGGAAAGGCCCGCGACTTTGCGGCGGCGGCGGTTGCGAGCCTTCAAGAGCTTCCGGCGTCGGTCGAACGCGACGTGCTGGCGCAGATGGCGGGGTTCGTGGTTAGCCGCGATCGGTAGACGGCATATCGCGTAGCGGAACTCGCCAAGAGTTCCGATGCTCGTTCATCGGAAGTCTTGCGACTTCCGCTACGAGCGTCGTCAGATGTAGTACATGTTCTCGACGCCGCCGCGGGCGCGGGCGACGAGATCGGCGAGCGAGACGTTGGCGAGCATTTCCCGCTCCGCGGCATCGATTTCCGCCCAGGTCGCCCGCAAGGCATAAACCGCGGGCGAATCGCGCAAGCCGCTGCGCGTCGATTCCGATTCCGCGCCTTCGATCACGGCGATCACGTCGGCGAGCGAGATGTCGTCCGGCGCGCGGGCAAGCTGATATCCGCCGGCCGAGCCGCGCGTGCTCGTCACGAGTCCGGCGACTTTGAGCTGCAAGAGAATCTGCACCAGAAACCGCGGCGGAATGCCGTGCGCCTCGGCGACGTCGCGAATCCGCACCGGCTCGTCGGCGTTGTGACTCGCCGCAAGCTGCAACATCGCCAGGCAAGCGTACTCGGTTTTGGCGGAAACGCGCATGGCAAAGTTTCAAGGCTCAAGTTTCAAGGTTCGAATAAGGTCGAAGGTTTAAGGCTCAGACCGGCTTTCGAGGGTTAAGGCCGCTTAAGCCTTGATTCTTAAGCCTTATTTGAACCTTGAAACTCGAGCCTTAGAACTTGCAGCTACAGTCCCGTCGCTCGCGGCGCCGCTTCGTCGTTGGCGCTCGCGGCTTCCAACGAATGCAGCCCGCATTCCGTCTTCGCGAACCCGCTCCAGCGGCCGGCGCGTTCGTCTTCGCCGAACATCACTGCCCGCGTGCAGGGCCAGCAGCCGATGCTCGTGTAGCCTTGATCGTGCAATGGGTTGTATGGGATGTCGAGGTCGGTGATCAGCTTCCAGACGTCTTGCTTGGTCCAGTTGGCCAGCGGGCTGACCTTTACGAGGCCAAACTTCTTGTCCCAGCCGACGATCGGCGCCTTCGCCCGGTCCGGACTTTGGTCGCGGCGAATCCCGCTCATCCAGGCGTCGAAACCGACGGCGGCCTGCTGGAGCACTTTCACTTTGCGGTCGAAGCAGCACCGGTCGGGCTGCGTCTTGTAGAGCGGGCCGCCGTGGAAGGCTTCGTACTGGGCGACGGATAGCTCGGGTTGCTTCATTTCGACTTCGATCCCGTAGCGCCGCTTGATCCGCTCGCGAAGTTCGAGCGTCTCGGCGAATTGGTAGCCCGTATCCAGGTTGAAGACGTGAACGCGCGGCTCGACTTCGGCGAGGTAGTGCAAAATCACACAGCCTTCCGGGCCGAACGCCGTGGCCATGGTCAGCTTGGGAAAATAGCGTTCCACGGCCCAAGCGAGGATTTCCTTGGGAGTGGCCGATTCCAGCCGGTCGCTGTCGCGGCGAAGCTGGTCGAGCAGTTCCGGCGTGGGAACAGGGACTGAGGGCTGGGGGCTGGGGGATTCGGGATTCGGGATTCGGGATTCGGGGGCTGCGGTCGCTGAATGTGCCGCGACTGGGCCTGTGCCAAGAACCGGCGTAATGCTTTCGGTGTCGGCAGATACGGGTGGCGTGCTGGGCATGAGAGCAACGAGCGGGTCGTCGGGCCAACGGACTCGCAGTTCGGGTCGTCCGACCTGCCGTGACGCAGGATTTCGCTGTGGCTTTGGAATCATAACAATGTTTACATACGAAGTCAACTTTCGGGACTCCTTTCGGTTCCATCGTCGCCGGGCGTGCCGATTCTTCAGATTCGAGCGATTTAACCGACCGATCGTTGCCAGCGCGTGGCGAGGTGGAGAGCGCAGGAAGACTTTGCGGCCGGCTGGAGGCTGGATCCAAACGTCGCGCGGGTCGAACCAAGCGAGGCCCACCGGGCGCGACGAAGCGCCGCCATCGGATGGACCGCACGTCGTTCCGCCGACTCCAGCGCGTTCGGCGCGCTAATGCACTGACGGTCAGCAGCAAATCCGTCGCGCACTCTCCGACGGATAATCGAAGGCACCGCATTACGGCAAGTGGCCCGCAACCGTGCATCGAGCGAGTTTTTTCATTCCGGCCCACGCTTGCGAGGCCGCGCGAACCGAATAGAATGAACTGCGGTGGCGATTCGATACCAGTCTGAGTGAGGTTTCCCTTGCTTACCGAGAAAGAAGTGGCGGCAAGTTGGCGGAAGTTGTTCAGCCAACGCGAGATGAACGACGAGGTGGTGGCCAAGGCGCAATCGTTGATCGACAACCTGCGCCCGGAAAGCCCGCTGCGTCATCGCCTCGATTCGGAACTCGAAGAGTTGATGAAAGTCGCCGAGCAGCGCGCGTAGGCCAACGCGACGAATCTCGGGCGAAATCTAGATTTGGCGGCCCAACCGCGGCAAGCTCGGATGTTGCCGTGAGACGTTGGAGTCTGGACGCGCCCCGCTGGGCGCAGTGGCGACGAGTCGTTTCGCGCTCGCCGGCCAAACCGCTTGTAGACCAAACTCTGTGGCGGCTCACTCGTTGCCACCGTCACACGCCCGACGCACCGCGCTTCGCATGCTCTCGAGTCCCTTCTTCGCGACCTCGAGCGCGTCCTGTTTCCAATACGTCGGGTTGAACAATTCGAGCGATAGCACGCCGCGAAACCCGCTCGCTTGCAGCGCCTGGATGATGTTGCCGATCGGCGCCACGCCCTCGCCGGGATAGACGCGGTCCTTGTCCGCAATCTTCTCCCGCGGCGGGTTGGCCGGATAGTCGTTCATGTGCATGCAGTGCATCGCCGCGCCGGAGACGAGCGGAAACGAAGCAAAGTCCGTCCCGCCCTTGTACAGGTGATACACGTCGGTGAGCACGCACGCCTTGGGGTGGCCGCTTTCGATCGCCACGAACGCGCATTCGCTCAACCGGCTCAGCGACTTGGAAAAACCCCACACTTCGACCTGCGGCACGACGCCGATCGCGTCGCCGGCTTCGAGCAGCTTGCGATACCGCTCGGCCGCCTTGCGCAGGTCGAGATTGGCGTTGTCGGTGGCGCCCGCCGGCGGCGCGGCGATGTGCGTGCCGCCGATTTGCGCCACGAGATCCATGTCGCGCTTCGCGTGCTCGAATCCCTTCGCCCGCGCGGCATCGTCGTCGACGATCCAATTCGCGAACCCAATCGCGCCGACGACGGCGAGTCCGAGGTCGGCGATCCGCTTCTTCATGTCGGCCAGCGAACCGCCGCCGTTCTTGTACTTCTCGATGTCGTCGATCCACGGTTCGACGCCGTGGTAGCCCGCCTTCGCGGCCAGTTCGAACTGCTCGACCAAACCCAGTTTGTGCCCGCGGATCGTGGCGGTGTTGAGCGCATAGCGGAAATGTGAGAACGGGTCCGCCTTCTCGCCCTCGTTGGCGTCAAGTCGCGGCGATTCCTTCGCCGACTCTTGCGCAAGTGCCTGCGACGTCAGCAGAGCCGCCGCGGTCGTCAAACCACTTTGCACGATCTCGCGTCGATTGATCGATCGCATCGGTGTTGCCTCGTGTTCTCGCAAAGGCCGTTCGCGTTGCTGCCGTGCCGGCTACATGAGACTGCGGTACATCCCCAGGTAGCTGAAGAACAGCCGGAAGATCACCACGATAATCAGCGCCGCGACCATTGCCCATACCGCAAATCCGGCGATCGTCGCCAACACGCCGGAGGCCGCCTGGGCTTGCTCCTCGTATTGCCGCGAGAGTCGGTCGAGCGATTCGACCAAGGAACCGCTGTGTTCGGAGACCTCTACGGCGTCCAAAAAATCTGCCGGAAACGCGCGGGTCGACCTGAGCGCCTCGTGAATCTCGCTTCCTGTCGCAACGGCGTTGCAAACCGTGTCCGCTAGCGAGGCGAATTGCGCGCTTCCCGACGATTCGAGCGCAAGCCGCAAGGCTTGACGCACTTCCATCGCCGAATTCATGGTGAGATGCAGCGTCCACGACAGCCGCGCAAGCGCGATGGTGCGCAGCGGCCTTCCGACCAGCGGGAGGTTGAACGCCAGGCGTTGTAGCGGTCGCGTCCAGGCCGCGCCGCGGACGGCCGAACGAATCGCCAGTGCTGCGATGGCAGCGATCGCGGCAACGACGGATACATAAACGATGACGCCCGACGTGCCGGCCAGCCCGATGCCCAACGGGTCGAGCGGTTTTCGCCCGGGATACATCGATGCGATCGCGCCCATCGCCCAAATCAGCACACCGACGATCAGCACGGCCATCGCGAGTTGAATGGCGGGCCAGGTCAGACCGGCGAGAAACGACCGCCGGAGCTTGACGCGGTCGTCGTAATGGTCGGCGAGCCGCTTATAGACCTCGGCGAGGTTTCCGGTCTCGTCGCCGACGGCCACGAGTTGGCGAAACAGCTTGGGGAAGTACGCCCGTGGTGCGATCGCGTCGCCGACCGCTTCGCCCGCGGAAACGGCTTCAAAGACTCGACCGGCTTCGCGTCGAAGCGCCGCGGGGCCGCGTTCGCTCTCGCGCCGCCAGAGCGTCCGCACGTCGATGCCGGCCGCCGAGCCAATCGCCAACCTTCGGGAGAGTGCGGCAAGGTTCGGCAGCGAGATGCGATCGGCGAACAGCATAGCTTTCAGAATAAGACCGCCGCCGCGGCCAAGAAAGCCGTTCCTCCACATTTCGCCCCCGGGGCCCCATTTAGCCCCCCGGTGAACACGCCGGGGGCAAGGCGCGCGAACGTCGCCAATCGCCCGTTACCAGCAAGCCCGTCCCCGACGAACGCCCGACCGCGCAATCCCGGCGAACGCGGCCCTTGAGGCCGAGACGCGCGATAAAGTAAATCCGGCAAAGTTTGTACAAACCTACCCGGCGTTTGTAATCTTGTTTGTAGATTTGTACACTATCGCGAATCGTCCCGGCGCTGCGGTCGCGTGTCCAACCTCAGGCACCGCAACGCTTTACGAAAAACCGGCAAAAGGCGAGCGAAGTTTGGCACACGTCGTGCTTTAACCGCCTCGCATCACTTCGGTTCTCCTCACCTCTCGTCAATCACCTCACTGACGACCACCCCGTCGCCATCGCATCGCAAAGGAGTGTGCCATGTTGGTTCTGTCGCGCAAGAAGGCCGAGCAAATCCAAATCGGCGACAACATCACGATCACGGTGCTCCGCGTGAAAGGCTCGGCGGTTCAGATCGGCGTCGATGCTCCGAGCCACGTCAAGATTCTCCGCTCGGAGCTCTCGTTCGACCCGCCAGCGCCGCCGCAAGAAACGTCTACCAGGGCCCTGGCCCCCGCGACGGCGACGGCAATCGCCGAAGCGCCGATCGTCCACAGAGCCGCGGCGCGTCCGGCGCCAACGGGCAATTCGCTGTCGCAGTTCCGCCAAGAAATGCGGCTCCTCGACGCCAACCGACCGATGCCAACCGGGCTCGGCGATCGCGCCACGCTGGCCGACACGCTCGTGTTCCTGGGCTAGCCGCCGCGCGGTCGGGCGCGTATCGCCCTGATCCCTGACCCCCGACCCCTGACCAGCGTCGCCCCTGGCGTGGGCGTGTCGTTTCTCCGTGACACCCCTGACCCAGCCCAGACACGCTCACGCCAAAGTTGACGCGGCATTGCAGAAGGCGTCCGTCGTTGCGCCCGATTCGACGAGGCAAGCCTATTCGGCTGCCTCGATCTCAATCTCGGCGCTCCAACCTTCGAATTCCGCTTTGACGTTCGCTCCGAGCTTTGAGGTCGCAATGAACCGGCCTTTGAGAGCATTCACCTGCACGGATCGCTCATCGTCGCCGCTCCTGTCGCTCGCGCCCTGAAGTTCGATAGCCACGTCCACCATCACCCGATCGCCGTCGACGCCGATTGCCGTCAAATCGATCGTCGTTCCTTCGTTCACGTCGCGAGAAACCGGCAGACGGGAATTGCCGTCGGTCTTGTGGCCGACCACGAACGACCTCTTGGCCACGTCGGAGATCGTCGTCCGCTCGCCGTCTCGCGCAGTAATTTGCGGCGTCGAGAACGAAAGCGACTTGGACGCGATGCGGCAACGCACGCGATATTCTCGCCCCGCTACGCCGAGCGTGCCCGCATCGCGGTCGCGCGCGATCCGCACGGAACTCGGCAACGACTTGGGCGTCTTGGCCGCCGCGGGTTCGATTCGAGCGTCAGGGGGCGGCGCGTCGGCCGCTTTGCCGATCGGCGTGAAGAACGACACCAAATACACGATGGCCAAAGTCGTCGACATCACAAGCTCCTTCTTACGACTACAAGCGGCTGTTCAACACGAATTCAAAACTCCGCGAGCTACTTCTTCTCCGTTCTCTCGTCTTTCTTCGCCGTCTCAACCGCCGCGCTCACGAGTTCCTCGACGATCTCCATCTTGCACTTCATCAAGCTCCCTGCCCCGTGAAAGTCGATGACGCTGCCGTCGACCTTCATCGACTGCGACACGATTCGCCCCTTGGCGATGTCGAACCTCAACTCGCCGTTGAGAATCCGCTGCACGAGCTGCACTTCGATCGCGGCGGGTAGGGCCGGATCGAGAACTTGCGTCACGACCGAAATCCGAGCGATGCCGTCGGTCACGCTTTCGAGCTTGTACTTCTGCCGGGCCTTGATCTGGCGGTCGATCTTCGCGCCCGCCGCGCCGTCGACCTTCACGGGAATCTTGAAATCGTCGTACCACGAATGCCCCACGGCGATCGGCTCGTTCGGCATCGGCAGGGTAACGCTTCCGCCGCTAACGTTGGCCGGGGCGTTCTGCAGCTTCACCTCGCGCTTCACGACGCGGCCCCGCGCGTCGAGCGTGATCTCGGCGATCGGCGTCTTGACGGTCTTGGCCACCCCCTTGTACACGTCGGGCGGCACCACGTCCTTGCGGCTGTCGTAAACGACCTCGGCATAGTCGCCCACCTTGCCGCGCATTGCGACATAATCGACCGAATACTCGAACGTGGCCTCGTCCGTCGGCGAAACGGCCGTCACCCGCCAGACCTTCTCCGACTCGGCCTTGCTGGTGGCCTTCTCGTGCGTGTTCTTGATTGTCGTATGCACGTCGCTCGTGTGCGTCACCCTCGAGCGAATCGTCTCGCCGGGCGCGAACTTGTACTTGAGGTCATACTTCGTCGGCTCATCCGCTCCCGCTGCCGAAACCAGGGCGATGCACACCGCTGCCGCCAGACATCCAAGCAACCTTCTCATCGTATCGAATCCTTTCAAGTAGAAATAAATCACTGGGTCAGATTGCTCGCCGGGATTTCGAATTCGAAATCTCAAATCTGCGATGCTATTGTTCAGGCTGAGACAAATGCCGGTCGAACCACTCAATCGCGCGCGCGGACACCTCTCCGCTCGGATCGAACCAGATCGATACGTGCCCGAGTCCCGGCAGCAAAGCCAATTCGTTTCGCTCGGGCGATGCGGCATGAATCGCAGCGCCGTTGCCGGGCGGAACGAGCCAATCTTCCTGACCGTGCAAAATCAATATGCTCGCGGCCGCGCCGCGCACTGCATCGCTCGCCGCGGCTGCGTCGGGATCGAAGCCGCCCACAATTCCCGCGCGGTCGATCGCGGCTTGATAGGTTGTCTCTGGTATTAAGGCGCCCAAACCGAGCGAGAAAATGCGGCTGTAGTGCGGCACCTCGTCGCGCATCGAGTCGAAAGGGGCGACCGCCACGACTGCATTCACGCGACGATCGCGTCCGGCCAAATGCACGGCCGCCGTCGCGCCATATGAAATGCCATACACGCCGAGTTCGCCTGCCACCAGACCGCGGGAATACAGAGCATCGATCACCTGCGAAACATCCGCTGCTTCCTGCGGACCGTACGTGAGCCATTCTCCCGACGACCGCCCGTGTCCGCGAAGGTCGACGAGCACGGTGCGGTATCCGGCTTCGGCAATACTGTGCGCCGTGCCAAGCATCCAAAAGCTCGACGCCCGAACGCCGTGCAACACGATCACCGTTCCCTTGGGTTGGGACACGACATTGAGTGTAAGCTCGGGGTGCGGTTCGATCACGCTTACGGAAAGCCGCGCTTCCGGCGGCCCGACGTCGACGAAGAACTGTTCATGGACGCCGAGCACCTTTTGCGTGGTCTCGGACATATCCACGCGGCCGGCGAGCGGATTGACGAAATTAGGCGTCGCGGTGATGATCGCCGCCATCGGAGCAATGCAGCCGGCGCTGAGCAGCGCGAGCACGAATGCAATGAAGCATTTGCGCGTAGCGTGGGGCGCTGACGTTGGCGCGGGCGGCGGCATGACGCGGAGGGATACAAAGTCGTTGCCGCCGGGTCAAGATCAAACGCCGCCGCTTGCCCTATTTGTCGCGGATCGCCAGTCCGCCGCCCCAGCCTAGCTTCTCGCGAAGCGTGCGATAATATCCGTGCCCGGCGACGCGGACCATCTTGAACGTCACCGGGGCGCGGCGAATCACCACGCGATCCGCCGGCCCGAGCCGATCGACCAATTGCCCGTCGACGACGAGCGAAGTTTCCGCCCGAGCGTTCGGCGCGGACAGCGTGTATTCCCGATCCGCCGAGTCCACGACCGGCCGGTTCGTCAGCGTGTGCGGGCTGATTGGTGAGATGACGACCGCCTGGAGGTCTTTCCGCAAGATTGGCCCGCCGGCGGAAAGGCTATGCGCCGTCGAGCCGACCGGCGTACTGACGATCAGCCCGTCGCAGCTATACGTCGTGGCCAGTTCCGCGTCGACGTACAGATCGACGTTGAGCATCGCAAACGGCGGCCCAGCGAGCACGGCGACTTCGTTGAGCGCGAGCCGCTCGGCCGCGACCTTTCCGTCGCGCACGAGCCGGCACTCGAACATCAAATGCTCCTCCACGCGGCCCTTGCCCGCACAAACCTGCGGCAAGGCGTTCTCGAACTCCTCCGGCGCGATATCGGCCAGAAATCCGAGCTTGCCCAAGTTCACGCCCAGCACGGGCAACTGCCGCGCGCCCATCTGCCGCGCCGCCCGCAAGATCGAGCCGTCGCCGCCGAACACGATCACCAGGTCCGCCTCGACCGCGGCGAGATCGGCGGTTCCAAACAGATCGACGAGCACGATCTCGGCATGTTTCGTCACGAGCGGCTTGAACCGCTCGACGGCCTCGACGATGTCCGGCCGTTCGCCGCTGGAGAGCAAGATGACGCGAGGCGGCATAACAAACCCTCGCAGTTATGCCCGGTGCCGCGCGTCGAACCTCGAAACGGCCGCCGCGTGCTCGCCCGCGGCAAACGACTCCGAATCGGTCCGCATCAGCGCTCGCAGCGACGCGGCGATGCCTTCCGCGTTAAGCCCGAGCGACGCGAGCAACTCGTCGCGTTCGCCGTGTTCGATGAACCGATCGCCGATACCCAAGCAGCGGAGCCGCGTCGTCTCCACGCCGGCCGCACACGCCGCTTCGAGCACGGCGGAACCGAACCCGCCGGCGAGCGTGCCTTCCTCGACGGTGACGACCGCGCCACAATTCGCCACGGCTCGCAGAATCGTCTCGGTATCCAGCGGTTTGACGAACCGGGCGTTGATGACGCCGATATCGAATCCTTCCGAGCGGAGCAGTTGCGCCGCCCGAACGCCTTCGGCGAGCAGCGTTCCGCAGGCGACGATCATCCCGTCGTCGCCCCATTCGAGCACTTCCGCGCGCCCAAGCTCGACCGGCGCCGCCGCCCGCTCGATGCGCACGGCCTTCGCCTTGGGATAGCGAATCGACGCCGGACCGTCGTGCGCGAGGGCAAACGGAATCATCGCTTCGAGATCGCTCTCGTCGCCCGGCGCCATCACGGTCACGTTCGGGAAGATCCGCAGGTACGCCATGTCGAACGCCCCGTGATGCGTCGGACCATCCGGCCCGGTTAGCCCCGAGCGATCCAGCATGAACGTCACGGGCAAGTTCTGCAGCGCAACTTCCTGGAAGATCTGATCGAAGCTCCGCTGCAAGAACGTGCTATAGATGTCGACGATCGGCCGCAGCCCGCTCTTGGCCTGCCCGGCGGCGAACGCGACGGCGTGCGACTCACAAATGCCCGTGTCGAAGAATCGCTGTGGAAACTCGTCGCGGACGCGTTCCAAGTTGTTTCCCTGACACATCGCGGCGGTGAGCACGGTCACGCGCGGATCGGCGTGCATCGCGCGGCGAATCGACTCGCTGGCAATGTTGGTATAGGCCGCACTGCCGGTTTTCGGCATCGGCACGGCACGGTCCGCCTCGCGGCGAAACACGGGCGGCGTATGGAAATAGACCGGATCCTCGGCGGCCGGCTTGAACCCGTGCCCCTTTTCGGTCACCACGTGCAACAGCACCGGCCCTTCCGATTCCTTCACCATCCGCAGATACTTCTGCAGCTTCGCAATGTCGTGACCGTCGATCGGCCCGACGTAGTGGAAGCCGAGTTCCTCGAACAGCATCCCGCCGTGCAGGCCCGCCTTGAGCGACTCCTTCATGTTGCCCAAAAACCGCTCGACCGAATCGCCGACGACTGGCACGTTGGAAACGAACCGCTGCACCTCCGTCTTGAGGCCCGTGTAGAACCGGTTCATCCGCAGCCGGTCCAAATACTCGGCCATTCCGCCGACCCGTGGGCAAATCGACATCTTGTTGTCGTTGAGCACGACGAGCAACTTCTGCTTCAAGCCGCCGGCGTTGTTCATCGCCTCGTACACGATGCCCGACGGAAATGCCCCGTCGCCGATCACGGCCACGTGATGCCGCGGTTCGGTCGCTTCTCCATTCTTGTGTCCGTTGTTCGCGGAATTCTGCTCGGCAATCGCTTCCGCAATGGCATCGCCCGACGCCAGGCCGAGCATCGTCGACACGCTGCAACCCGCGTGTCCGGTCATGAACAGGTCGTATTCGCTCTCCGCGGGGTTGGGATAACCCATCAGTCCCCCGCGGGTGCGAATCGTGCCAAATTCGCGAAACCGCCCGGTGACGAGCTTGTGCGGATAAATCTGGTGCCCGGTGTCCCAAATCAGCCGGTCGCGGCGAAAATCGAACGTGATATGCAACGCGAGACACAGCTCGACCACGCCGAGGTTCGACGCGAAATGGGCCGGCCGCGTCGTCACGATGTGGCACAGCGTCTCGCGGATTTCGACCGCCAAATGCTCGAGCTCGACCAGCGACAACCGTCGCAGATCGTCCGGCGATTCGATTTTGGACAATAGGGAATGCACTACCGATTCCTTTCCAACACGTATCGGGCAAGGCCTTCCAAGCCTTCGGCTGCGGAACCGAACGGGCGAAGCGCGGCCAGCGCACCGGCCACCAAAGAACTCGCCCTGCGGCGGCTCTCATCGACACCCAACAACCGTGGAAAAGTCAGTTTTCCCCGGTCGGCGTCTTTCTGGACTCGTTTTCCCATCGCCGTCTCGTCGCCGCCTTCATCGAGCAGATCGTCGACGATCTGAAACGCCAACCCGATCGCCTTTCCATACGCATCGAGCGCGGCCAATTGTTCGTTATCCGCCCCGGCACACAGCCCGCCGAGCCGCAAACTGACCAAAAACATCGCCCCGGTCTTGCGGCGATGAATCGCTTCGAGCATGGCCGCGTCGCCGCCGGTTTCCTCCGCGGCCAGGTCGTCTGCCTGCCCGCCGACCAATGCCGCCGCTCCCGCCGCCCGCGCCAGTTCCAAGCAACACCGACCGGCGAGCGCTTCCGGCTCGATTTCGCGAGCCAAAACCTCGAACGCCAACGTCAACAGGGCGTCGCCGGCCAGAATCGCCAGCGCCTCCCCAAACCTGACGTGGCAGGTCGGCCGGCCCCGCCGCAAGTCGTCGTCGTCCATCGCCGGCAGGTCGTCGTGAACGAGCGAGTAGGCATGAACCATCTCGACGGCACACGCCGCGGGCAATGCCGCCTCTATCTCTCCACCGCAAGCCTCGGCCGCGAGCAACACCATCGTGGGCCGAAGCCGCTTGCCGGGAGCGAGCAGGCTATATCGCATCGCCTCCGCGAGCGCCGCAGGGCATCCCTCGCTCGGACGAGAAAACGCATCGAGGGCCGCGTCAATCCGCCGCACGGCGGACCGTACACGTTCGGTCGGAAATGCGGCGACAGCGGTCGACACGTGGAGACGGCCCCAGCGGGTTCGGCAGCCAGGCGCACCGGGACCAAGCCGGCCCGGCAACCATCGCGCCCAATCGGCGCAACCTCCTGCCAAGCCATTATTTTAGAACGCCAGGGGCGCGGCGTCCATCGCAGGGTACGCGCCGAGCTCGATTACCCGTCGGGGGAGAACTCGCTTCCAAACGCAGGCCAGGTCATTCTGCGAATCCGCGCAGCGCCCGTCGTGCTCGGAGGCTCAACCCTGCCCCCGTTGAACTTCCGTTACCGGAGAGCACCGCGTCGACCGACGTCCTCAACGCCAATGCCCGGCTCTCCGCCACGGGCCGCCGGGCGTCCTGCCGGCGATCGGCTCGGGCGTTGCCGACCGCCGTCAGGACCCGATCCGCCGCGTGCGCTTGTGGCGCTGCGGCGATTACGGCCCCGGCCGCGGCAGGTGCCCGGCCGGGTAGGACGATCGACGGCGTGCCCGAGGCGAGCCTCGTGCCTTGCGCATCGCGAATCCCCAGCACGTCGAGAAGCGTGATCGTGCCGTCGCCGTCGAAGTCGTGTTCGGCGACGTACGCTTCGTCACCCACGCTGGAAAACACACCCCGGGCCGACGCTTGCCGAACGTCGCGTACATCTACCACGCCGTCGCCGTTGACGTCGCCCGCGGCCACGTTGAAGTAAAACGAGTTGCTCGAACTGCCGGCGCCTTCCGAGTCGCCGGCCAGCGTCGACAAATCCGGCGGCGCGTCGAGTCCGTTGCCGATCTTCTCGCCGTTGCGATCGACGACAGCCAGCGCGATCTTGTCGCCGCCGATCTTTTTGGCGAGCGTCCACGTTGCGGTGAACGTCGCGGCGTCGTAATGGAACGCGGCAACGTCGTATCGTCCGTCCATGCCTTGCACGATCAAGCTGCTTGCATCGAGCGAAACGGCTTGGTCGAAGGCGATCACGATCTGGTCGATATTCGCCCACGGAACGGTCGTCGTGCCGTCTCCGGCAATGTCGATCTCGAAGCCAACGCGAACCGCCGCGTTCGTCTCCGCGGGCCGGTCGTCGAAATTGCCGCTCCACATCGTGCTCCGTACGCGGACGATTTCCATGACCGGACCCGGCAAGCACACGAACACGTCCTGTGGATCGGCGCTGACCGTGTCGAGGTTGTCGCGGCAAATCACGTCGACGACTCCGTCGAGCGCGTGCAGGCCGTCCGCCCCCGCGTCGCCGGCGATGTAGTCGCTACCCGGTCCGCCGACCACGCGGTCGTCGCCTTCGCCGCCGAGCAACCGGTCGCGTCCACGATTGCCGTGAATGCGGTCGTTCCCTTCGCCACCGGCAATGCGATCGCTGCCCGAACCGCCCGCGATCCCGTCGTTGCCTCCGCCGCCGCGAATCCGGTCGTTACCGAACATGCCGTTGATGCGGTCGTTCCCGTCGCCGCCGTAGATGAGGTCACTGCCGCGAAGGCGCAGCGGCCGCTGCGGATCGAGGCGAATCACTTCGCCCACGGTCGGATCGTCGCGGTTCGAGTCGGGATCGGGCGTAGGATCGATCGCGTCGATGTCGCCGGGATCTCCAAGGATCGAATCGTTGCCGCCGTCGCCGTGGATTTCGTCGTCGCCCCAACCGCCCTGAATGAAATCGTTGCCCGCTCCGCCGCCGATCCAGTCGTTGCCGAAGCCCCCGTCGATGCGGTCGTCGCCGATGCCGCCCAGGAGTTTGTCGTTGCCGTTGTCGCCGAATACTTCGTCGTCGCCGGACCCGCCATCGATGCCATCGTGGCCGCGGCCGCCGTGGATCAGGTCATTGCCATACATCCCGTGAATGCGGTCGTCGCCGGCGTCGCCGTAAATCGTGTCGTTTGCGCGGAGCAGGGCAACGGCGCCCGGATCGAGCGGTTCGCCCGCGGGAACATTCGCGGCAACCGCGAATGCTGCGGGAATGGGCGTCGGCACGAGGTCGCGCGGGTCGCCGACGATTTCGTCGTTGCCGAGTCCGCCCGAGAGAACGTCGTTGTCCCACCCGCCTTGGATGGCGTCGTCACCCGCGCCGCCGTCGACGGTATCGTCGCCGCCACCCGCGTCGATCCGGTCGTTGCCCAAACCACCGTGAATCCGGTCGCCGCCGTACACCGGCGGGAAGATGGCGATTACAAACGGCCCCTCGTCGCCGCCGGTGATCGTGTCGTTGCCGGAGCCGCCATGAATGCCGTCGCTCCAGCCGCCGCCGTGGATTACGTCGTCGCCGAGCATCCCGTGCAAGCGGTCGCTTCCTTCGCCGCCCTCGATGTAGTCGTTGTGCGGCCGCGAGCGGACGACTTCGTCGTCGTCGCGAACGATCACCGCGTCAGCCATCGCATCGACGACGCTTACGCTCTCGGCATTCGCCGGATGCGGAATAGGCTCGATGGAGAAATCGCCGGGGTCGCCGACGATGACGTCGTTGCCGTCGCCGCCGCTAAGCCAGTCGCTTCCCCAACCGCCTTGGATGAAGTCGTTGCCTTCGTCGCCCGAAGCCCAATCGTCGCCGTTGCCCGCGTCGATCTTGTCGTTGCCGCGGCCGCCGGAGATTTTGTCGCCAACGGGACCGGGCCGAATGTAGACGATGTACGGTTCGTCGCCGCCGGAAATCCGGTCGTCGCCCGTGCCACCATGAATGCCGTCGAAGCCGTCGCCGCCGGCGATATCGTCGTCGCCGAGCATGCCGTGCAACCGGTCGTTGCCATCGTCGCCACGGATTACGTCGTTGCCGCGATAGTCGATTGCCACGGCCGGATCCGTTGCATTCGCCGCGTCGCCGGGCAACACTTCGCCCTCGACCGCAAGGTCCGTCTCGTCGGGGTCGGGCGTCGGAATCGGGTCGAGCCGGTCCCAATCGCCCGGATCGCCGACGATCGTATCGTTGCCCGTTCCGCCGGCGAGAAAGTCGTTGCCCCAGCCGCCCTGAATGAAGTCGTTCCCTTCGTCGCCGCTTACGTGGTCGTCGCCGCGGCCGGCGTCGATCTTGTCGTCGCCGCGACCGCCGGAAATTCTGTCGCCGACCGGTCCGGGAAGAATCTCGTTGTTGAGGCCGTTGTTTCCGCCGGGCGAGACATAGACGATGTAGGGTTCGTCGCCGCCGAAGATCACGTCGTTGCCCGTGCCGCCGTGGATGCCGTCGAATCCGTCGCCGCCGTGAATCTCATCGTCGCCGAGCATCCCGTGCAGCCGATCATTCCCCGCGTCGCCGAAGATCCTGTCGTTTCCCGGATGCGGCAGAATCACCGCGGGCATCGCCTCGATGATCTCGCCTTCGACCGGCGTCGGTTCGCCTTCGGGGAACGGCGTCGGGATCGGGTCGATGCGGTTCCAATCGCCCGGGTCGCCGACGATCAGGTCGTTGCCGTCGCCGCCGTGCAGTTCGTCGTCGTTCCAGCCGCCTTGGATCGTGTCGTTGCCGCCAAGACCGAACACGACATCGTTGCCGGCGCCGGCGTCGATCACGTCGGCCTCGGGGCTTCCCGTGATATGGTCGTCGCCGTCGCCGCCGTGGATTCGAGCCGCGCCGCCGCCGGCCGCAATGCGGTCGTTGCCGGCGCCGGCATCGACGGTGATCGGTTGCCCCACGGCGTCGCGCACGAGGAGCGTGTCGTCGCCGGCGTCGAGATCGAAATGAATGGCGGTCACGTCGTGATACGGGCCGCTCCACGAGAACGTCCCGCCGCCCGTCTCGACGTCGACCTTCAGCGAACGCTGGTCGATCGGGTCGGTGGGCGCCGGATCGGTATTGACGACGGAGGCCGTCACCGCATCGTCGTTTTCGGTCGTCGTGACGCTGAGGACACCCGTCTCGGAGTCGAAATCGAAGACCGGCCCACCGACCTCGCTGGCGTCGAGCAAACGGCGGCCTTCGAGCGTTTCGACGGTAAACCGCCGCCGGGCACGACTGGTTCCGGAAATGCGCGAACGAGACAAGCTGGGCAATTTCTCGGCGTGGCGACGGCGACGGCTGGTCATGGCGAGTTCCTTGGATGGGACGACGCGAAGTGAGTGTGGTGTACCCCCAGCGGCGCAATGCCCGAATCGCACGCCGCTCCAAGGTGTAACTCCGGAACCGTGGCCGCGGCCCGACAGGCAAGATATGATAGCGGTGCTATTTCCCCGCCGGTTTCCGCACGTGTGCCTGCCCACCACTTGTAGGACGGAATTGCAATCCGTCCGCAACCCACCCTATATCGCGAGGACGAAGACACGATGCTCCGCCGAGTCCCGCCGTTCTTGCTAAGCGTCTCATTCGTCGTCACGACTGTTTCCCGGGCCGCCGACGATTGGCCGGAGTTCCGCGGGCCTACGGGGCAGGGCATCTCGACGGCTCGCGGCGTGCCCGTCGAGTGGTCGGCCACTGAGAATGTCGTTTGGCGGCAAGCTGTTCCCGGCTCCGGCTGGTCGAGCCCGTCGGTGGCCGATGGCCGCGTGTATCTGACCGCTGCGATACCGGTCGAGGATGGCAAGGAAGGCGACCTCGCGCTCTGTGCGATCGCGTTCGACGCGGCGACGGGCAAACCGCTATGGCAAGCGGAAGTCTTTCGCCAGGCATCCGACAAGTCGCCGAAGATTCACACCAAGAACAGCCACGCCAGCCCCACGCCGCTCGTCGACCGAGGCCAGGTCATCGTTCACTTCGGCCACCAAGGCATCGCCTGCCTGACGCGAGACGGCGAGATCGCGTGGAAGAACGACGATCTCAAGTATCCTCCGGTTCACGGCAACGGCGGTTCGCCGGCGCTCTTCGACGGCAAGCTCGTGTTCAGTTGCGACGGGGCGAGCGACCCGTTCTTGGCCGCCGTCGATCGCCGCTCGGGCGACCTAATCTGGAAGACGCCCCGCGCGTGCGACATGGTCAAGAAATTCGCGTTCAGCACGCCGCTGGTTTTCGAGGTCGCCGGCCGCAAGCAAATCGCCAGTCCAGGCGCGGGATCGGTAGGCGGCTTCGATCCGGCCACGGGCAAGGAACTCTGGCGCGTCCGCTACGACGGCTACTCCGTCATCCCGCGCCCCGTTTACGGTCACGGACTCGTCTACATCAGCACGGGTTACGATTCGCCGGTGGTGATGGCGATTCGGCCCGACGGCAAAGGCGACGTGACCGACACCCACGTCGCGTGGACGCTGTCCAAGGGCGCGCCGAACACGCCGTCGCTGCTGCTGGTGGGCGACGAGTTGTACATGGTTTCCGACCGCGGCATCGCAACGTGCGCGGATGCCGCGACGGGCGAAGTTCATTGGCAACACCGTATCGGCGGCGGCTTTTCGGCCTCGCCCGTGTACGCCGAAGGCCGCATCTATTTTCAGGACGAAGACGGCGAATGCACGGTCGTCGCCGCCGGTAAGAAATTCCAAAAGCTGGCCGAGAACGCGATTGCGGAGCGCACGCTCGCGTCCTACGCGGTCACGGACGGCGGCCTGTTCATCCGCGGCGACAAGCATCTGTACCGCATCGGGCGAACGGAAGTCAATGCGGCCGCGCGGTAGCGGAATGTCGAATTCTCAAGCGACAATGTCCAATCAAGTCTCAAGCCCCAAGCCCGATCCTCCGCAGCGGACGCTTGGCATGTGGGAGGCGCCTCGCACCGAGTTGTTGCGACTTGGCGACGATGATGTCCACGTCTGGCGATGGCGCTTGGGGAGAGCATCCGATAATGTTTCCGTACTCAAGCGGCTGCTCTCGTCGGACGAGGTCGCGCGGGCGGAGCGTTTTTACTTCCCGCGGCATCATGATGCGTTCGTCGTCGCGCGGGCTGGGCTGCGACAGACGCTTGCGCGCTATCTCGATATTTTGCCCGAGGCGATCGCATTCCGCTACGGCGACGCGGGCAAGCCGGAATTGCCGCGCGCGGGTTGCGGCGAATTGGCCGGCCGCGAGTTTGCGTTCAATCTTTCGCATTCCAGCGACTGGGCTCTTTGCGCCGTGGCCCGCCGCGGTCCGCTGGGGGTCGACATCGAGCGCGTGCGGGAAATGAACGACGCGGCGGGCTTGGCGCGACGCTATTTTGCCGCGGCGGAAGTGCGCGTGTGGCAAACGCTCGCGCCCGCGGAGCAACTCGCGGCGTTCTTCCGCTGTTGGACCCGCAAGGAGGCATATCTCAAGGCGCTCGGCGACGGCCTGCGCGCGCCGCTCGACCGGTTCGTCGTCTCGTTTGCTCCCGGCGAACCGCCGCGGCTCGTCGAACCGTCGCCGCACGACGAACATCGCGATTGGTCGATTGAGGACTTGGACGTGGCCGAGGGCTACACTGCGGCGATCGTCGTGCCACGACCGTGCGGCGTGTGCAAACGGTTCTCTGCCGACTAATCGCGACTTCGGTATCGTCCGCGCCGTGGCTGTCCGTGCAGCCGGCATTCGATTACGCTAATGTCCTCATCACATTGGCTCGTCCTTTCACGATCGCGCACATCATGGACAAAAAGGCCCAAAAGAAGATCGACGTCCTGCGTCAGCGGCTTGCGAAGATGCGGCAGCAACTAGCGGGCGCGAAGTCGCAAATGGACGATCCCGACGAAGTCCGCCGGCTCGAATCGGACATCGCCAAAGCCGAGGCGGAAATCGAGAAGCTCAAGGCGTCGTAGCACGCCTTCGTCAACCGCAAAGCCGCAAAGAAGCAAAGCCCGACAAGAAAGTGAGCTTACGGCAATCTTCTTTGCGCCTTTGCCTCTTTGCGGTTCGAAACCGGGCGTTTGCCCCTGGGTTTCGGCACGGGATTGCCCGCCGGCTGACCGGTGATCTCGAATAGGAACCGGCTGGGGGTCGAGTCGCGCGGCTTGCCCCATTTCATTCGGGTAAGCGCCATGCTGAACGTAAGCCGCTGTTGTGCCCGCGTGATGCCGACGTAGCAGAGCCGGCGCTCTTCGTCGATGGCGGCGTCGTGGCCTTCGTTTTCGAGCGCCACGCTGCGATGGTGCGGCAGCAGTCCCTCTTCCATGCCGACCAGATAGACCTCGGGAAACTCCAACCCCTTCGCGCTGTGCAGCGTCATCAGCGCGATCGCGTTGCGCGAAAGCTGCGATTCCTTGTCGTCCTCGTCCTCGCGCTCGGCGAGCAGCAGATCGTCCAGGAAGCCTTGCAGCGTCGGCCGCCGCTTCGACGCCTTCTGTTCGTAGGACGCGAGCGAGTTGATGACTTCCTCGACCGAATTCCAGCGGGCAACCCGGTCTTCCTCCGCCGGATACAGGCGCTCGATCTCCTCGCGATACTTCACCGCCGCGATGAGCGACGTCGCAATGGCCGTGAGCGTTTCGCCTCCGCGTTTGGACTCGGCGGCCGCTTCGAGCCGCCGGCGATGTTCGCCGATCGTCGCCGAGAGCGCCTTGATGCCCTCGGCGGCCGCGGGCGAGACCTTCGGCAATCGCGAAGCCGCGGCGAGCACATCCCAAAGCCGCTTTCCTTCGCTCACCGCATGTTCCATGAGCGCCGCGACGGTCGATTGCCCAATTCCGCGCGGCGGCGTGTTGATGATTCGCAGCGTCGCGACTTCGTCGCCCAGCGTGGCGAGGAGTTTGAGATAGGCGAGCACGTCGCGGACTTCCTTGCGGTCGTAGAACGACATGCCGCCGATGAGAATGTACGGAAGCTTCGCCTTGCGGAGCGCCGCTTCGAACGGCCGCGGCTGCTCGTTCGTGCGAAACAGAATCGCGATGTCGCGTGGCTGCACCGTGGGGTCGGTCAGCCGGCTCTTGATCGACTCGATCGTCTGCTCGGCTTCGGCCGTTTCGTCGGGAAACTGAAGGATTTGCGGACGCATTCCGCCGGGACGCGCGGGACGCAACACCTTGTCGTGCCGCACCTTGTTGTGGGCGATCACGCGGTTGGCCAGCTCCAAAATCGCGGCCGTCGAACGATAGTTTTCTTCGAGCCGCACGACTTTGCACTCGGGCCAGTCGCGGCGAAAGTTGAGGATGTGCTCGACCTCCGCCCCGCGCCAGCCGTAGATCGACTGATCGTCGTCGCCCACGACGCACAAGTTGCGATGGCCCGCGGCGAGCGATTTGACGATCGCGTATTGGCTGGCGTTGGTGTCTTGATATTCGTCGATGAGCAGGTGGTCGAAGCGGTTGGCCTCGTCGCGGCGGACGTCGCCGTATTGGGCGAACAGATCCTCGGTCAAGAGCAGCAAGTCGTCGAAATCGACCGCGCCGGCCGTCTTGAGCGCGTTCTGATACCGCCGATACGCCGAGGCCGCGAGATGTTCCTTATCGGTGCGGGCTTGCGACACTGCGGAGTTGGGGCGAACGGACGCGCACTTCCACCGCGAGATGAAAGCGAGCAAATCGCCCGGCCGCATGACTTCGCTCCCCACCCGCATCTCGCGAAGCGCATTGCGGGCGAGCGCTTCCTGATCGCCGCGGTCGTAGATGGCGAAGTGTTCGGGATAACCGAGCCGGCGGATGTGCCGCCGCAGGATGCGGACGCAGAGCGAGTGGAACGTGGAGATTTCCGGAACTTCGTCGCGCTTCTTGCCGAGCAGCTTCGCCGCGCGGTCCTTCATTTCGGCGGCGGCTTTCTTCGTGAACGTGACGGCGAGAATCCGCTCGGGCGAGGTGCGATGGCGAATGAGATTGGCGATCCGATAGGTCACGACGCGGGTCTTGCCCGTGCCCGCGCCGGCGAGCACGAGGAGCGGCCCGCGCAGCGTTTCGACGGCGTCGCGTTGCGATGGGTTAAGGTCGGCGAACATCGTGCTCGATTGCTTAACCCGAGAGACACAAAGGACGAGCACACCGCAGAGAGAAGATTCGGGTCGCCAATTTGGAGGAAGCGGCGATCCTACTTGCCCTTGCGCCAGAATTCTGCGGCTGCAAATAATTGGGCCAGGGACAGTTCGAATCCCGGCAGGAGATTCGTTCTGTAAATGTCGCCCTCAAGGATCACCGTTTCGTTTTTACCATCCACCGGCGGTCGATAGACCGTCATCCGCCTTTCGAATCGATCGATTACCCAATACTCAAGGACGCCGGCCGCAAGATACTCATTTCGTTTCTCGATGTAGTCGCGCCGCCAATCTCGCCGACCTGCCGACACGAATTCAACGACAATTGTCGGAACGTCTTCGGCGAGATCCGGAGCGCGCCCCAGGCCAGTCCAGATCACGCGGTCCGCGCGGCGTCGGCTATCGCCGGTGCGAATGTGCTGTTCGTACAAGGTGCCGTCGAGGGAATGTCCCTGAGGATGAGTCGATTGATAATGCTGAAGAAGATACCCAAGCTTGTCGTTTGGGCCAGTTTCGCCCGCACTGGGAATCGCATGCACAACGAGCACTCCATGCACTAATTCGTAGCGGTAATTCTCGTCGAAATCGACAATGGCATCGAATTCGTCCGGCGACATCGTGATCCCGGCCGAATAAACACCGACGGGATGCACTTCGATGGGTGAAACGATGCTCATGGTAATCCGTCGCCGTTACTTTATTGCCCGCTGCCCGTTGCGACCTGCTACTTCTATTCTACCGCGCCTCGCCATCGCAACAAACGACGGTCTCTTCATTTCGCCGCTCGCTCGTACAAACTCACACTCGCCTCGTGCCGCGTTCCCTTCGCGTCGGTGATGGCAAACTTCGCCGGTCCCCACAGCGATACGGCCGCGTAGTCGCCGTTTTTGGCGATCAGGTAGAACGTGAGGTCGTAGTTCGGGCGGCCGTCTTTGTCGCAGAGACGCGGAACCGTGTTGGCGGCGATGCGGCGAAGCATTTCGAGACCGGCGTCCTTGGGCGAGCGGCCCGCGCGCATCAGTCCGACGGCGGTCGACGATGAGAGATTGAGCAGATTCGCCTCGCCGCGGCCGGTGCTGCCGCAGGAACCGACGGCGTTGTCAACGTAGAGGCCCGCGCCGACGATCGGCGAGTCGCCGACGCGGCCGGCGAGCTTGAACGCCAGCCCGCTGGTGGTCGTCGTGCAGGAGATGTCTCCGCGGGCGTCGATCGCCGCGCAGTGGATCGTGCCCGTCGGCCGCTTGAAGTATTTCTTCACCTCCGGATCGAGCAACTCGTCCGGCGGTTCGATCCAGTCGTCGTCCTGGTCGCGTTTTTGCCGCCAATATAGCCAAATTTTGCGGGCCTTTTCGGTGAGAAGATCTTCTTCCTTGAAGCCGTGCGCCCGCGCGAACTTGAGCGCTCCTTCGCCGACGAGCAGCACGTGGTCGGTCTGCTCCATGACGAGTTTGGCGACCTTCGACGGGTTCTTGATTTTTTGCAGCGCGGCAACGGAACCGGCGCGATGCGTGGGCCCGTGCATCACCGCCGCGTCGAGTTCCACGACGCCGTCTTCGTTCGGCAGGCCGCCGTAGCCGACGGTCATGTCGTTCGGGTCGTCTTCGACGATGTTCACGCCGGCGATGCACGCGTCGAGCACGTCGGCGCCCTGCTGGATCAAGTCGTAAGCGCGGCGCGTGGCTTCGAGTCCGTTGTCGGACGCGATGACGCGAACGGGGAATTCGCCGGGCTTTGGCAACTTCGCGGATTGTGCCGCGAGCGCGCCATTCTCGGCAGAAACTTGGATCATGCTTCCTGCAGCGAGTGCGCCCGTCATGCCAGTCAGAAATCGCCGCCGCCCAACGGCCGGCTCATTGATTTGCGTCATCGGTGAAGGTTCCAGGATGCGTACGTCGGATCGAGCGGAGGGTCACTGCCGCCCGGGCAATTCGATGCCCATGAGCTTCATCAGCATTTGCATGTCCTCCCAGGTGTCGCGCTTGGCGCTGGGATTGCGCAGCAAATACGCTGGGTGATAAGTGCAGACGACCTTGATCCCATGATAATCGAACACGCGGCCGCGCATCTTGCCGATCGAATCCTCGCGGCCGAGCAGGTTTTTCGCCGCCACGGCGCCGAGACAGCATAAGAACTCGGGCTTGATGAGGGCCAGTTGGCGGTCGAGGAACGGCCGGCAATTGGCGGCTTCGTCCGGTTCCGGATTGCGGTTTCCCGGCGGACGGCACTTGAGAATGTTGAGAATGTAAACTTCCTCGCGTTTGAGCGTGCAGGCCTCGATGATCCGGTCGAGCAATTGCCCGGCGCGGCCGACGAACGGCTCGCCGCGGCGATCTTCATCGGCCCCCGGCGCTTCGCCGAGAAAGCACAGCCGAGCGTGCGGGTTGCCGACGCCGAAGACCGTTTGCGTTCGCGTGCAGGCGAGCTCGCGGCAGCGCGTGCAGGCGGCCACATCGCGGCGAATCGCGTCGAGGGTGTCGCCGGCGACGGATATCGCGGATGGCCGCTTCGAATCGGCCGCAATTGCCGGCGCACCGCTCACCGGGTTTGTCTGCGACGTATGCACACGAGTATGCGTCGGCGTGGACCGGGACATCGGCATTCCTTCCGTGGACTTTGCGGTCGCGGCGTTCGAGCCGAGGTCCGCCTGACGCGATCGACCACTGACTGCATCGGCCGGCGGGCCGTGTGGACGTTCGGCAGGCGCGGCCGGCGATATCGGTTCCCCGCGATAGCATGGAATCGTCGCCACGCCAGCGCGGCGTAGGGCCTCGATTCGCTGCAAGACTTGACGGCGGACGTCGACCTCGTCGGCGGCCATTGGCGAGACGGGTTGGGTGTGCGAAAAATGACACCTGGCACTTCAACGCACACGCATTCTCGCTGGACCGCGCGCGGCTCACAAGGCGGTCCGTCCTGGCAAAAGCTGCCGTCGGGCACGCCCAGCGCGCGACATCCCTGCGCAAGACGGGTGTCGCCGCGCAAAATCGTTGCAAACCGCTTGCTGGGTTCTCAAATCCGAGAAACAATCGGTTAATACACGACTTTGTCAGCCATCATCAGTGCGGCCCAACGGTGGGAGAGGGCGACGGCTCTGTCGCGGTTGCTTTGTGCGCCGGCGCAATGACGTGGCGAGCTTTTTTCCGGCAATTCGCGGTTTCGTGTGGGTACACGAGAAACAAACGATTGCTTAGCAAGTTAAACAAAGCGCCTACCTAGTGCGCCGACGTCTTCGGTCGGCCGAATTCCCACCCCCCAGCGGCAGCCGCGTGAGCGCGCGGCGCGCCCGCACTCTTACCGTTCCGCACCACGCAGCATAGCGAGTCACCATGCGCCGATTGTTGCCTAAGCGTCCCGCCACCAACTATGTTCGCCGCCGGCGTCGTTCCTTCGGACTGGAGCCGCTGGAAGGCCGGCTTGTGCTGGCGGCGCCGGTGGGCGTGACCGACGTTTACCCCTTGGCGGAAGACACGAGCGTCAGCAGCCTGCCCACGGCGTTCGAGGCGCACTTTGACAATGCGAATCCGCCGATCATCAGTAGCGGCGCGGCTTGGAGCTATTTGGACCAGATCCAAAACGAGTTCGGAGCGAACCAAACGTATCCGGTCGACGGGGCTTCGCGGGCGTGGAACTCGCCGAATTTCGACGTTAGCACGTCGACGATCGGGCCGTGGGGCGCAGCAAACTCGCCGCTGCAAGGCGGGACGATCGACGGGTTTCCCGGCGCTCCGGCAACGCTGACGGGGTTGGGCGGCGGGACGGGCGGGAACAACATCGTTACCACCTATCTGTTCCGCCGGACCGTTTCGCTCACGGCGGCACAAGCCGCGAACACCGCCGCGTCGATTCGCTGGCTCTTCGACGATGGCGGAGTGATCTACATCAATGGCGTCGAGGTTTCTCGACAAAACATGCCCGCCGGCGCGATCACGACGACCACGTTCGCGCCCGCCGTGGGGAACGAGTCGACTTACACAACGACCGCGTTCACGATTCCCGCCGGCGTGCTCGTCGCCGGCAACAACACCGTCGCCGTCGAGGTCCACCAGAACGCCTCGACGAGCAGCGACGTTGGATTCGACCTCGAAATGACGCTCGGCACGGCCGGCGGCGATACCGAAGGTTTTGCCTACGCCGACGATGCCTTTAACACGAATAACCCCAATCGCGCTTCCGGCGCGTATGAGCCGACTGGGGGATTTAGTGGCGGCGGTCTGAGCGTCGCGCTCGAACATACGGAAGGAGGCGGGGCGGGCGCGGCGAAGTCGGGGGCGTGGGTTCGGTCCTTCAATCTGCCGGCCGCTTCGACCATCGACATCAGCGTCCGCTATCGGCTCACCGCAAGCTCGCAGATCGAAAACAACGAGTACGGCGAAGCGGTGCTGACGATCGACGGCACCCGTTACGGCACGGGGCCCAACTCGTCGCTGGCGCGCGTCGTCGGCGACGGCAACGGCGGCGCGATTCACGACACGGGCTGGCAACTGGCGACATTCAGCATTCCCCTCGCAGCGGGCGACCACACACTGCGCCTCGGCGGCTACAACAACGGCACCTCCGCGGCGGACGAATGGGCCGAGGTCTTTTTCGACGACGTCGTCGTGGGCGGCGGCACCGGCGCTTCGGGTGTCCTGCTCAACGACACCGATGCCGACGGCGATCCGCTCACGGCCGAGAAACTCACCGATCCGGCGAACGGCACACTCGTATTCAACGCAAACGGCACGTTCGTCTACACGCCGAACCCCAATTATTTCGGCATCGACACGTTCACGTATCGCCCGTTCGATGGCACGAGTTTCGGAAACGCGACGACGGTCGTGTTCAATATCAGCGCGGTGAACGATCCGCCGGTTGCGTTTTCCGAATCGTATGCCACGGCGACCGACCAGACGCTCGTCGTGCCGGTAGAGCAGGGCGTGCTGGCCAACGACACGGACGTCGACAACGCGACGCTAACCGCCGTGCTCGTCGGCAACGTCGCCAATGGGACGCTGAACTTGAACGCGGACGGATCGTTCACGTACACGGCGAACGCTGGATTCGTGGGAGTCGACTCGTTCAGTTACCGCGCGAGCGACGGCCAGGCTCAGAGCGGGCCGATCACCGTGTCGATCAACGTCACGGCCGTGAACACCGCGCCGACGGCGAACGACGACGCTTATCAGATCGACGAGAACAATACACTGTCGATCACGAAGAGCGGCGCCGTCCCCCCGCAGCAGGTTTTCTATTCCAACTTCGATGCAGGCGTGCCGGCGCAGTTTACCGGTTCGGGCGCGTCCGAGGGTGTCCAGGGCTTCGGCGACGTGGGCACGGGCACGAACACGTTCGCCGGCAACTTCTTGCGGAGCACAGCCGACAACAGCGGTAGCGGCCCAGCCACGCCGATTACGCTGACGCTCACGAACCTGCCCGCGCACACGTCGGTCGATCTCAACTTTCTGCTGGCGATCATCGACTCGTGGAACGGCAACAGCGGATTCGGCTCGCCGGACCTGCTCAACGTCAGCATCGACGGTGCGACGATCTTTTCCGAGACGTTCGACACCGCGAACTCGCAGGACCAGTCGTATAGTTCGCCCTCCGGCGTGCGGCTTATCGACGGCGAACAGCTCGGTTTCAGCACCGGCGGCAACTCGGTCGACGCCGCGTACAACATGTACCTGGAGCCGCGGTTCCAGGGCCTTCCGCATACGGCCTCGACGCTGACGATCGAATGGTTCGCGAGCGGTCAGGGCTGGGGCGGCGGGACGGACGAGTCGTTCGCCATCGACAACGTCGAGGTGATTCTCAACCTTGAAGAAAGCAACGAAGTCACATTGATCCCGGCCGGCGCAGTTTGGCGGTATCTCGACAACGGATCGGATCAGGGCACGGCGTGGCGCAATCCCGGCTTCAACGATGCGTCGTGGAATTCCGGCCCGGCGGAGCTCGGCTACGGCGACGACGCCGAAGGCCGCCCGGAAGCGACGGTGATCGGCTTCGGCGGCGATCCAGCGAACAAATACATCACGACCTATTTCCGCCGCACGTTCGACGTAACGAACGTCACGTCGGTTACGTCGCTCACGCTCGAGCTGATGCGCGACGACGGCGCCGCGGTGTTTCTCAACGGAGTGGAAATCGCCCGCGACAACCTCCCCGCCGACGCGGCGTATAACACGTTCGCGTTCGGCGCGATCCCCAATTTCGACGAGTCGCAGTTCTTCACCTTCGCGGTCGATCATTCGCTGCTCGTCGAGGGGACGAACACGATTGCCGTCGAAGTGCATCAGGCCGATCCGGGCAGCAGCGACTTGAGCTTCGACCTGCGGCTCACGGCGACCGAGTCATCGGACCTGGGCGTGCTGGCCAACGACGTCGACCTCGAAGGGGCGTTGCTCTCGGCCCAACTGGTCGACGACGTCGATAACGGCACGCTCGCGCTCAACTCCGACGGGACATTCACGTACACCCCTAACGCCAATTACCACGGCACGGATTCGTTCACGTACCGGGCAAGCGACGGTTTCCTCACCAGCAACGTCGCGACCGTGACGATCACGATCATTCCCGGGCCGAACGAACCGGCGGTCGCGGTCGACGACATTTATTCGGCGACGGAAGACACGCCGCGCGTCGTTTCGGCCTTGGCAGGCGTCTTGTCCAACGATTCCGATCCCGAGGACGATCCGCTCGTCGCGGAACTGGTGGCGCAAGCGGCCGGCGGCACGGTGGTACTGGCCACCGACGGCGGGTTCACGTACACGCCGAACCCCAACTTCTTCGGCGCCGATTCGTTCACCTATCGCGTCTACGACGGCACGGATTACTCGAACGTCGCGACCGTGACGCTGAACGTCGCCGGGACGAACGACGTGCCGGTCGCCGTGAACGACATGTACTTCGCCGAGTTCGGCGGGCAACTCGTCGTCGGCGCCGCGGTCGGCGTGACGGCGAACGACCAGGACCTCGATCTACAGGGCTTGACGGCGGCGCTCGTCGCCGGGCCAAGCCACGGCAGTTTGACGCTCAACGCCGACGGCTCGTTCGTCTACACGCCGAATCCGACGTATCGAGGACCGGATAGCTTCACCTATCGAGCCTCGGACGACGACGATGCGTCGAACGTGGCGACGGTTTCGATTGTGGTCGATAGCACGCCCGTGGCGAACGCCGATGTGTACACCGTCGCCGAAGAAGGGACGTTGAACGTAACCGTCGGCCAGGGCGTGTTGATCAACGACACGGACGGCGATCTCGATCCGCTCACCGCGTCGCTCGTGGTCGGACCGGCCAACGGTATGCTCTCGTTCGTCAGCAACGGCTCGTTTGTCTATACGCCGAACGTCAACTTCAACGGGCAAGATACATTCACCTATCGGGCGAACGACGGGGACCAGTCCTCGAACGTCGCCACCGTCACGATCACGGTTACGCCGGTGAACGACGCGCCGACGGCGGTGGCCGATTCGTACTCGCTGTTCGCCAACGACACGTCGATCGTGAACGCGGCGAACGGCGTGCTGGCCAACGACTTCGACGTCGATGGTCCGGCGCTGTCCGCCGTTCTCTTGGGCGACGTGGCGAGCGGTACACTCGTCTTGAATGCGGACGGCTCGTTCACTTACACGCCCGATGCCGATTTCATCGGGACCGATTCGTTCATCTACGGCGCCTCGGACGGAACATTACTCTCGTCGGCGGTGATGGTGACGCTCACGGTCAATCCGGCGTCGCAGTTGATCGCGATCAACGAAATCATGTATCACCCGCAGTCGGAAAACGACGCGGAAGAGTGGATCGAGCTATTCAACACCGGCACGTCGAACGTGAATCTTGCCGGGTGGCAGTTCACGAACGGCGTTTCATATATCTTCCCGGCCGGGCCGCAGACCGTGCTCGGCGGAAGGCAATATCTGGTCGTCGCCGCGGACGCGGCGACGTTCTCATCGACGCATCCGGGCTTCGCGGGCACAGTCATCGGCGGCTGGACCGGGTCGCTGAGCAACAGCGGCGAAACCGTCGAGCTTTCGGATGCCTCCGGCGAGCGCGTGGACCGGGTGGAATACTCGGACCAGGGCGATTGGGCCACGCGCGTGCCCGGGCCGCTCGACAACAACCATCGCGGCTGGGACTGGGAAGCGCTGCACGACGGCGGCGGACGAACGCTCGAACTCATCAACGCCGAATTGTCGAACAACCAGGCGCACAACTGGAGTTCGAGTGCGGCAAACGGCGGGACGCCCGGCGCGGCCAACTCGATCGTTTCGGCGAACATCGCGCCGATGATTTCGGGCGTGATGCACTCGCCCGCCGTGCCGCGATCAACCGATCCCGTGACGATTACGGCCGAACTCCGCGACGAACTCGACACGGGCGTTTCGGCGTCGGTGTTCTATCGCTTGTCGACGGCCAGTCCCGGTCCGTTTACGCAGGTCGTCATGTTCGACGACGGGCTGCACGGCGACGGCGACGCGAACGACGGCGTGTTCGGCGCGACGATTCCGCTGCAAGGACCGGACGCGGTGGTCGAGTTCTTCGTGCGCTCGCAGGACGTGGGCGGGAATGCGCGAACGTATCCGATGGCGAACGACAACGGTTCGCAAACGTTTCCGCGGCTGTTGTACCAGGTGGACGACGAAGTTTGGACGGGCGAGCAGCCGATTTACCGCATCGTGATGACGGCGGCCGAGGCCAACGAGTTCCAGAACATCAACCGCAACAGCAACGCGCAGATGAACGCCACGTTCGTGGCCGTCCGCGGCGCCGATACGTCGGTGACCTACAACGTCGGCGTTCGCGTCCGCGGGGCGTCGAGCCGCGATCGCGACCCGCCGGGTTTACGGGTGAACGTGCCGCACGATCGTCCCTGGAGCGGGAAGACGTCGTTCAACCTCAATACGCGATACACGTGGCTGCAAACGCTCGGGGCGGCGCTGTTTCACATGGCCGGCTTGCCTGGGTTCACGGCCACGCCGGTCCAGGTGCGGATGAACAGTGTCAACCGGGCCACGAACAACGCCCAGGCCGGTTCCTACGTTCACGTCGAGGTGATCGACAACGAATGGGCGTCGGACCACTTGCCGGACGACGACCAGGGGAACGTCTACACGAAGCGCCGGCCGGACAACCAGCTCGCCTATCGCGGCAGCGCGACCGCGCCGTACTACAACCCAGCCACCGACCCGCAGGATTACCTCAACGACGGCTGGGAGAAGAAGACGAACGAGTCGGAGAACGATTGGAGCGATCTCAACGAGATGCTCCGGGTGCTTCGCGAGATCGATCCCGCGCCGGGCGTAAGCTATTTCGACCGGCTCAACGCGATCATTGAAGTCGACCAGTGGACGCGGTACTTCGCGCTGATGGTGCTGATGAACAGCCGCGAGACGAGCATCTCCAACGGCGCGGACGACGATTACGACATCTACCGCGGCGTAGTCGATCCGCGGTTCATACTCGTGCCGCACGACCTGGATACGATTTTCAACCAGGGCGATACGAGCACCAACCCGACGGCGACGATCTTCCAGCCGATCGACACGAGCTTCGCCGGAACGGCCCTTTCCGTGCTGGTCCCGTTCTTCCAGGATCCGAAGATCGTGGGAATGTACTACGGGCACTTGCGCGATTTGATCGATACGGTCTTTTCGCAAACGCAGCTCAACGCGCTCATCGACAATCTGTTTGGCGGCTGGATCGACGCCAATACGATCGCCAATCTCAAGACGTTCGCCGACCAGCGGCGGGCGCACGTGAATTCGCTGCTCCCGGCGAGCCTGACGGTGTCGTCGAACCTGCCGACCGTGAATGGCTATCCGCAGACGACAAATCCGTCGACCGCGTCGCTCAGCGGCGTCGCGAACGCCGCCGAAACGCGGAAGGTGCTCGTGGCGGGCAATCAAGTGGGTTGGGATGCGTTCAACCGCACGTGGTCGACCGCCGGCTCGACCGCCACGACCGACACGTTGATCCCGTTCGGCGCCACGTGGCGGTATCTGGCCGACGGCACGAACCAGGGCACGGCGTGGAGCGCGCCGGGTTTCGCCGACGGCGGTTGGGCATCAGGTCCCGCGCAGCTCGGCTACGGCGACGGCGACGAAGCGACCGTCATCAACTGCGGTCCCAGCGCGCCGCAGTGCAATCAGAACAACTTCATCACGACCTACTTCCGGCACTCGTTCAACGTCGCCAATCCGAGCCAGTATTCCTCGCTGACGCTGCGGTTCCGCCGCGACGACGGAATCGCAATCTACATCAACGGGACGGAAGTCGCGCGGAACAACCTCGCGGCCGGAGCGACGTTCGACCAGGGCGCCAGCAACGCGACGGACGACGGCAACAGCATCT
The DNA here is from genome assembly GCA_003576845.1 of Planctomycetota bacterium. Taxonomy (GTDB): domain Bacteria; phylum Planctomycetota; class Planctomycetia; order Pirellulales; family PLA5; genus PLA5. The sequence goes on from QEVJ01000005.1 coordinate 43,403, forward strand.
TCGACGTCGTCAACATTCCGGTCAGCCTGTTGAGCGCGGGCAACAACGTCATCGCCGCCGAGGTTCATCAGCAAAGCGGCAGCAGCAGCGACGTGACGTTCGACCTGTCGCTGCTCGCGCTCGTGCCGAGTCCCGGAGCGACGATTCCGCTCAACCCAGGCATCAACCGCGTGCTCGTGCAGGCGCTGGGCGAAGGCGACGTGGAACTCGAACGCCGCACGATCGACATCTGGTACGACGACGGCACGACGACCGACGTCTCTGGCGCGCTAGCTGCGAACACGGTGTGGAGCGCCGCGAGCGGTCCGTATCGCGTCACCGGCAACGTCACCGTACCCGCGGGAGTTACCTTGACGATTCAGCCCGGCACGAGCGTGTTCTTCGATCCGGGGACGAGCTTGACCGTGAGCGGCCGGCTGGTGGCGAACGGAACCGGGTTGTCGCACATCCACATGGGAGTTACTCCCGGCACGACGGGCAAGTGGAACGGCATCGCATTCGCCAACACGACGCAGGCGAACCAGATGACCTTCGTCGACATGGCCGCGTCGGACGGCTCGGGCCAGTCGATCGCCGCCACGAACAGCACGATTACGCTCGACCGCATGACCTGGACGGGCGTCAACAGCACGGTGCTGGAGCTTACCAATTCCTCGTTCCGCGTGATGAACAGCGTCTTTCCGTCGCTTTCCGGCACGGCCGACGACGAGATCATTCACGGCAATGGAATCATGACCGCCGGCGTGGCGATCATCGACGGCAACACGTTCGGAACCGTGAGCGGCTACAACGACGTGATCGACTTCACCGGCGGTCAGCGGCCCGGGCCGATCTTGCAAGTACTCAATAACACGTTCTTGGGCGGCAGCGACGACGCCCTCGATCTCGACGGAACCGACGCCCACATCGAAGGCAACACGTTCCGCGGCTTTCACAAGAACAACGCGAGCGACTCGTCGAGCAACGCCATCGCGACCGGGATCGACGGCGGCGTCGCGTCGGAAATCACCGTCGTGCGGAACTTCTTCTACGACAACGACCACGCCGTGCTCGTCAAGGAAGGCTCGTTCCTCACGTTTCAGAACAACACGGTCGTCGGCAGCACGATCGCGGCGATCAACTTCGACGAACCGAATCGGCCGGTGCAGCCGGGCTTGGGCGCGCTGGTCGAAGGCAACGTGTTCACGGGTAACGCGGCCGATTTCGAGAACGTCTACGACAACCATCCGACCGAGGGCACGACGCAGCTTACGATCAACTATTCGCTCGTGGGCGCGGCGTACTTGAACCGCGGCGTAGGCAATCTCGACGCGGCGACGAACGCGGCCCGCATCGCCGACCCGGCGAATGGCGACTTCACGCTGGCTCCTGGCTCGGCGGCGAAGGGCACGGGCCCGTCAGGTCTGGACATGGGCGGCGCCGTCCCACGGTGGGCCACGATCGCCGGCGAACCCATCGGCGCGACGCCCAGCACGTCGGCAACGCTGTCGGTGTACGGTCCGGGCGTCGTGAGCTACTTCTACCGCGTGGACAACGGGGCTTGGAGTTCCGAGCGAAGCAGTGCCACGCCAATCGACGTGACGGGACTCGCGGCCGGGTCGCACACGATCTTCGTGACCGGGCGGAATTCGGCCAATCAACTGCAAGGATTCTCGACGCCTACCGCGTCGTCGAGCTGGACGGTCGATCCCACTGCCGCGTCGATTCGCATCAACGAGGTTCTGGCGTCGAACGGCACGGCGCTTCAAGTCGACGGTTCGTATCCGGATGTCATCGAGCTCTACAACTTCGGCAGCGCCGCGGTCGACGTGGGCGGTTGGACGATTTCCGACGATCCGGCCGAGCCCGCCCGATACGCGATTCCTGCCGGAACGTCCATTGCCGCCGGAGGATACTTGCTCGTATACGCGGGCGACGGGGTCGGCGAATTGTATACGGGCTTCGGGCTTTCCTCGACCGGCGAAACGCTCGCGCTCTATCGCAGCGCGGCCCAAGGCGGAAGCCTCGTTGACAGCGTCACGTTCGGCATTCAGCTAGCCGACTACTCGATCGGCCGCAACGCGGACGGCGCGTGGGTGCTCAATCGTCCGACGCTCGGCGCGGCGAACGTCGTGCAGCCGACGGGCGATCCGCGCCGGCTACGCATCAACGAGTGGCTCGCCGACAGCGATCGGCTGTTCCTCGACGATCGGCTGGAACTCTATAATCCGGACACGCTGCCCGTGAACATGGCCGGCCTGCGGCTTACCGACAATCCGATCGGCAAGCCGGACAAGCATGAGATCGCGCCGTTATCGTTCGTGGCGGGAAGCGGGTTTGCGGCATTCATCCCGGACGAGCAGGGCAGCCGCGGCGCGGACCACCTCAACTTCGCGCTCGACGCGAACTACGAGATGATCGCCCTGCTCGACGGCAATCTCGTGCTGCTCGACCAGGTGCTGTTCATGTCGCAAAAGCCGGATATCTCCGAGGGCCGGCTGCCCGACGGGCAATTGCCGCAGACGTTCATCTCGCCGCCGAACATCGGGCTGCCGAACGGCACGGTGCTGTCGGTGAACGACGTGCTCGATTATCTGCGGATCACGGAAATCCAGTACAACCCGGCCGGTTCGAGCGACAACGACGAGTTCATCGAGCTCAAGAACATCGGCCCGGTGACGCTGAATCTCGACGGCGTGATCTTCCGCAACGGCATCGACTTCGCCTTCCCGGCGATGACGCTCGCGCCGGGAGCGTTCGTGGTTGTGGTCGCTAATCAGTCCGCGTTCGAGGCCAAGTACGGCCCGGGCATCAACGTCGCCGGCACGTACACGAGCCGGTTGGACAACTCGGGCGAGAACATCGAGTTGTTCCTGGGCGGTTACTTCGAGGCCGAAATTCAGGACTTCACCTACGACGACGCCTGGTATCCGACGACCGACGGCGGCGGGCCGTCGCTGGTCATCAAGGATCCGACCGGCCCGCTCGATTCGTGGCGGCTCGCTTCGGCGTGGCGGCCGAGCGGGACGCTGTTCGGTTCGCCGGGCATGGACGACCCGACGGACGGCATCCCGCCGACGGTGAACGAAGTCATCGTCGCCAGCAGCGCGTGGACCGGGCCGTTCGTGACGCAACTCGACATCCTCGGTCTCGGGCAGGGCGGCTATCGCGTGCCGATGGGCGCGGGTCAGTTGACACCGCTCACGTGGTCGAACGTCGACGCCATCACGATCGTGTTCAGCGAGCCGGTCAACGTCACATCGACGTCGCTCACGGTTCACGGCGTCGCGTCGTCGCAGTACGCGGTTTCGAGCTTCTCGATGGACGGCAATCGGGCGACGTGGCGGCTGGCCAATCCGATTGCGGCCGACAAGATCAATCTCACGCTGCCCGGCACGATCACCGACGGCGCGGGAAATCCGCTCGGCGCGGCATTCGGCTTCCGCTTGGATGTGCTGCCGGGCGACTTGAACGGCGACGGCGCGGTGAACGCGGCCGACGTGGCGACGGCGACGCCGAACATGTTCGCAACGGCGGGCGCGACGCAGTACAATCCGCGGCACGACGTCAACGGGGACGCTCGCGTGAGCTTTACCGATGCGATCGCGCTTCGCAATCGGTTGGGCACGGCGCTGCCCGCGGGAAATCCGGGCGGAAGCCCCGGCGGAAGTCCGGCAGCAGCGGCGGTCGTCGTCACTCGTTCGGCGGCGCGGACGCAAGCGGCCGATGCGGCGATCGAGGGCGTTGCCGCTCTCCGCAACCGGGTGCGCGCGACCGCGCGGGGCGAGTTGATGGATATTCGGCGCGAGCCCGTCGGCGGATCGACGGCGAGCGGCGGCGAGAGCGCATCGACCGCCACGACGTTGCGAGCAAGACGAGCGCGGGCGTCGGCGAATCCGGCGAACCACGACGCGGCGCTCTCGGCATTTTGACGCGGCTCCGTGCGGCTCGCGTTCTGTCGAACGGCGGCCATTCGTGGTAGGCTAAAGGGGTCGCACCAGCCTCGCGCGAGAGAGTCGTTTCCATGCTTTGTCGACCGTTCACCGTCTGCGCTTTGCTCGTCGTTTTGCTCTTGCCGTCGCACCTGCGCGCACAGGACGAACCTGCCAAGAAGGAGATCAATCCGGCCGACATCGCAGCAACGGGCGACGCGAACGAAGCCCTCGCCGCTTACGACGACCTGATGCGGACGGTGATGGCCAAGTGGAAGATTCCCGGCGGAGCGATCGCCGTAGCGAAGGACGGGCGGCTGGTGTTCGCGCGGGGATACGGCCTGGCCGACCGAGAGGCAAACAAGCCGGTCGCACCCGACGCGCTGTTCCGCATTGCGAGCATCTCGAAACCGATTACCGCCGTGACCGTGTTGCGGCTCGTCGAGCAAGGCAAGATCAATCTCGACGAGCGGGTGATCGCGGCGATCGGGCCGCTCGAAGGTCCGCCGGGGACGAAGGTCGATCCGCGGCTCGACGCGATCACCGTGCGGCAACTTTTGCAGCACACGGGCGGTTGGGATCGCGACAAGTCGTTCGACGCGATGTTCATTCCGCAGAAGGCGGCCAAGGAAGTCGGCGCGCCGTCGCCGGCGGAGGCGACGACGGTGATTCGCTACATGCGCGGCGTGCCGCTCGATTTCGATCCGGGAACGAAGTACGCGTACTCGAATCTCGGCTACGCGATTCTCGGCCGGCTGATCGAGCGGCGCACCGGGAAACCGTATGCCGTGGCGGTCGAGCAAGAGGTGTTGCGGCCGGCGGGGATTTCGCGGATGAAGCTCGGCCGCACGCTCAAGGAATTTCGCGCGGCCGACGAGGTTTGCTACTACCACTTCGACCCGGAAGATCGGGCGCGGTGCGTGTTTCCATATGGCCGCCGGCGCGTGCAATGGCCGGACGGCGGATTCTATCTGGAAGCGATGGACGCGCACGGCGGGTGGATCGCTTCGGCGATCGATTTGGTGAGGTTTGCATGCGCGGTCGAGAATCGCGGCCGATCGACGGGGACGCCGCTGTTAGCCAACGGTTCGCTCAAGGCGATGACCGCGCGGCCGTCGCCGGACGTCGCCGAAGGGAAGGACGTGTGGTACGGTCTGGGTTGGCAAGTGCGTCGAGACGGCGACGGTGCCAACTGGTGGCATACGGGTTCGCTGCCGGGCACGGCGACGCTTTTGGTGCGGGCGCACAATGGCCTGGCGTGGGCGGTGCTGTTCAATTCGCGGCCCGAAGACGGCGGGTACCGAAAAGCGATCGACGCCGGCTGCTGGGAAGCGGCGGCGAGCGTGAAGGACTGGCCGAAGGGCGATTTGTTCGAGAAGTTCAAGTAGCGGGCAGGGGTCGGGGGTCGGGGAAACGAACCAGAGGTTCTGCCGTGAGTGGTCGTCGCCATACGCATCCGCTTTACTATCTGGTCGGCGTGCTCGGCGTCGCGTTTACGGTGACGGCGTGCGCGTATGGCGTAATGTCATTCCGGTCGGACCGCGGTGGCGATGCGTATGGCCGCGAGACGAGCGCCGGGTTGCTGGGGCTGATGCGCGAGCACGGCGGGAAGGTGCTGGGCGCGGAGATCGCCGCGCTGGCAATTGCGGCGGTCGCAGCAATGGCGGCGGATGGGCGCGCAACCAGGCGTGTGGAAGCCGAGTCAATCCAACCCAGCGCGCGCGAATCTACGTCGCACGAACCGGCATCGCCCACGTAGCTGGCATCGCCGTATAATTGCGACGCCTTGTCGCCTAGTCTTGCGCTGCCCACGCTTTCGAGAAATTTCCATGAAAGTAAACCACTATCGAACGGTCGAATCGCAACCGGTGACGAAGGAAGGCGCGCACGGCTGTCGCGTGCGGGGGCTCGTCGGACCGGCCGACGGGGCGCCGAATTTCGCCATGCGAGAGTTCGAGATCGAGCCGGGCGGATACACCCCGCGGCACAGCCATCCCTACGAGCACGAAGTGTTCGTCCTCGAAGGCGCCGGCGAGGTCTACGAAGGCGACACGGCCCATCCGCTGCGCGCCGGCGACGTAATCTACGTCGCGCCGAACGATGTCCACCAATTCCGCAACACCGGGCCGGAACGGATGCGATTCCTGTGCATGGTCCCCAACTCGGCGGCGAATGCACCAGTGACGGCGGCGCCGGAGTGCAGCGTCGCGACTGGCAAAAGCTAGCGGTAGGGTGGCCGAATGCACCGCCGGCAAGCGCCCGTCATGAGTGACGAATTCCCTTCGCATGGCAGCTCTCATCACGCGCGCTCACGAAAAAAGTTGGCGCAATTTGGCGAGTGTTTCGTCGAGCTTCGCCTTCGTCAGACGGGCGGCCGGATAAAGGATCACCGACTGTTCGACAGTGAAGAGTCGATTCGGCCGGATGTAGCTTCGCACCTTGAGTTGGCCGGTCTCAAAATCACCCGCGTCCAGCGCGATCGAATAACTGTCGCGGTGCGCCTGGCTGGTGATCTGGCACAGGATCAAGTCATCGCCGGTCAAATCGACAACGACCAGTGCCGGCCGACGCTTGCCGGATTTCAGATCGGTCTGCGGAAACGGCAGAACGACGATCTCGCCCGCTACAGGTTTGCCCACGCTGCGTCCTCTTCCAGAGTATGCCAATCGCGGGCTAGAACCGACTCGCTGGCCAGCAAGCCGTCAAATGCGTCGTTTTCCGATTTTAACCGCAAGAATCGGGCGAAGTCGTACAACTCGCGCTGCAGCGACTCGGGCAAAAAGTCAAGCTCTCGTTCGATCAATTCGCGGGTAGTCATGCCGCAATCATACTATAAATCCGCCGGCTACGACACAAGTTGCGTCGGGTGGGGCTACGCCTACCGCCCACCGTGCACACCGAGCAGGAGCGACACTGACGGCGGCAAGCGCGCGATAAAGGGCTAGCGATGGGAAGCGAGCGTTGTGGCGGCAAATGGACCGCATGGTGGGGACGACCCACCCGAAGCCTCCTGTCACGCTCCCCGAATCCCGAATCCCGAATCCCGAATCCCGCCCCCCGCTCGTTACACTCCCGTTGCGCGGTTTCGGCTCGAAAAGCCGTATTCTATAAGGGGTTCGGTCGTGTTTTGACGATGCCCTGGGATGCGGCACGCGGCGACCGGCGGCAACGAGCTTGGGGAGAACGGCCATGCGTTTTCTTGTCGCGACGATGGTATTGGCGGCGGTTTTTTTGGGAGTTCTGGTGTCGATGGCCTGGTCGTGCGGCGCGTACGGAACCGGTAACACGGACCTGTTGGCGCGGAGGGTTGTGGCGGCCGAGGGCGTGGACGTGGATGCCGCGATTGCCGAGTTGCGGGCGGCAGGTCCGGCGGGCTTGGAGGCGCTGTTGCAACTGCGCGACAAGATTGCCGCCGAGGAACAGGCTTCAGAGCAGCAGGCAACCAGTCCGCTCAAACCGCCCAAGGCGAGCGAGCGGCTTGCACGCGTGGATGCGCTGGTCGACAAGGTCGCGGCTCAGCGCGGGGCAAGCGTGTCGCGGCTGTATTGGCACACCGAATTCGATCGAGCGGTCGAGGCCGCCAGGGCCGAAAAGAAGCCGATCCTGAGCTTGCGGATGCTGGGCGATTTGCGCGAGGAGTGCAGTTGCGCCAACAGCCGCTTCTTTCGCACGTCGCTGTACGCCAATGCCGAAGTGTCGAAGTATCTGCGCGAGAACTTCGTGCTGCACTGGCGGTCGGTGCGGCCCGTGCCGAAGGTGACGGTCGATTTCGGCGACGGGCGGAAACTGGTCCGCACGGTGACGGGCAACAGCATTCACTACGTCCTCGACAGCGAAGGGCGAACGATCGACGGCCTGCCGGGTTTGTACGGCCCGCAGGCGTTTCGCCGCTGGCTGGCCGACACCAAGACGTTCGCCGAAACGCTTGCGCCGCTGTCGGAAAAGAATCAGGCGTATTTGCTCACGCAATACCACCGCGACAACGCCCGGCGACTGGGGATACTTTGGACAAAAGATTTGAGTCGGGTGGCTCCGGAACTGGCCAATACGTTGATCGCCCAGGAAACGGCGCGGATTGCCGCCGCGAAGGAAGCCGCGAAGAACGATCCGGCCGCAACGCCCACCGCGAGGAAGGCGGCCGAGCGGGCGGTCGGGAAGACGGCGGTCGAGGCGCCGATCGTGGAAGTCGTCGTCGCAAATGGCTCGGCGCTGGAAAAGTCGACGAACGACGAATTGTGGAACAAGATCGCCGCGCTCCACGCCGAGGACGCGAAGCTGGACCAGGCAAGCGTCGAGGTGATTCGCCGCGAAAATCCGCCGACGGCACAGCAAGCCGCACGGGTCGCAATTACCAAGACGCGCGTCGAGGACCCGATCGTGCGGATGGTGCGGCAATTCGAGGCGTCGATCGCCTTGGACACCGTCAAGAACGAGTATCTGCTGCACCGGCAGATTCATGAGTGGCTCGCGACGTCGGCCGAGCGGCCAGAGGTGGAGGCGCTCAACGAGCGGGTGTACGCCCAACTGTTCTTGACGCCGAGCAGCGACCCGTGGCTGGGGCTGGCGCCGGCGGATACGTACACGGCGCTCGAGAACGGCGGGGCCGTTGGGGAGAGGCGATGAGCGCGGTTTCACGAAGCTGCAAGATCGCCGCGGCGGCCGTTTTGGTTGCCGCGGCGGTCGCATCGTTCGGCGCCGCTGCTGCGCATGCGGATGATTCGGTCGAGCTCGGAGCTCGCGCGTCGGAGTTAATTGCGCGGCTCACGAGCGATTCGTGGTCCGTTCGGCAGGAGGCACAGCGCGCGTTGCGCGCCGCGCCGGTCGATGAGGCGGCGATGCTGCGAGCGCTTGCGGCTCACACGGAAACGAGCGTTCGCGTGGCGGCGATCGACGTGTTATCGCAGTGGATGCGGAGCGCCGACGCATCGCGAAGCAAGGCGGGGCGCGACGCGCTCGCGGCAATCGCTAGCGGGCAACACGATGGGGCCAAGCTGGCAGCTTCGCGCCTCGACGCGCTCGTGAACGAAATCGAGGAGTCCGTAATGGACAGCCTGACCGAGTTTTCGCGTCCATTGCCGGTATTCACGTGACGCTCGGCGTTTGCCGGCCGCGTGTCGGTCGAGATGGAGCGGGGAAAAGCGGTGGGCGTGGTCTTTGATGGACTTCAAACGCCGGGCGAGGGACTCGTGCGCGCGGCAAAGCTTCCGCGGCTAGCGCGGGCGACGTTTCGGCACGCAAGTTTGTCCGCGGCGGCGATTCGACCGCTGGGCGAGGCGGAAAAACTGGCCGAGATCACGATCGAAGAACCGGTGAACGCCATTCCCGAAGAAGCCATCGCGGCCTTGGGCGAGCTCGGGACACTGCGGAAGCTGACGCTTCGCGGCGTTGCGATCGGCGAAGACGAGGAAGCCGCACTCAAGAACCGCCTACCCCGGGTAATCGTCGTCCTCGAACCGCCGAGCGCCGCGGGCGACGAACCGAGGTCCACCGCGCAGATGCCCGATAAAGTACAATCGGTATGGTAGTCTCGCGGACCATTCTTCATTTTGCATTCTGCCTTTCCTCCGCGAACCCTCAGTGGCCTCCGTGGCACGACGAACTGGCTTGTCCATCAAAAGATGCCCCGTCGCCAGATACTTGTGGTGGAAGACGACGCGCCAATTCGGCGGGGCGTGGTCGATGCGCTTGCGGCGCATGGGTATTTGCCGGTCGAGGCGGCGGATGGGCCGACGGCGATTCAGATGGCGCTCGGCAAGCCGGTGGAACTGGTGCTATTGGACTTGATGTTGCCGGGCTGCGGTGGACTCGAAGTACTCGCGCAAGTGCGCGACGCGCGGCCGACGCTGCCGGTGATCGTCCTCACGGCGCGGGGTGAAGAGAACGACCGCGTCGCGGGCTTGCGATTGGGGGCGGACGATTATGTGGTCAAGCCGTTCAGCGTGCGAGAGCTGATTGCGCGGGTGGAAGCCGTCCTGCGGCGTTCGCCCGAGCGGCCCGACGACGTGCAGGAGATTCCGCTGCCTGAGGGCGTGGTGGACGTGGCGCGGCGCGAAGTGCGGTTCGGCGACGGCGAACGGGCGGAACTGTCGGAGCGCGAGTTGAGCCTGGTGCGGTATCTTGCGCAGCATTCGGGGCGGGCGATTTCGCGGGACGAGATTCTGACCCGCGTGTGGCAACTTGACCCGACGGGGGTCGAGACGCGGACGATCGACATGCACGTTGCCCGATTGAGAGAAAAACTCCGCGACAACGGGGAATCGCCGGTGGTGATTCTGACGGTTCGCGGGAAAGGTTACATGTTTTTTCAGGGGTCGGGGGTCGGGGGTCAGTGGTCGCGGTGACGAGTCGTTGCAACTTGTTCGCGTCAACTTGCGGCCTCCGATCGCAATTACGACTTCGCTGCGTTGCTCGGTTTTGGTTCGCTCCCAGCCCCCTGACCGCCGATCCCAGCCCCCTGACCCCCAACCATGAAACGTCCCTGGCAAATCTGGACCGTGTTCGGTTTGGCGCTGGCCGTGGCCACGGGAATCATGGCTTGGCTGACGTTCAAAGCGATCGCTCTCGATCGGGCGGAAGCGGCGGCGCGGGCGGAGCTCGACCTTGCACGGCGGCAGGCGGAGCTCGACGACCGGATCAGCCAGGCGCTGTGGCGGATGGATACGGCGCTTGCACCGCTGATCGCGCAGGAAGCCGTGCGCCCGGTGAGCGTGTACGAGCCGATTCTGACGGTCGCGGGCGGCAAAGGCGACGCACAGACGACCGTGTCGCCGATTCTCGAACAGCCGTCGCCGTTCGTCCTGTTGCATTTTCAAGTCGGGCCAAAGGGCGGTTTGTCGTCGCCGCAAGCGCCGATCGGCGCGGCGTGCGCGGTGGCAATCGACAACGGCGGGTCCGAGACGAACATCCGGCTCAGCGGCGAGCGGCTTGACGCGTTGCGCAAGCAAATCGTGCCGGAGAACCTGATCGCCATGTTGCCGAGCGATCCGCTGCCGGTGAATAACACGACGGCGGCGCAGTGGAACCTCAATCCGAACGAACCAATTGGCGAGAACTCGGCCTACGTGGTGAATCGCGATCCCGCGACGTGGCAGCAACGAGCGGTCGGACCGGGGGCGACGTTTCCGCCGCCGAGCGAACATCCGCGGCCTACGCCCGATGCCGACATTGCCCAGACATTCGACCCGCGGCAGCAAGCGGCGCAGGCCGATTCGGGTGAGCAGGTTCCGCGGCAAAGCCGCGCAGACATTGGGCAGCAGGCGGCACGGTCGGCGAACAGCTTGAACGACTTGGAAAGCCGCGGGCGGAGCGTGCAGAACTACGCGCAGCAGGCCGAAATGCAGCAGAGAATTCAACCGTTTGGCAAGCTGACCGCGGGAGCGGCGAACGACGCGATTGCGGGCGTGAGCCGGCCGCTGTGGGTTGGCGACCAGTTGATTCTCGCCCGGCGCGTGACCCAGCGGGGTCAGGTGCTCGTACAGGGCGTGTGGCTGGATTGGCCGGCGCTCAAGGCGTGGCTAACGAAGTCGACGGCCGATTTGCTGCCCGAGATGGCGCTCATGCCGGCGACGGCGGAGAGCCATCCGGCGTCGCACCGGCTGCTGGCGACGCTGCCGGTGGAACTGGTCGTGCCTGCGCTGGTCGTGGAACCGGTGAGCGTCGCGCCGCTGGGGTTTCCGCTAGTCGTTGCATGGTCGTCGCTGGTGCTGGCGGCGCTGGCGGTGGCGGGATTGCTGTTCGGCGTGGTGCGGCTGAGCGAGCGGCGGGCGGCGTTCGTGTCGGCGGTGACGCACGAATTGCGCACGCCGCTAACCACGTTTCGGTTGTATACGGAGATGTTGTCGCAAGGACTGGTGACCGACGAAGCGCGGCGGGGCGAATATCTCGACACGCTGCACGCCGAGGCCGATCGGTTGGGCCATCTGGTCGAAAACGTGCTGTCGTTTGCCCGGCTCGAACGCAAGAACCAGATGCGGCGGCGGGAGGCGACGACGATCGGGCGGCTGATCGACGACGCGGCCGAACGGTTGGCGAGCCGGGCCTCGCAGGCGGAACTCACGATCGAGGTCGAGGCCGACGCGGCGACGCGGGCGGCGGCGGCGGTGGTCGATCCCGCGGCGGTCGAGCAGATTCTGTTCAACCTGGTCGACAATGCGTGCAAGTATGCGGCGGCGAGCATGGACCGGCGGTTGCACCTGTCGGCGATCGTGCAGGGGCGCTCGGTCGCCATTCGGCTCCGCGACCACGGTCCGGGGGTGCCGGGGAATCTTGCCCGCGAGGTTTTCCGGCCGTTTTCGCGGCCCGCGGACAACGCCCATCCGAATGTGCCCGGCGTGGGCCTGGGGTTGGCGTTATGCCGGCGACTGGCGCGCAGCATGAAGGGCGAACTGGAGCTTCTTCGCCGCAACGACGGGGCGGAATTCGAGCTGCGGCTGCCGCTAGCGTAAAGGCCCGCAGGCTCTGGCGTGGTGGCGTGGCACGATCGGGAGACCATGCCAGAACGGGATCCCGAAACCCTCGCCCCACGTCCCGCGCCCCTCTCCCCGCTTGACGCGGCCGCTTTGCTGAACAAAAATCCTCTGTACAGGCGCACTTGATTCTGTACTAACGTATATTACAATAGTGATGTTGGATCGCCGTTGCGGCCGACATTCCTATTTGGGCGACTTGCGGAGCGACCGCCTCACCGGAGGAGATTTTGCCATGAGCGTGTTCGATCAACTGACCAAGCGGCAAGCGCAGATTTACGATTTCATCCGCGACAAGATCAAGAACCGCGGCTACGGCCCGACGGTTCGGGAGATCGGGGATCAGTTCGACATCGCGTCGCCGAACGGCGTGATGTGCCATTTGAAGGCCCTGGAGAAGAAGGGACTCATTTCGCGCGAACCGAACATGTCGCGGGCGATCCAACTTCTCGCCGAACCGGAAGAGGTAAAGGGCCTGCCGCTCATCGGGCAAATTGCCGCCGGCGTGATGCACGAAGCGATCGAGCAGGACGAGCGGGTCGATTTCGATACGCTGTTCAACAAGAAGAACCAATTCGCGTTGCACGTGCGCGGCGACTCGATGATCGAGGCCCAGATTGCCGATGGCGATTACGTGATTTGCCGCCGACAGCGGAACGCGCGGCCGGGCCAGATCGTCGTGGCCGAGACGGGCGACGGCGAGGCGACGCTCAAGTATTGGTATCCCGAGGCGAACCGCGTCCGCTTGCAACCGGCAAACTCGTCGATGAAGCCGATTTACGTCAAGGACGTGAAAGTGCTGGGCGTGGTCGTCGGCGTGGTGCGGCGGATGGATTAAATGCAGAATGCAGAATGAAGAATGAGTGCCGATAGTGGCGATCGCTTGCTTCGCGGGGGATCATTCGCTCATTAGGTCGACGCGGCCCCAGTAGGCGAATTCGTAGTTCCAGGCGGTTGCGGCGTTGTCGAGTTCGACGGTGACCGTTTGCCCGGCGAATGGCGTCAGGTCAACGGAGAGCGATTGCCAGCCGTTGCGGCACGACTTTGAGCTGACATCGGCGGCTTGCGTTTGCTGGCCGTTAACGCGAACGGCCAGCCGCCAGTCGCCGCGCGGATCGTGTGATACGTCGATTTCGAGCTGCGTCTTTTTGCCGGCGGGAACGTCGATCGTGCGGGCGAGCGTACAGGACTTCTCGCGGCTGACGGGATGCGTGCGGACGACGGCTTTTCGCCCGGCGTGTTCGGCGAGGAGGGCCACGCCGCCTTCGCCGACGGCGTCGGTGGTGAATCCGGGGGCGACCTCGCCCAGGATCGACGCGAATTGCGTCGGGTCGGTCGATGCACGCGGCAGCGGCTCGCGGACGCCGGGAAGTTGCTTCGCCTCGGGATCGCTCGGCGGACGATCGAGCGTCAAGAGGGCGAAAAGGTCGCGGATTTCGTCCGGCTTGAGCTGCGTTTCCAGGCCCTCGGGCATCATCGAAAGCTTGCTTTGCTGGACCTCGTCGACGTCGTCGCGGGCGAGAAGCTCTGTCTTGCCGCCTTGCACTTTGAGGACGAGCCGCTGGTCGTTGTCTTCGACGGGAAGTCCCGTGAGAACGCGGCCGTCGAGCGTGCGGACGTTGACCGCTTGATAGGCGGCCCCGATGACGAGGCTGGGGTCGAAAACGTTGGACAGAATCTGCTCGAACGACGATCGGCCGTTGGCCGTAAGATCGGGTCCGACGTCGGCGCCCTGGCCGTAGAGCCTGTGGCATTGGCCGCAGACGCGGTTGAAAACCTCGACGCCTTTGTGCGGATCGCCCGGCGTGCGGCGGATGAGGCGGCGCATTTCGGCGATGACGAGATCGCGCCGCGGGTCGCGGTCCTCGCGGATGGAACCCCACTTGGCTTTGACGGCCGCGACGAGTTCCTTGTCGCCGCTGGCGAGCAGTTGCCGAATCTGATTCGTGTTGATCGCGCTCGCGGGCAAGCGGCCGGCGGCGATGGCGGCGAGGAGCGATTTTGCCCAGGCGGCGCGTTGCGTGAGGAGCTCGATCGCTTTGGGCTGCAACTCGGCTTCCAGATGCGAGTACGATTCGAGCACGGCATCGGCGACGGCCGGCTCGTCGAGGCGGCCGATCGTCTGCAAGACGGCGGCGCGGAACGTCGCGGAGTTTCCCTTCGCGTCGGAAAGGACGCGGCGAACGACGGAGAGCAAGCCGCCGTCGCCCGCCGCCACGAGGGCATTGAGGGCAGCGACGCGGCGATCTTCACTGGATTTGGCCGAGGCGAAGACGCCGCGAACGGCGGCGAGGGCGGCGGGGTTCTTCCACGTGCTGGCCAACAACGCAGCATCGCCATAGAGCGGGTCGTCGGGCTTGCCGGAGAGGACGCCGGCAAGGAGTTTGTCGAGCCGCGGCGCAAGCGCGGCGAGTTGCTCGCCGGCGAGTTCCCGAGACTGAATCTTCTGGGCCAGCACGCTCAGGCATTGCCCTGCCGAGTCGACGTCGCCGGTGTCGGGGTCGAGGACGAGTTCCAACAGGCCGACGAGGGCGTCGGCATCGGCGCCGGGGGAATCGCCGGAATCTGCCGGTGGCGCGGCGTCGCCGGACTCGGCCTGCGTCGCGGCGAGGGCGGTTCGTGCGGTTGCGAACCACGGTGGGATAGCGGTACAGGCGAGCGCCGTAATCGCGATGGCGACGGCGACCGGAGAGAGAAGGTGTTTGGCCGGCATTTCCTAATGAGTTGTGCGAGAGTTCGGCGGCAAGTCACGCCTCCCATGATGATTCGCCCGGTAGAACGCGACAAGGCACATGGGCCACGTGAGCCGCGACCATGGAGGGCGTGCTGGAGAGGGGAAACGCGGCGGTGGCGGGGCGTGAATCTAGGGCGAATGGCGAAACTCTGTGCGTCGCGGCGGATCGGAGTTTTCTGCCGATTGGCTCGATTTTTCGGAAAATGCGGCCGATAAATTCGCTTGGATTACGTCACCTTCACGGACGAAGCGAGGGATCCGAGCATGAGACGCGCACTGTTGGCAGCGATGCTGGCTGCGGCCCTGGGGACGACGACGGGCTGCGGCATTGTGGACACCGTGTTGCTCGGAAGACCCTGTGCCGGCGGCCGCGGACCTTGCGGAACCGTCTGCGACCCGTGCGCCTATGGCGGCGGCGGAGATTGCGGCTGCGGCGATGCCTGTGATAGCGCGTGCGGCGACAGTTGCGGCGGAGCGTGCGGCGGCTGCTGCCATGCTTGCCCGTTGTTCGAGATTTTTGGCTTCCTGCACCCGGACCGGTTGCTCTGCGCGTGGGAATATCGCGATTGCGACGGGTGCGGCGACCGCTACTGGGGCGACTGGTATCGCGGCGAGCGGGCGGGTTGCGAATCGTGCGATTGCCACGGCAATTGGACCGGACACGGCGGCGGAACTTACGTTCCGGGGCACGGGCACGTGATCGAAGAACACGTCAGCGAACCGACGCCGGCCGAAGCGGCGCCGAAGCCGAAGGTCGCGCCGGGTCCGGAACAAGGGGCCATGTCGCGTCGCACCAGTGCCACGCGGACCGCGCCAAGCCGCTCGGTCGTGCCGGCGCGGGCGACGAAGTCAAAACAGCCGGCGCCGCGTCTGCGGCCGGTGGGATCTGATGCCGAATGGACGGCCCGTCGGGGGCGGTAATATGAGCGGATAGGCGCGTTGCTCGCTCACCAGTCGGGACTTCAATCACAAAAAAACGCAAAGGCACGCCGGGGATGACCTCGGCGTGCCCTTTTTCGCGTTTCAGGAAGTGGTCGGATTAAGTGGGCAATGGGCGGTGGGCAGTAGCGGACGTCACCGCTTTTGGAAACTCTTGGCGTTACTTCGTCGTGGCGATTTCGGCGGGGCGGTTTGGCTTCCATTGGCCGAACACGCGGCTTTCGTAAATCGCGAGGGCGTGCAGACCGTGACCGAGCGCGCCCATGTGCCAATCGCGCTGCGGCTCGGCCAGGAGCAGGTCTGCCAGGTAATTGGCCGCTTTGACGGCTCGGTTCTGTTTCAACTCGTCGTCCGGGAGCGAGTAGGCGAGCCATTCGAGCGTGTGGCCCGTCGTTTCGAGTCGTCGGGCGGTGTCACTGCTGGCCGCGCGGTTGCGGAAGTAGTCGGTGCTGAAGCTGCCGTCCGGATTTTGCAGCGTCCAGGCGTAGCGGTGATAGTCGCTGACGAACTTCTCGGCACGGGCGAAGTCGCCGGTGAGCGGTTTGCCATCGGCGGCGGCTTGGGCCTTGCGAACGGCATAGCTGAAGCCGGTCATACGATGCGTGCCGCCGCAGGCCGCGCCGACCACGTTCTGTGCGAGTTCTTCGCGCACGAGCCGCTCGATCGTCCACGGCCGCTTCTGCTCGTCCTCCCATTTCGCGTCGAGGGGCAAATAGTGGGCCAGACCGATGAGCTTGAACGTGAGTTCGGTTCCCGGCTCGCAAGTCCGTTTCTCGAACTCGATCAGGTCGGCGACGGTGAACGATTTGCCGCCGACGCGCATGGGGTAGTCGGTCCGGACGCGCGATTGGGCGTAGATGGCGAGCAACTGACCGTCGTGACCCTGGACGCCGGGTCCGCGAAGGACGCCGAGACGGCCTTGGGAGTCGACGTAGAGCAGGCCCTGTCCTTTGCAGCGGCCGTTCCAGCCGAGCCAGCCGATGGCGGACACGTCGTCCTGCTCCGGTCCGCGGTGCATGTACGAGGCCGTGCCGAACGCGATCGCCCAGTGCATCGTTTCCCAGGGCGTGCGGCGGTCGACGTGCTGCTTGCGGGCGTAATTCTGGTCGAGCACGCGGCGGAGCTTTTCGCCTAGGGCGTCGAGATCCTCCTGCGTCGCGGGGGAAGCCGGCGATGCGGCCAATTCGGGCTTTTGCGAGGCGACGTCGCGGGAGAGCTTTTCCGCGACCTGGCCGACGTCGCCCGTCGGGCTTACGTTCGGCTTGGGACGTTCCGCATCGACGGCCGCGGGCGGGAGGAGTACCGACACCTGATCGCTGGCGATCGCTGCCGACGAAGTCATCGCCAGGCAGGTGGCAACGATCGCGTAACGGACGAACGGACGTTGGGGCATGAATCGGATGCGCATAGTCGCCTTCCTTCGCGGCGGAAGCGGCACGACGGAGTCGTGCTCAATTGTTGGGCGGCGTCAATCGTGATTGTCGGATGCCCGGACGCGAGCGGATGACGGGTTTGGCACAAGCTAAGCCTGCGCGAAACCAACGTTGCAGGTGGAACGATCCAATCGTTCGGAACAAATCGGAGGCGGACAAGGGCTTGCCTGCGAGACCGGTGCGCGGACCCCGTTCAGAGCCGCAGCGCGGTGGTGAGACGCGGACTGGCGGCCGGGTGCCGGGGCGGTTGTTATGCTTCTCTCGGTGGTTCGGCTTGCTTGCGAAGGGTCGGGGGCCGACCTATGGTTTACCGGTTTGTAGACCGCCGCGAAAAACCTGTCATAATCGGGGTTTGCGGCGAACCGGGACGACTCACCGGCCGTAAAGGCAAGCTGGCGGTTTTTGGATTCCTACGGCACTCTCGGGAATGGCGAATATGTCGGCACGGCACACGATGTTTGGCGTTTGGGCAACGGCGATGCTTTTCGTGGCCGGTTGCGGCACGACCGGCGAGTCGACGAGCGAATCGGGCGGCGAAGCGACGGGCGACGCGAAGGCGGTCGCGCAAGTGACCGGCGACGGGACCGAGTTCTACCAGTACGTGCCGAAGAAAAAGAATAAGCCGACGAATCCGGAAATCATCGACGTCAAGCCCGCCAAGGTGGGCGAGCAGAAGTTCACCTATCCGCTCAATTCGCCGGCGCCGGAAGTGATTCTCGATGCGACGGTGTTCTCCGACAAGTCGATGGTGTTCGATGGCGCGTTCCAGGAATTCCGCAGCGACGGCAAAACGCGGCACGCGATCGGTTCGTTCAAGAACGACCACCGCGACGGCAAATGGACGTACTTTCATCCCAACGGCAAGGTCGCCAAGGAAGTGAACTACGTCGACGGCCGGCTCGACGGTTCGTGGACGCACTTCGACGAGAACGGGGTCAAGCTCCTCGACGCAACCTACAAGAACGGCAAGCGGCACGGCACGTGGACGCACTACGGCCCGGCGGACAAGGACGGCAAGCAAGGCGTGACGCAGACGATGCAGTTCACCGACGGCGTGCTCGACGGGTCGTTCGTTCAGTATTACGCCAACAGCCAGAAGCGGGTCGAACAACGATTCGTCAAAGGCGTGCCCGAGGGCGTGCAGACGCAGTGGTACCAGGACGGGACGAAGTACGTCGAGAAGTCGTTCGTGGGCGGCAAGCAGAACGGCATCGAGACGATCTGGGATGCCAAGGGGAACATCGTGAAGCGCCGCGAATTCCGCGACGGCGCGCCGCTGCGCACGACCGAAGAGGGCAAGACGAGCGAGGCGGCGAAGACGACGCCGGCGTCGGGGTGATGCGGGAGAATTGTGAATCGAAAATGGTGAATTGAGAATGGTGAACGTTGACCGGCGGCCACGGTTCCGTTCGCAACTCACCATTCGCAATTTACCATTCACCATTTCCTGACGACTCCGGTGGGCCTCACTTCGTTCGGTCCACGCTACGAGTCTGCCGAAGCGAGCGATTATTGACCGCCGGGGCCTGGCTTGGGTTCCGGCGTTTTTTTGGTTTTGCGGCGGGGGGCAAGCATCGCTCAATGCCGGGGTGTCGGCTACAATTCCCTGACTGGCATCGCCCGCACGTTGCCGCGAAACGTTGGAAGGGAACATGGCCGAAGCACCCGAAAAAAAGGACGCCCCACCGTCGGGCGATGCGCCCCCGCAGAGGCCGCGAATCGGCGCGCCTTCGCTCTGGCTCTTGATCATCATGGGCCTGGTGGTGTTGTTCCTGTATCTCGTCCGCGACGGCGCGCAGCGGGACGAAATCGACTTCTCGTTCTTCAACGAGCAGCTCTCCAAGAAGAACGTCAAATCGGTCGTCGCGATGGGCACGGGCGGATTGCGGCTCGTCGGCAAGTTCAAGGACCCGCCGCTCAAACCGGCCGACAAGCTCGAAAAGGGCCAGTCCGTCGAGGACGCCATCAAATATCGCGAGGAGTTCGCGGTCAACCTCCCGCAGTGGGCCGACGGGAAGAAGGTTCAGGAAGACATACTTGCCAGCGGGGCCGCGTTTCGCGCCGAGGAGGTTACCGACGGAACCGCGATGTACATGTTCGTGTACCTGTTCGTCACCATCCTGCTCTTCGCCGGGCTGTGGATGATGTGGCGACGGACGCGGGATCAGTTCATGGGCGGCGGATTCCTGTCCAGCTTCGGCCGCAGTCCCGCCAAACGCTACGAGGCGAGCAAAAAGCGGGTGACGTTCAAGGACGTCGCCGGGCTGGAAACCGTCAAGGCCGATTTGCAGGAAATCGTCGACTTCCTCAAGAGCCCCGAGAAGTTTCACCGGCTCGGCGGGCGGATTCCCAAAGGTGTCCTGCTCAACGGTCCGCCGGGGACGGGCAAGACGCTGCTCGCGCGGGCGATCGCCGGCGAGGCGGGCGTGCCGTTCTTTTCGATCAGCGGCAGCGAATTCATCCAGATGTTCGTCGGGGTCGGTGCGAGCCGGGTGCGCGATCTGTTCAAAACCGCCAAGGACGCTGCGCCCTCGATCTTGTTCATCGACGAGATCGACGCCGTCGGCCGCGTGCGCGGGGCGGGTTTGGGCGGCGGGCACGACGAACGCGAGCAAACGCTCAATCAAATCTTGAGCGAGATGGATGGCTTCAGCCCCAACGAATCCGTCATCGTCGTCGCCGCGACGAACCGGCCCGACGTGCTCGATCCGGCGCTGCTCAGACCGGGACGTTTCGATCGGCACATCACCGTCGATCGGCCGAACCGCAAAGGCCGCGAGGCGATTCTCAAGGTGCATACGCGCGATGTGCCGCTGGCCGACGATGTCGATCTTGACCGGCTCGCGGCGGGGACGGTCGGCCTTACCGGCGCGGACCTCGCCAACCTCGTCAACGAAGCGGCTTTGTGGGCCACGCGGCAAGGCAAGGATCGCGTCGACATGGAAGACTTCGAGGACGCCCGCGACAAGGTCCTCATGGGCCCGAAGCGCGAAGAGATTCTCGGCGAGCAGGAAAAGCGGATGACCGCCTATCACGAGTCGGGACATGCGCTCTTGGCGTGGGTCTTGCCGGGCGTCGACGCCGTGCACAAGGTGACGATCATTCCGCGCGGCCGGGCGCTCGGCGTGACGCAGCTTTTGCCCGAGGAGGACCGGCTGAACATCAGCGAGCGCGATTTGCACGCGCGGCTGGCGTTCATTCTCGGCGGCCGGGCCGCGGAGAAGATCGTGTTCGACGAGCTCAGCGCGGGGGCCGAGAACGATTTGCAGCAGGCGACCAAAATCGCCCGGCGGATGGTCACGCACTGGGGGATGAGCGAGCGGATCGGCCCCGTGGCCTATCGCACGAGCGAAGAGCACCCGTTCCTGGGCAAGGAGTTTCACGAGCAGCGCGAGTTCAGCGAGCACACGGCGCAGGTGATCGACGAGGAGGTTGCCCGCATCCTCAGGACCGCGTCGGACCGGGCGCTCGAAACGCTGGGCCAACACCGCGACGAGCTCGACAAGCTTTCGGCGGCGCTCGAGGAGCAGGAAGAGATCAACGAGGCCGATATGGAGCGGCTCTTGGGTCCGTCGGCGAGCAATTTGGCCCGCCGCAACGGTAAGCCGCACAAGAAGCCCGGCGAAAAGGCGGTCGACGCGGCGGACGTGAGTTCGCTACCGGCGTCGTCTTGATTGCTCGCCGTTACCGAACGGAATGAGTTTGTAGAAGGCGAATCCTTTCGCCGATCGAGCGGCTAACCAACGACCGTCGGCGAAAGGATTCGCCTCCTACAGTTTGCGTCTACTTGGATCAATAGAGGATCGCGGGAATGGCCGACCAGCAACTGGCGCACATCGTTTTCTTCACGCTGCACGAGAGCACGCCGGCGAACCGCGCGGCGCTCGTGGCCGCGTGCGACAAGTATCTGTCCGGTCATCCGGGCACGGTCTATTACTCGGCGGGCACGCTCAACGCGGAGCTTGCCCGGCCGGTGAACGATCGATCGTTCGACGTCGCGCTGCATGTCGTGTTCGAGTCGAAAGCGGCCCACGACGCCTATCAGCAACACCCGCGGCACTTGCAGTTTATCGAGGAGAACAAGCCGAACTGGAAACAGGTGCGGGTGTTCGATTCGGACATCGGTTGATGCGGCTTCGGCAATTCTCAGGTTATGCGAAAAACGAGCTGATACGTGTTTTAACGCAGAGGGCGCGGAGGCAAGGCAATCGCATCAAAAATGCGTCAAGCTGAGTGTGTTGTGGTAAGGCTGGTAAACACGATTGCTATTGACTTGCGATCGAGATTTGCGCACTCGCGGGTCAGCTAGCGAGAATCCGACTTTCGGTCAAGAGCAGTTCTGTCACCCCAGCTTTCCGCATCGGGTTCAAGTTAACGCGATTTTGATGCGATTGCCCTGGGCGCGGAGGTCTCGCAGAGGACGCAGAGAAGAATACACTGATCCACAGATGGCGCCGATTCTCGCAGATGAGAAACTGAAAATGGGATGCATTGTGTCGGCAAGTAACTGACCTTTCCTCCGATAATACCCTCTCCTTCTCTGCGACCTCTGCGCGTCCTCCGCGCCCTCTGCGTTAAAAAACCAACCAACTCAACTTCCGAATCGAGCCAAGGACTCTTGCGCGGCTTTCGATCGAGCAAATCGAGAGTTACGACAGACCGGCAAGGAGCAAGGATGAAACCGTTTCCGCCGCACAACGGCAAGAAGGCGCTGATTACCGGCATCACCGGACAGGATGGGTCGTACCTGGCCGAATTGCTGCTCGCCAAGGGTTACGAAGTGTGGGGCATGATCCGGCGGTCGTCGTCGTTCAACACGGGGCGGATCGACCACATCTATCAAGACCCGCACGAGGCCGACGTGCGGCTGCGGCTGCACTACGGCGACCTCAACGATGCGTCGAGCGTCAACAAGCTGCTCAAGATTGTGCGGCCGGACGAAATCTACAACCTGGGTGCGCAATCGCACGTCAAGGTCTCCTTCGAAGTGCCCGAGTACACGGCGGAAGTAACGGGCGTCGGGGCGGTGCGGATTCTCGAAGCGATGCGCGAGCTCGATCTCGAAGCGCGGTTCTACCAGGCGTCGTCGAGCGAGCTTTACGGCAAGGTGCTGGAAACGCCACAGCGCGAAACGACTCCGTTCTACCCGCGCAGTCCCTACGGCGCGGCGAAGGCGTATGCGTTTTACATTACGCGGAACTACCGCGAGGCGTACGGCATG
Source organism: Planctomycetota bacterium (assembly GCA_003576845.1). Classification (GTDB taxonomy): domain Bacteria; phylum Planctomycetota; class Planctomycetia; order Pirellulales; family PLA5; genus PLA5. Next base: position 66,106 of record QEVJ01000005.1, read on the forward strand.
TTCGCGGTGAACGGCATTCTGTTCAACCACGAGTCGCCCCGCCGCGGCGAGACGTTCGTCACGCGGAAGATCACGCAGGCGGTGGCTCGGATCAAGTACGGCCAGCAGGAAAAGCTATACCTGGGCAATCTCGACGCCCGCCGCGACTGGGGCTTTGCCGGCGATTACGTCGAGGCGATGTGGCTCATGCTCCAGGCCGCCGAGCCGGAAGATTACGTCATCGCCACGGGCGAAACGCATAGCGTCCGCGAGTTCTGCGAGGTCGCGTTCGAGGAAGCGGGCATGCCGATCGCGTGGCACGGCACGGGACAGCAAGAACGCGGCGTCGATCGCGACGGCCGCACGCGCGTCCAGATCGACCCGCACTATTACCGCCCGACGGAAGTCGACTTACTCCTCGGCGACGCAAGCTACGCCCGCGAAAAACTCGGCTGGCAACCGCGGGTCACGTTCCGCGAGTTGGCGAAGATGATGGTGAACGCGGATTTGGAGGCCGTGGCGGGTGGGTGAAGCCGATCGCCCGAGGCGCCTATCCGTGCCCATCCGCGGTGAAGCGCGCCACTAATGACTCAGCGGGGCACGGATTTCGTGATCGCTGGTTTGGTGCGCGGCGGCGTGTCAACCACGGGGCGTCGTAGCGCGCCGCGGCCGGACTTGGTAATTTGGGTCGTTGTCAAGCCCAGTTTTTTCTCACCCTTGTTGTGCGTTTCACGTGAAACGTTTGCAAATGAATTGCAAATAGGGCACGTTGCCGCTTGCGCTCTGCTAGCCCAATGGGTGGAGAATTGGGTGGCGCTGGCTCGGCCCCAGTTTATACGTGCCCGCCGGGCTCACGCCGCCCCGTCGTGCTCGAATCGCCGCGGGTAGCAGAGCTCGATGGCCGCCGCCAGCAGCCGCGCGGCCAAACTGTCGGTCGGTTGCCGATACACGGCGCTCTCGAACGCCCGGAGCCGGTCGCGTCCTTCGGGCCAGCGCACTTCCATCGCCTTGCCGCATTGCTCGAAGATTTGATAGATTCGGGCCCGCGTCACGATCAGCCGCCGGGCCTGGCTCCGCACCGACATGGGCCGGCCGTCCAATCCAATCCGGTCGCGCGCCAGCTTCGCCACCATTTCGCCGCAGTCGACCTGAATCTGCGCAAGGAGCGGCTCGATCAATTGCGCCCGCAATGCGTCTTCGCCCGGCGCGGTTTTGCGATCGGCGCACTCGGCCAACCAGCGTTCGATCGGGGCGATGAACGTCGGCACGAGCGCCGCCCGCACGGCCGCGGCGTCGCGGGTCTCTTGCCACGCGCGATGGACGAAGTAAAACGCCTGCAAGATCACGCCCATCCGCTTGACGCCGTGCGTTCGCATGGCGCGAATCTCCGCCAGCGATTTGTCCGCATACCGCGACAGCGGCGCCTGCCAGATCACCGACGGCACGCGATCGAGCGACGGCACGACCAGGCCGATCGTCATGTCGGCAACGCCCGACTCGCGCACGCTCGCCTGCCATTGCTGCCAGAGTGCTTCGGAAACGACGCCCGGGTTGAAATTACCCAGGCCGTCGCGTCCATTTGTCCCGGCACTGGCCCAGTTCTCTTCGGAGGGCTTGTTTTGCACCTCGATCAGATCCGCGCCCGGCGCCTGATCGCCAGCGGCCCGAGCGAGCAGCACGAATAGCGACTCGATCTTCTTCTGGCCGATGCCGCGGGTGGCCGCGAGCTCCTCGAACGACCGCGCAAGGACCTCTTCGAGCGGGAATTCGAGCAAAGCCTGCGGCAGCCGCCGATCGTTCGGCAAGGCCCAGTAACCCAGCGGCTTCGTCAGCCGATCTTCGTACCGCTTCGCCAACAGCGTGTCGCGAAGGCGGTGGTAGCAAGCGGCCTGCTTGTCGTCGGCCGAGGCGTCTTTCACATTGACGTTCATGGAAGCTCTGCTCCGTAGGTGCAAATCGCCAGCGCTTGGTAGTTCCGGATGGCCCCACCCACACGGGACGTGCTCCCACGGACCATGCCTTTATTTAACCATGTACTTAGGTAATCGTTTCTCTCCGAGGTTTCTTGTACGCGAAGTTAAGGTTAGAAAATCGTGAATTCGGCCTGACCGTATGGTTTGTGGCGACGGAACCCCTCTGTCCGAAGGGGCTGCTAGCCGATGCTCGTCCGCACCCCACTTCGCAGCGACCGCGAAAAACCGGGCAAATCGCCGGGAAATTCGTGGTTTCGCCGGCGGTTTCTCGATTGCAATTGCCGTTCCCTAAGCGCGCAGAAAGGCCGTTCGTACCCACAAGTATTAGAGCGCCCCGGCGATCGCGGCGCAACAGAGCGACTCGACCGCATCGACGAGCAGCGTGTCCGGCCCGAGATGCCCCGCCACGCGCCAGTCGGTTGCCGGAAACAAGCGGCGGAATTCCGCGACATCCGTCCGCAGCTTCGTCACCAACTCGCCCTCGAACAGCAGGTGCGGCTGCACGACGATCCGCGCGTGCCCCCGCTCTCCGGCGGCTCGCAGCACGTCCGGATACTTCGGCTCGGCCATCGCAATGAACGCGGTTTCGGAGCGTGACACGCCCGACATTTCAGCACGCAACGTCCCGATTCGCCGCATCGCGGCGGTCGCTTCCGCGTCGTGGCTGCCGCGGCCGACCAGCACTAGGCACACGTCGTCATTTGCCAGTGGAGCGGTGGCAATTGCCTCGGAAAAGCGCTCTGCGGAGAGTTCGAGAAGCTTTGGATGGCATTCGAGCGCGTCCGTCTGCAACCATTCGATCCTTTCGCCCCGTCCGCGGGCCGTCCGTTGAATTGCCGCGTCGACCGCGGCCGGAATGTCCTGCTTCGAGTGCCCCGCCGCGAATAACAAGACCGGCGCGACGACGATCCGCCGCGCTCCCTTCGCAACGGCAACTGCGATCGCCTCGGCAATCGTCGGTTCCGCAAGTTCCAAGAAACAGGGGCAAACCGGCGTCGCGTCAAAGCGCTCCCCAAGCCGGCGGGCCAACTCCAGAAACTCCGCCGCTCCTCGCGCGTCGCGCGTCCCGTGCCCGACGAGCAAAATGGCATCCGGATTCGACATAGCAGGGGCGACGATGAAAAGACAACCTCAGATGGAGCGGTACGCCACGTGACATTCTATCCGGACGCGTCGCCGCACGGGCAGGTTCCACCCAACCGCTCTTTTGCCGCCGCCGCGATTGCGATAGGCTTCAACCGCACCAAAACCTTGACGCGCTGCGTGCGCCACCGCGTTTTTTCCGACCATGCCCGGGATCGCGCCGATGCCCGACTCGAAACCGATCGCGCCGCCCAATTCCGCAGAGCGCCCGTCTGCCCGGTTGATGCTGGTCCGCGCGATCTCGGTCGCGGTTGGTCTCATGTTGTGGTTCGGTACGCAGGCGATGCTCGGCGCACGTGCATTTCCGCCGGGTGTTTCCGAGTACGATCTCGGCGAAGCCGCTCGCGTCCTCCTTGCCGGCGATGCTCTGCTCGCCGGCACCGCGAAGTGGAACGACTGGCTCGCCGCAAACGACGCGGCCGCCAACGCGCTGCTCGTCGCAAGCTCTCTCATCATCGACGCTCTCGGCATCTTTCTGCTCGCCTGGGCGATCTTCGGACCGTCCCTCCGGCCATTCGTCGGGCTGCTCTGCCTGTTCGCGCTACGGCAAGCGTGCCAGGTGATGTCGGCCCTGCCTGCGCCGCCGGGAATGATTTGGCACGATCCGGGTTTTCCATCGCTGTTGGTCACCTACCACGTCGCCAACGACTTCTTTTTCTCCGGACACACCGCGCTGGCCGTGTTCGGTGCGGTCGAGCTGGGCCGCTTGAATCGCCGCAAGCTCGCCGTCGTCGCCGCCACGGTCGCGGTGTTCCAGATGACCGCCGTTCTTGTCCTGCGGGCCCATTGGACGCTCGACGTCTTTACCGGCGCCGTCGCCGCCATGTACGTCTCGCGCACGCTCCGCTGGCTCGGCCCGTGGTGCGACGACCGGCTCGATCTGCTCGTCCGTCGCCGCGGAAGCACAGTGCTGCATTGAACCGCAGCGATTTTGCCGATTCTGACGGTGCAACATTCCGTGATTCCCGTCGCGGCGCGTGCGTGACCCGTTTGCAAGTCCCTGCCCCCGGCCTTTAGAATGAAGCTTTGCGGTCTCGCCGGACTGTAAGGACCGCCCAACCTTCTCCGACGGAAGCTGTTATGCCGTTGGCCCAAAGCATACGTGCGGCGTCGGTCCGAATGCTACTCGCGGTGCTGCTTACTGCGTCATGGGTTGCAGGCCCTTCCACTGCGGCCCCGCAAGCGCCCGTCGCCCCGGAACCGGTGGACGACCCAGCCGCTGCCCGCCGCATCGACACGGTCGAGCTACTTGCCGGCAGCGAATCGCGCAACTCGCGTCACCAGGGCATCCTCGCCCGCGAACTCGCGCGGCAAGCGGTGCTCGTGGCGGCCCGCGAAGACCTTGGTCTGGCCACGCGCGATCGTTCGCTGCGCGAAGGCGGCGTGGGTCTCGATCGCCCCGCCGTCGGCCGCGTCCTCATCGACGTGCGAATTTCGTTCGCCAAAAGTGGCGAAGCGACGCTGGAATTAGTCCACGTCGCCGGCAAAGAACGCAGTTCGCTCCTCGAGACCACAAAAGCCTTTGCCGAGACCGAAACGCTCGACTACGAAGCGCTCGCCGCGTGGTGCGCGGAACTCAGCCGCGGCGAAATCGCGTCGGCTCTGCGCAAGATCGTCGGGAATGCGAACGCGCCGGCCCGCCGCACGACGCCAAGCGCGCAAGCAACGTCCGCCGAGGTCGAGCCGCTGCTCCGCCGCATGACCTTCGCCGCGCAGTTCGCCGCCATCCGCCGATTGCACCAACAGACCCGCGGCCGAGTCGCAACCGCCGCCGAACTTGCCGCCCTCGCCCGCGGATACGCCCATCTCGGCGTGCTCTCGGAACTCTATTGGCATCCCGCAAACGCCGCCTTCAAAGCGCGGGCGATGCTTTACGCCCAACGATTGCTCGCCGCGAACGTGCCGCCCGCCGCCAACGCGGAAGCAACGTCGCTCGCCCGCGCGACCACCGGTTACGTGCTCGCGCTGTCCGGCCTGCACCGTGCCGCTCTCGCTCAGTTTGCCGAAGCTCGAAAGTCCACCCCGCTGCCGCCGTGGGCCGATGCGGCGGCGGCGCTCTGCGAATTCGACGCAACGCGCTTGATGGAGATTCCGCTCGACGCCGCCGAAGGCGAACTGTCGCGAGTCTGCCTCGTGACGATGGCCGAGCACGAGGCAATCACTCCCGAAGATTTCGACTACGAAACCAACTCGCTGTTGGAAACGCGCTTGACGGCCGCCGCGGTCGAGTTGCCGCATTGCTGGCGGATTCGCGCCGCCGCCGGCCGACGCAGCTTCGACGCCGCCCAGCGCGACACGTTCGACGCCTCGTGGTATCGCGACCTCGGCGCGATTCCGCGCCTCGCGCCCGATGCCGCCGAAGTCGTGAAGCGCCACGCGCAAACCGACCTGCCCGCCGACAACGACGCCGAACTCGCGTCGCGGGCCACGCTCGTCAAATCGCTCCGCGCCGCCGACGCCGCCGACCGCGACGAGCCCTCGCAAAGCGTCCTCGCCACCCTCATCGAAGAAACATCGTTCACGGGCGCACTCGAATACGCCCAAATGCTCGTCGGCGGGTACGACCGCGACGAGACCAAACAGGCCGTCGCCGAGTTCCGCAAGACCGTGCTGCCGGTCGTCGAGCACCATCCACTGTTGCCGATGCTCGACGAGTGGCTCAAGTTCGCCACCGGGTCGCGGATCGACTTCGACGCCGACAAACTGCTCCGCACGATCGACGCCTCCGCCACCACGACCGCCTCGTTCGATCTCTTGGACCTCGGTTATCGCGAACCGAATCAAGGCATCGCCGGCAAGCTACACGCGGCCATTCTCGCCCACGCCGACCACACCTATCGCGATCTGGCGCTGCTCGCCTATCGCTACGACGTCGAGGACAAGGCGCCGTACGTCCGCCGGCTGTTTGCCGCGAGTCCCCACGCGCCGCAGGCGGTCGCTGGCATGATCCGCTACGAGTGGCCCCGCGTCCGTGATCGGGCAAGCGATTGGGAACGCCGCTATGCCAAGGATCCCGGCGTCATCGCCATGCTCGCCAGCCGCTATCTGGCCGAAAAGCGCCCCGCCGATGCCCGCCGCTGTTTCGAGACCTATCTCAAGCTGACCACGACCCGACAATGGGCGAGCCTTTGGGCATACCGCCACCTTGCCGAAACCTATCGCGCCGAAGGCGACACCACGCGCTGGCTCTCGACGCTCGAAGAGTTCCTCCGCCAGGAAGGCGCGGCCGAATCGCGCGGCAGCGTCCAAGTCCTGATCGCCCAACACTATCTGAAGCATGGCGATTACACGCAGGCGCTTCACTACGCCGAATCGGTCGACGCCTACGACGAGACCGACGCTCAAATCGTCGTCGCCGAGTGCCGCGCGTATCAACATCGCTGGCTCGCCGCGGAACAAGCATTCCGGTCCGTCGCGGAGAACGATCCCTATCGCCCGCAGGTGCTGCTCTGGCACCGCTACTGCGCTCAGACGGGCTACGGCAATCTCTCGGCCGCCCGCAACGCCGTCCTGGCCTACGCCAAGTCGCTCGACGAAGAGGAAGACGCGGAAGCCCTGGAACCCGATGCGCTCGCCGGAGTGGGTCACTTTTATCTGCTCGAAAACGAACCGGTGACGGCACTTAAGTGGCTCGGCCGCGCGATCGAAGCGCAAAAGAAACAGAACGCCGACGGCGCCGCCGACCCACGCGACGTTTTGCACACGGCTCTCGTCGCCGATCAACTCGGCAAGACGGAGCGCCGCGACGAGTTGCTCGACCACGTCGCGAAGTCCGGCGAGATGTTCGTCGTCGACGGCCGCTCGCGAGAAGAGATCGTCGCCTTCGCCGCCGCGCTCGCCGAATCGCTCGCGGCGCCGGCGCGTCCGCCGCTGGGCAGGGCGCAGCTCGACCATTGGATCGAATCCGCGCCCGACGACGATCGCGCCGCGCTCTGCTATTTCGCCGCCCGCCTGCTCGAAGCCCAAGGCCGCAAGACCGAAGCGCAAGCGTATCTTCGCCGCTGCGTCGCGCTGCCGACGAGCGACGCGACCCGCGCCCTGGCCGCCGCCCTGCTCCGCCGCCGCGGCGATGAACCCAACGACATCGCCATCGCCCCCGCCAACCGCGAAACCCGCACCACGGGCGGCTGAAGCTCAGGCGGCCACCGCAAAGGCGCAAAGACGCAGAGAGATGGCCTCAGAGAGGTTTCCATTCTTGATGTGGCACGGTCTCCCAAGCGTGCCACGTATTCGCGCACCGCAATTCCACCTTTGCGTCTTTGCTCTTTTGCGGTTAAGACCGCGAACGCTCAAATCGACATCACATCGACGAGCCGCATCAAGTCTTCCGGCGGATGATGGTGCGTGCCGATCGTCGCCTCGAAGGGCGTGATTTCCAGCTTGCCGGCGACGTCGCCCGCCATGCCGCCCGTCTTGCCGGCCAACAGCGACATCACCGCAAACTCGCCGAGCCGCGTGGCGAGAATCCGGTCCGCCGGTGTGGGCGACCCGCCCCGCTGAACGTGCCCCAGCGTCACGGTCCGCGTCTCGAACGGGCAGCCCGCCGTGCGGAGCTTTTCGTTGAGCACCGCCGCCCCGCCCATCTCGTCTCCTTCGGCCACGATCATCACGATCGACCGCTTCCCGCGGAGCTTCAGCTCTTGAAGCCGCTCGATCAGCGAGGGAATGTCGGTCGGCGTCTCCGGCACGCACGCGCACTCCGCCCCCGCCGCGAGCGCCGTGTAGATCGCGATGCTCCCGTTGTGTCGCCCCATCACTTCGACGAGGAACATCATGTCGTGGCTCGCCGCCGTGTCGCGGAGCTTGTCCACCGCGTCGACCGCCGTCGCCACCGCCGTCGAGAATCCGATCGTGTAGTCCGTGCCGCATAGGTCGTTGTCGATCGTCCCCGGACAGCCGATGACCCGCCCGGCCCAGAATCGCCGCAAGGCGATCGCGCCGGCGAACGTCCCGTCGCCGCCGATCGGCACGAGTGCGTCGATCCCGTGCTTTTTGAGAATCGCCGCCGCCTTCTGCTGCCCGGCACCCGTGCGAAACTCCGGGCTGCGGCTGCTGCCGAGAATCGTCCCGCCGCGCTGCACGATGTTCGACACGCACCGCGCGGTCATCAAGATGCCGCCGCCGGTCGGGCGGTGGAAGTCCTCGTCCAGCAGCCCCTGATAACCTCGCCGAATGCCGACGACTTCCTGTTCGGCAGAAAGCGCCGTTCGCACGACCGACCGCACGCAAGCATTCATCCCCGGCGCATCGCCGCCGCTACAAAAAACGCCGATTCGCATGGTCGTGTTTCCTTCGATTGAAGGACCAGGTCGCCGCGAAAAAATCGTGAGCTAAAAATCGTGAACTGTGAATGGCGAACGACGGACGAGGTCTTTACCAACGGCTTAACGCTTGCCCGGATTCACAACTCACCATTCACCATTTTCCATTCACAATTCCTGGCCGCAGCCGCGCGGCCGCGCATCGCGCTTCACTCGCATCACCGCTCCGCGTTTGCCGCCTCGAAGCAGTACAAATGCTTATACGTCCGCTGATAAACTCGCTTGCCCGCGAACGCCAGCGACGCCCGCGTCAACTCGCCATTGACCTTGTTCGTGGCGATGACCTCGCACTTCTCGGGATTCGGCTTGAGCACCAGCGTCTCGCCCTGCATGTTCGACACGTACAACCGTCCGTCGACGTGCGCCATCGTGCTCCACGACGGCGAACTGATCCGCTCTTCCCACAGCTTCTTGCCGCTCGCGAGCTCGATGCACCATGCGACGCCGTTCTCGTTCAGGATGTAAACGTGGTCGCCGACGATCGCGCCGCTGCCGACGCGCTGCGGATTCTTGTCGGCGTGTAACCACAGCCGCGCGTCGGCCGTCACGTCGCCCGTTCCGCCCGTGCGGCACGCCAAAGCCGGGCCGTAATACCCGCTCATCGCCACGGCGATCGGCGGCTTATGCGCCGACAGCAGTGCCGAAGTGTACGCCAGCGGCCCCAGGCCCTTGCAAGTCCAAATATCCTGGCCCGTCGCCGCGCTGAACGCGCGCAACTCGCCCGGCAGGCTCAACAACACCTGCGCCGCGCCGCCATCGCCCGAGAGCAACACCGTCGGCGTGCTCCACGATCCCTTGAACTCCTTCTCGTCCTTCGACCGTGCCTCGGGCAATTCCCGCCGCCAGACCTCGCTTCCATCTTTCGCGTCGAGGGCAACCAGAAACGCCCGCACGCCCGGACCGCACGACAAAATGACCTTGCCGTCGACAATCACCGGGCTCGCGGCGTAGCCCCAGATATGCGTGAACTCGCCGAGATCGGCCGTCCACAGTTCTTTGCCCTCGAAATCGTACGCCGCCGCTCCCGCCGAACCGTGCCAAACGTAAATCCGCTCGCCGTCCGTCGCCGGCGACGACGCCCCATACGGGTTCGTGTCGTGGGTAAGCTCCTTCGCCTTGCCGGGACGGTCCTTGCGCCATAGCGGCTTGCCCGTGTCGGCGTCGAACGCCATCAAGCTCCGCCGCGAGCCGTCCGCGTTCGCCGAAGTGACGAACACCTTGCCGGCGACGACGATCGGCGACGAATTGCCCGGCTCGTCGAGCGGCGTTTTCCACTTCACGTTCTCGGTCGCGGACCATTCGAGCGGCACGCCGGCGTGCTTTGGAGCGCCGACGAGCGGCCCCCGCCACGTCGGCCAATCGGTATCCGTAAGCCCGCTGTCCGCCGCGCGCAGTCCACTGGCAGCCACAACCGCCAAGACCGTCGCCATCGCCGCCACGAATCCTCTGCCTGGGTACGCGCCTACACGACGGTCGACCTTCGCCTGTCCCATGATTTGCTCCAGGATGCTCAATGTTCGCACAAAAAACGGCTGGCGGTCTCGCGCCGCGCCTTGCGGTTAATAAGGTAGCACGGCCGTTCGTAATTCCGCTACACCCAACCGATCCGCCAACCCTTCCCGCCTACCGACAAAGGAGTCCGCGCCATGTTCAAGCTCGCCACGACCGGCCTCGCCGTTCTCGCCCTGGGCCTCGTCGCCGCCGCGCCGACCTCGGCCGTCGCCGCCCCGCCCGTTTACCACCACCATCGCCACGACGACGTCCACGTCGACTATTCGATCCACGGCTGGAAGACCAAGCACTTCCACGACCACCATGCGGCCCACGACCTGGCCGGCTACCTCCGCAGCCTCGGCTGCTCCGTCCGCATCGCCCACGGTCACGGGTTCTACGACGTGCTATACACCTGCCCGCCGCGGATGCGCTGGTTCCACGAAGACCGCGACGCGCACCGCTTTGCCCGCGACCTCCGCCGCCTCGGGTTCGTCGCCCGCGTGCACCACGAGTAGTCGCGGCAGATCAGTTCAAGCGGCTATCGACGTCGCCACTTTCGTATGGCCCCAATCCGCGCCGACCTGAAAAACCACGCACAGCTCAAAGCGAGAGCGCGACGTCAGACCGGCGCGGGTCGCGCCAAACGATAACCGCGCGATACCGCTATTCAACGGCGCCGGCATTGATCGCGTTGATCAACTGCCGCAACCGCCCGAGGCTCCGCCGGTTGAAGTGAAACACGAGCCGCGGCAACTCCGCCAGTTCCGGCTCATCCTTTTCGTCGGAAAGCGCCCCGCGCTGGGTGAATTGCCCCTCTTGCAGCACGTCGCTGAAGCTGGCGTTGATCGCTTCGAGCAACGCGTCCGACAGCGGCTCCTGCAACCGCATCACGAGGTTTCGCTTCACGTACCGCATGCTGTGGTACACGCGATAGAAGCCGGTGACCTCGCCGACGGTCTGGTCCAAGTCGGACGTGACGCGGTACAGCGACGTATCTTCCGGCGAAATCATGCCGTGCGCGAGCAACGTGCCCCGGATGAAGTCGTCGAGCGGCTTCCAATACTGTCCTCCCAGCGCGTCGGCCAGCACGAGCGGCACCATGTCGCGCTTGCCCGTTTGCAACAGCGTGAGCACCTCGAACGCTTCGTCGAGCGTGCCGAACCCTCCGGGAAAGCAGACCACCGCGTCGCATTCCTTCACGAACATCAGCTTCCGCGTGAAGAAATACTTCATGTTCACCAGCTTGCGGTCGCCGGCGATCACCGTGTTCGCGCTCTGCTCGAAGGGCAGCATGATGTTGAGGCCCATCGAGTTGTCTCGGCCCGCGCCGACGTGTCCCGCCTCCATGATCCCGCTCGACGCTCCCGTGACCACGTACCATTCGAGCGCGGCCATCGCCTTGCCAAACCGCACCGCCTGCTCGTAAGCCGGTTCGTGCGGCCGCGTCCGGGCGGAGCCGAACACCGTCACCTTCCGCCGCCAGCGAAACGGCGCGAACACCTTGAACGCATACCGAAGCTCGCGCAGCGCGCGGCTGAGCAGTTTGAGATCGCCGCGGCTCGTTTGATCGCTCGCCAGGCGATCGGCCGATTGCTTGATGTCCTCGATCAAGTCGGTGATCCGCCGCCGGCTTTGCGCATCCTTCGCCAGCGCGTCGCCATTGCCGCCGTCGTCCCGAGGTGTCGGGACCGTGTCTTCGAGTGTCATTTCATTCCTGCTGCGGAACTCTGGCGCGGGCGATTCGCCGCGGCCGGTCGTAAATTATACGTTTCGTCCGTTGCCACGACGCAAACGAAATCAGCCCGACCGCCGCGCGGCCGGGCTGAGAAGTCTGTCGGGTTGTCGCCGTCTGTGGCGGGCACGTCACGCCGACGGTCGGCGATAATGCTGGTATGCCAGCAACACTTCGTACAAGTCGGTCGAAATCGTCACGTCGTCAGCAGAGAAGTCGTCGAGCCACGTCCGCCGGCTTTGCACGGCTTCGGCAAGCAGCGGCAGAATCTCGCCCAAAGGCACGGTCACCGTGTCGGTCTGCTCGCCCGCTACGGTCTGGGCAGCCCCGTTCGGTCCGTAATAAACGCGAAGCTGACACGCGGCCATGCAAACCTCCGTGCTCTCGAAAATAGCGTTCACGCGTCGCCATATATCGGCTGAAGCGGTCGCACGGGTTTGACCAATTCGTCGAAAAGTCGGCAATTTTCCAGGCGCGCCAATTGAACCGGCGTGGCCCTGGTAATTGGGGTAAGCCGCCGTATGGCAATTCCGCCCATCGCGGCAATCGGACGAAGCCGCGCAGCGCTCCGACCTGTCACACCCCGGCAAGGCTTCGAAGGCAAAAGTGGAAGTCGCCAGACTTCCGAGAATCACGCGTCCATCCTCAATCCGCGCGCCAACCGTGTCCTAAACCAAGCATGCCACCCACTGCCCACAGCCCACTATCCACCAACCCGTTCCATCGCCGCGCGCCGCAAACTTGACAGTCCGCAGGCCAGTACCTAGATTGCCTCTTTGGCAAACTGCGGAAGTTCTGTGGCGGACGGAGTTTATGCCGCCTTCTCTGCGCTGAGTTCGGCTTTTTATGAGCGTCACGTTGTCGTTGGATACCCAGCATATTGCCCGCGATTTGCAACTGCGGTTCGAGCAAGTCGACGCCACGCTCGCGCTGCTGGACGCCGGCAACACCGTGCCGTTCATCACCCGCTACCGAAAAGACCAAACCGGCGGGCTCGACGAACTCCAAATCCGCCAGATTCAACAGCGGGCCGACTCGCTACGGATGCTCAACGAGCGCAAGCAGACGATCCTCCGCTCGATCGACTCGCAAGGCAAGCTCACGCCGGAACTCGCCGCCGAGATCGAAGCCGCTCAAAGCACCAAGCGGCTCGACGATCTCTATCTCCCCTACAAACCCAAGAAACAAACCCTCGCCACGACCGCCCGCGAACGCGGACTCGAGCTGCTCGCCGAGGAGATCCTATCGGGCGCGAAATCCGGCCCGGACCTCGACGTCCGCGCGGCCGACTTCGCCAATCCCGACAAAGGCGTTCCCACTGCCGCCGAAGCGCTGTTGGGCGCGGGGCACATCATCGCGGAACAATACAGCGAACACGCCGACCTGCGAGCGCGGCTGCGCAAAATCATGCGTAAGACGGGCCGCCTCGTCAGCAAAAAGATCGAAACCGAAGACCGCAAGCCGGAAGGCAAAAAAACTGCCGAGGCAGCGCCGTCTGAAGTCGCGATTGAATCCGCGCCAAGCGAGAACTCGCCGAGCGTCGCGCCTTCCGCAGAAACGACGACGCCCGAAGCGAGTGTGTCTCCGGCTCCGGCAACCGAGGCGATTGCCGAATCTCCGGCCGAACCCACGACGGCAGACGCCGCGGCACAGCCGTCCCGTGAAGTCTCGGCCGACGCTCCCATCACATCCGAAACAACCGACGAACCGCAAAACGCAGCGCCGGCCGACGAAACCGCCGACGTAGCCCAAACGCAAGTCGCCCAAACGCAAGTCGCCGAAGCGCAAGCGCCCGAGTCCGAAGGTTCCGCCGAACCGCCGCCGCCCACGGACGCGACCGCGAAAAACGCCGCTCCCCCGCGCCCCGCGAAGAAAGCCCCGCGCAAGCCCGCCAAAACCAAAAAAGACGAGAAACACGAGCGGCTGCTCAAAGCGCTCAGCGACTATTTCGACTTCCAGGAAGACATCAAGCGCATTCCTGCCCATCGCGTGCTGGCGATCAATCGCGGCGAACGGGCCAAGGTCCTCCGGGTCCGCGTCGATGCCGACCTCGCGGCGATGGAACAGGCGGCCGACGAACTGATGATTCCCAAGGATCATCCCAACGCCGACCTGTTGCGCGGGTGCCTTCGCGACGCGCTCAACCGCTTGATTCTGCCAAGCCTCGAACGCGAAATCCGCCGCGAGCTGACCGACAACGCCGAAGAACACGCGGTCGACGTTTTCGCCCGCAACCTTCGCCACCTGCTCTTGCAGCCGCCGATCCACGGCTATCGCGTGTTGGCGATCGACCCCGGCTTTCGCAGCGGTTGCAAGCTCGCCGCGCTCGACGAATTCGGCGGCCTGGTCGACCATGGCATCATGCACATCGTCGGCAAGGACAAGGACGCCACGCTGACCCAAGCGAAGTCCCGCATGGCCGACCTCGTGCGCAAGCATAGCCTGTCCGTCGTCGCCATAGGCAACGGCACGGCCTGCCGCGAGACGGAACGGCTCGTCGCCGACCTGATTTCCGAACTCAAAGCCGCCGACGGATACGAGCTGTCCTACGTCATCGTCAACGAAGCCGGCGCGAGCGTCTATTCGACCAGCTCACTCGGCCGCGACGAGTTTCCGCAATACGACGCCACGCTCCGCGGCGCGATTTCCATTGGTCGCCGCTTGCTCGACCCGCTCTCGGAGCTCGTCAAGATCGAGCCGGCCAATATCGGCGTGGGTCTCTATCAGCACGACGTCAAGGCCAAGCACCTCCGTGAATCGCTCGACGCGGTGGTCGAATCATGCGTGAACTTCGTCGGCGTCGACCTGAACACGGCCAGTCCGGCGCTGCTCCGCTACGTGTCCGGCCTCAATCAACTCACCGCCCAGCGCGTGTACGAGCACCGCACGCAGCACGGTCCGTTCAAGTCGCGCGAACAATTGATGGAAGTGACCGGTTTCGGCGAAGCGGCGTTCGTGCAAGCGGCCGGGTTCTTGAAGATTGCCGGCGGCGATAACCCGCTCGACGCCACCTGGATTCACCCCGAAAGCTACGACGCCGCCCGGACCGTGCTCGAAAAGGTCGGCGGCTCGGTCGCGGAACTCGCGAGCAAGGAAAGCGTGGCCGAACTCGCCCAAAAAACGTCGGCCGTCAACGTCGACGAACTGAGCGGCGAACTCGGCGTCGGCAACCACTCGCTTCGCGACATCATCGCCCAGATCGTACGCCCCGGCCGCGATCCCCGCGAAGAATTGCCCAAGCCCGTGTTCAAACACGGCGTGCTCAAGATCGAAGATCTCACGCCGGGCATGGAGCTTTCCGGCACGGTGCTCAACGTCGTCGACTTCGGCGCGTTCGTCGACATCGGCCTGCACGACAGCGGCCTGGTCCACGTCAGCCAGATGGCGAACCGCTTCATCCGCGACCCGCACGAAGTCGTGGCCGTCGGCGACGTCGTCAAGGTCTGGGTCGCCACGATCGACAAAGACCGCCGCCGCGTCGGCCTCTCGATGCTTCCGCCCGGCGCCGAACGCGAACATCCGCCCCGCCGCCAAGGGCAAGATGGCCAAGGCCGGCAGGCACAAGGCCTCGGCGGACAAGCACGCCAGGGGCAGGCACGCCAGGGACAGGCACGCCAGGGACAGGCACGCCAGGGACAAGGTCGCCGCGAAGGCCAAGCCAGTCAGGATGGACAACCGCAGACTGCCGGCACACCGGCGCAAGCCCAAGCCACCGCAGGAACCGCGCAAGCCGCCACTCAGCAAGGCAATCGCAGCGGCGGACGCTCCTTCGATCGCCAAGGCGGCGGACGTCAAGGCGGCAATCGCCGCGGCGGAAGCAATCAACGCCGCTTCAATCAACCGCATCAACAGCCCAAGCCGAAACCCAAGCCGCTCGTCCCCATCACGAAAGCGATGGAAGAAGGCAAAGAACCGCTCCGCACCTTCGGCGACCTGATGCAGTTCTATCAGAAGAAAAAAGAAGACACCCCCGGCGATGCCAAAGAGTAGCCACGTCGAGGAATGCAAAAGGCAAAGTGAAAAATGCATAATGCGGTCAAACAGGACTTCAGAATCAGCATTCTTCATTTTGCGTTTTTCATTCTGCCTTTCGCCTTCCTCTCATTTCTCCGCGTCCTCCGTGCCTTCTGTGTCTAAGGTCGTCGGCCGAATCTCCGAAACGGTCCGTTGATCTCCCAGCGGTCCCTCGGCCAGCGCGACCCGCGGCGGTTCGTTGTCCGGAAAGATCGCCACGTACTTGAAGATTTCCGGCCGGCGATCGAGCCGCGGCGTCACCGTTCCGCCGCTCCGCGATTCGTGCAGATCGTCCAGATCCAGGTCGCATACCAGCACCGTCTCTTCGTTCGAGTCCGCCTCCGCCGCCACGCCGTCGCGGGCGAACGGAAAATCCGACGGCGTGAGCACCGCCGCCTGGCCGTACTGGATGTCCATGTTCGTCACGTCCGGCAGATTCCCGACATTCCCCGCCAAACAGACGTAAATCTGGTTCTCGA
This sequence comes from Planctomycetota bacterium, assembly GCA_003576845.1. Taxonomy (GTDB): domain Bacteria; phylum Planctomycetota; class Planctomycetia; order Pirellulales; family PLA5; genus PLA5. The sequence goes on from QEVJ01000005.1 coordinate 82,241, forward strand.
TCGCCCGCGCATGGGCACAATACCGCACGCGCAAATAGCTCTGCCGATTGTCCGTGCAGAACGGCACGAACAGAATCTCGACGCCCGCGTCCGCCTGATACCGGACCAGCTCGGGAAACTCCACGTCGTAACAAATCGAGACGCCGATCCGCGCCGCCGGCGTGTCGATCACCGCCACGCGGTTTCCGCCGTGGATGCCCCACCACTTCCGCTCGTTCGGCGTCACGTGCAGCTTCGGCTGCTCGACGATCGAGCCGTCGGGCAGGCAAACGTGCGCGATGTTGTACAGCTTTTCGCCTTTGAACACCGGATGGCTCCCGGCAATGATGGTCAGGCCGTATTTCACCGCCAGATCGCTCATCAGCTTCGTAAACTTTGGCGTATACTCGGCCAGTTTCTTCATCCCGTCCTGCGGCGACAGCGCGTCGACTTGCGACAGCAATTGCACGGTGAACAGCTCCGGCAGCAGCACGAAGTCGGAGTCGTAATCGCTCGCCACGTCGACGAAATACGCCGTCTGCCGGGCGAACTCCGCGAACGACCGCACCTTCCGCATCTGATACTGCACGCACGAAACACGGACCTTCCGCGGGCCCTTCTTCGGCGGCTTGTAGTCCGGATTGAGCCACTCGATCAAGCTCGCATAGTTCAAGCTCCGCGCGTCGCGCAAGTAATTCGGCATCACGCTGCGCAGCGTAAAACCTTGGTGAAGTTGAAAGCTCAGCACCAGGTCGTGAATCTCGCCGGCCACGACCCGCTCGGCGTATTCCTCGGGCGAATAGCGGCCGGCATAGTCGACGTATCCGTAGAGCCGCCCGCCGGCGAGAATTCGCCGCAGGTTCAGCTTCTTGCACAGCGCGCGCCGCGCTTCGTACAGCGCCGCGCCAACGCCCTTGCCGCGGGCGCCCGGATGCACGTAGACGTCCGCCCCGTAGAGCGTGTCGCCCTTCGGATCGTGATTCGTGAAATAGCCGCTGTCGGTGATGCCGGCCCACGTGTGCGAACGCAACGGGTCCGAACCCATATTCACGACCAGCGAAGCCGCCGCGCCGACGATCTGGCCCCGGTGTTCGGCGACGAACTGCCCCTGCGGAAAAACCCGTTGATGACTGTAAAGGTGCGTCTCGCCCCAGACGACGTTGTCCTCGGCCATCGTCGGATACGCCGCCCGATTGAGCGCCGCGAGCGCCGGCACATCGGCACGCGTCGCCAGGCGAACTGCAACGGCGGACTTTTTCTTGACTTCGGTCATGGGTTCTGCAATTGGGCATTGCGACCGCGTTTGGCCGCGTTGCCGCGCATCCGGGTGGAAATGGAACATGCCGCAAGACAAGTCCGCTATGATCCTAACAGCCCGCGTTCCAACGGCAATCCGACCCGCGGACCGCATCGAGTCCGCAGTCTCGTGAATTGTCCTGGGAAGTCGTCGAAACTGGCCGTCTTGCGACGATAACCCGTCACAGTACGCAATTCGTCTGCGTAAAACCTTAACAATCGCGCCGCTCGACCGGCCATTTACCGATCGACCGTTTGCGGCACGCCCAAGAAGTGCCGGCGACAACCGAATAGACAGGCGAAACAGTGGTCCGCGGCCGCGAACTGTGGTACGGTTTTGCAAAGTGTTCGGGCCTCGTGGCTCGGACGTAACAATGGACACGCAACCAAGGAACTCCACGATGAATTGGCGATCACAAACCTCCGCGCGCCTTGCTTTTACCCTCGCGTTGATCGTGGCGGTAGCCACGAACGTCCACGCACAAGCACCGGCGAAACCCGCTGCCGGCGGCGGCGCGACGCCCGAAGAAACCTTCAAGCTCGCCCAAGCCGCCGCGGAAAAGGAGAACTGGAAGGGCGCCGTAAGTCACATGACCGCCGAAAGCCAGGAGATGTTCGCCGGCGGCCTGGCCTTCGCCGGCATGATGATGCAGGCCTTCGCCGAACTGGGCGGACCCGACGGCGCCAAGGATGCCAAGAAGATCAAGGACGTCCTCGCCAAGCACGGCCTCACCGAAGCGGCCATGAAGAAGCTCGAAGGCGACGACTCGATCAAGGGTCCCGAAGAAGCGATCAAGAAGATCGTCGGTCCCATCAAGGACCGCGGTGCGTTCATCGGCGACATGCTGAATGCGTTCAAAGGTACTAAGGGCTTCAAAAACGAGAGCCCGATCGCCAAGGAGGCCAAACTCAAGGACGTCAAAATCGACGGCAACACCGCCAAGGGCAAGGTCGAGTTCGAGAAGGACGGCAAGCAGACCGAAGAAGAAATCGCGTTTAAGAAAGTAGGCGGCAAGTGGCTGTTGGATTTGACCGACGCCCTGAAGAAGGAACTCGGTCCCGGCGCTGGCCCCGGTGCAAAACCGCTGGAATAACGCTGCGACGTTGCCCACCGCCAAGCGACCGCGCCCCAACACGCTGGGGCAGTCGCTCTGACGTATTCCGGTAAAGGACTTACGTCGACTCTCGCAATCCGAAAACCGCCGCGGGCCGGCGATTTTCTTTCCCCGGCCCGCCGCGAATCCTATAATTCGCACGGTCGTCCGGCACGCGCCACGGTGGCGGTCTGCGCGGCGGACGAATTCGGCTTTGCAACGGACGTGCCATGCGAAACGCGGTCGATCTCTGCCCTCACCACGCGCTCTGGTTTGCCATTCTCGCCACGGTGTTCGCGGCGCCTTTTCCGCTGAGCGCCCAGGAAGACGGCAAAGCCGCCGCCGGACAGCCCGAACAACCGGCGGCGGAAGGCAAGAAGCGCCAGGGCCGGCTCGTCCGCATCGGCCTGCCGGTCACCGCGGGCGACGACGCCCGCATCCGCACCCAAATCGAACGCACGATCGAACCGCTCGCCGACCAGAACCCGCGGCACGTCCTCGTGCTCGAGTTCTACACGAAACGCAATGCCGAACAGGGCGCGGAAGAAGCCCACGCCCAAGCCAGCGAGTTCGGCCCGGCTTACGAACTGGCCAAGTACCTTTCGGAACTGAGCCGCGTTCAGAAGATCGCCTACATTCCCCAGCGGGCGACCGGCCACGCCGTCCTCGTCGCCATGGCCTGCGACGAAATCCACATGGCCCCCGACGCCGTCATCGGCGAAGCGGGCGTCGCCGAGGAAGGCGTCGTCGATGCCGTCCGCCGCTCCGGCTACACGGTCATCTTCGAACGCCGCCGCACGATCCCGCTCGCCATCGCCCTGGGTATGCTCGACCGAGAGCTGGTCGTCTACCGCGTCGAGACCGACGCCGGCCGCGAGTTCGTCCTCGGCGAAAACCTCGAAGCCGAGCGCCAGAAGAAGCTATTCAAAGGCGATCCGACCGTCCTCATCCAGCGTGGGCAGCTCGGCCGCTTCACCGGCGCCGAAGGCCGCAATCTCGGCTTCGTCAAGTTCCTGCCGCGGAGCCGCGAGCACTTGGCGACCGAGCTCGAACTTCCCGCCGACGCGCTCGAAGAAGACCCGTCGTTCGGAGATGCCTGGCGAACCGTCCTGATTCCCCTCGACGGCGCCATCAATCATACGCGCGTCAGCAAAGCGATCCGCGGCATCGAGAGCGAAATCGCTTCGCGCGACGTGAATTTCGTCTGCGTCCGCATCGAAAGCGGCGGCGGCGACTCCGGCCAGAGCGAACGCCTCGCCAACTACCTCGCCGAACTCGACCCCGGCCGAATCCGCACCGTCGCCTATATCTCGGGCAAAGCCCGCGCCGATGCGGCGCTTGTCGCGCTCGCCTGCGACCACGTCGTCATGCGCAGCGGCGAAGACGTCGTGCTCGGCGGCGAACCGGAGTATGAAATCGGCGACAACGAAATCGCCCGCATCCGCGAGTCGGTACGGGCATCGCTCGCGCCGGCGAAGGGCCGCAACTGGTCGCTCGTCGCCGCCCTCATCGACCCGGAAATCGAAATCTACCGCTACACGCGGCAAGGCGAACGCGACACGCTCGTCGAGTTTTTCTCGCCCGAGGAAGCCGCCGAGCGCGCCAAACGCGACGGCCAGCAATGGACGCAGGGCGAACTTATCAAACCCGCCGGAACGCCGTTCGAACTGACCGCCGAACGCGCGAAGGAGCTCCACCTCGTCAACCACGTCGTCGAGGACTTCAACCAGTTCAAAGCGGCCTACAACATCACCGACGATCTGGCCGAGCCGCGATCGAATTGGGCCCTCGATCTGGTCGAGGCCCTCGCGCATCCGGGCCTCGCCTGGCTTCTTCTGGCGATCGGCTTCGGCGCGATGTATATCGAGCTCCACACGCCCGGCCTGGGAGTCGCCGGCTTCATCTCCGGACTCTGTTTCCTGCTTTACTTTTGGGGACAGTTCCTCACGGGCACGGCCGAATGGCTCGAAGTCCTCCTGTTTGTCGGCGGCGTCTTGTGCGTGCTGCTCGAATTGTTGGTGTTGCCGGGCTTCGGCATCTTCGGTTTCGGCGGCGCGGTGATGATCCTCGCCTCGCTCGTCCTCGCCAGCCAGACGTTCGTGGTTCCGCATTCGGCGTATGAGGTCTCCGAGTTCCGCGATTCGTTGATGGTCGTCGGACTCGGCATCGCGGGCTGCCTGGCGATTGCCTTCGCCTTGCGGACGGTGCTCCCCAAGACGCCGCTGTTCGGCAGCGTGGCCGTCCTTCCGCCCGAAGGCGAAGCGGCTATCGCCCAGCGGCAGCGCGAAGCGATCGTCGATCTCGGGTTTCTCGTTGGTCAGCAAGGCACGCTGACCACGCCCTGCACGCCCGCCGGCATCGCCCGCTTCGACGACGAGTTGATTCACGTCGTGTCGGACGGTGAGTTCATCGCCCGCGGCGCCGCAGTCACGGTCGTCGAAGCCCACGGCAATCGCGTCGTCGTCCGCTCGGCGGAAACGGCTTAGCGATAGCGTCGTGCCTACGCCAGCTTTGGCCGCGTGGTCGCTGCCGGCTGCGGTGCGGCTTGCGGCTTCGGCGTCGCCAGCACGTTCTCGATCCGAATCGCCTTTCGTCCTTTGAACGCGCCCAGCGACGCGGCAAACTTGTCGACGCCTTCGACCCGAACCAACAGCGGGGCGCGGACGTCCTTTTCGGTCGTGATGATGTCGCCCACTCGCAAACCGACGAGGTCGTTCGTCGAAATCTGCGTATGCGCAAGCTGCACGGCCATTTGCACGAGCGATCCGTGCAACCGCTGGGCGATCCCCCGCATTGACTCTTCGGTCGATTCCGTCTTGCCGTAGCTGAACCAGCTATCGCTCGACAACTTGCCGCTGATCCGCTCGATCGAATTGAACGGGATGCACAGATTCATCATCCCGCGCATGTCGCCCAAGGTCAGCTCGAAGCTGATGAGCACCACGACTTCGTTCGGCGGCACGATCTGCACCAATTGCGGATTGCTCTCGACGCGATCGACCGAGAGCTTCAACTCAATGACGTTCTCCCAAGCGTGGCGCATCTCGCTCAGAAACAGGCTCGTGATCCGCCCGACGAGCCGCAGCTCGATTTCCGTAAGCGGCCGCCGCGCCGGGGGCGCGCTTTCTTTGCCACCGCCCAAGAGCCGGTCGATGATCGGAAAGAGAATCGACGGGTTGATGTCGAGAATCAGGTTCCCTTCGAGCGGTTCCGCCCGCAGCAGATTGAAGCACGTCGGGTTCTCGAGGCTGAACACGAACTCGCTGTACGTGAGCTGATCGACACTCGTGAGCTTCACTTCCACGATCGTTCGCAGCAGCGCCGACAAGGCCGCGCCGAAATTGCGGCCGAAGCCTTCGTGCAGCGATTGGAGCGCCCGCATCTGCTCCTTGCCGACGCGCTCGGGCCGCTTGAAATCGTAAGGCGTCACCTTCTCGCGCAACCGCGCCGCCGGCGCCGCAGCCGCCGCCGGCTTGGCCGCCGCTCCACGGTCCATCGAACTCAATAGGCTCTCGACTTCGGCTTGACTGAGGAGGTCGCTCATTGCGGAGGTTAGAGGTTAGAGGTTGGAGGTTAGGATCGCGAGAGCTTTTGCTTGAGTGACTTCTGAAGGCCACGGAGTATCCTGCCCAGTTTGTCGCACGCCTCAATTAGCGATTGTTGCTGAGCCGTTCGCACGTAACCAAAACGTCCGGCAATCACGACATGAGTCTCAAGCTCCGCCAGTGAGCCCATTGCGATCGAAATGTGATGCAAGTAATCGCGAGTAGAGTCGCGACCGTGGCCCTCGGCGACATTCGCCGGCACCGATACTGCGGCGCGTCGCATCTGGCTTGTAAGCCCATAGATTTCGTCGCGAGGAAACGACTTCGTCGCGCCGTAGATGAGCTCGACCAGATCAATTGCGATTTTCCACGCTTCCAACCGCTGTACGTGGTGCAAGGTTCACCTCCTTGTGGAAAACAATTGCATTTTCCCAACCTCTAACCTCTAACCTCTAACCTCTAACCTCTAACCTCAGTGCTTTGTACTAGCATCGGCGTGCTAGCAGGCGATTTGATTTGCGGTTGTTTTCTTTGGTAAGTTGTCATCTCGTAA
>QEVJ01000108.1 GCA_003576845.1 Planctomycetota bacterium
CTCGCGATTTCAGATCGTGTACACGCATTTTGCGTCGTAAGTGCGTTCGCACTAGGCAGTTATTCCGAAACCCCGGCCCGTTAGCCGGACACTACTGGTGGAAAATGGTGAATTGTGAATTGTGAGCGATGCACGTCGCAGCGCTGCATGGGCTCGCGGGGCGTCCTCATTCACTATTCACAAGTCACCATTTTTCATTCACCATTTTTCATTCACCATTTTTCATTCACCATTTTGCATTCGCCATTCCTCGCCGCCGCGCATGACGCGGCCAAATCCCGCCGAATCTCCCGCCCGCTCGTCCTTCCTTCCGGAGCAAGTTCATGTCGACCTCGAACGTGCCTGCCGCGACGCGGCTGACTTCGGTCCAGTGGTTAGTCTGCGCGATCGCGTCGATCGGATTCGCATTCGACATCTACGAGTTGTTGATGTTGCCGCTAGTTCTTCCGGATGCACTACGTGAATTCGGATTGCAGCCCGGCACGCCGGAAGCCGCGGCCTGGGTGGGCAGATTGTTCTATATTCCGGCCTTCGCGGGCGGAATCTTCGGTCTTCTTGGCGGATACCTGACAGATCGGCTCGGTCGCCGCCGCGTGCTCACCTTCAGCATCTTGCTCTATGCCGTCTCGGCGTTCTTGGCGGGATTTTCCACGTCGCTCGAAATGCTGCTGTTTCTTCGCTGCACCACGTTCGTTGGCGTCTGCGTCGAATTTGTGGCAGCCGTAGCCTGGCTCGCCGAATTGTTTCCAAATCCGGAGCAGCGCGAAAAAGTTCTCGGCTATACGCAGGCGTTCTCGTCGATCGGCGGGCTGCTGGTTGCATCCGTGCACGGCTTGACCGTAGAGTACGCCGCAAATCTCCCCGCGATCCACATTCCGGACTTTCTTGGGCAAGTGGTTCACGACGAACACGCGGCCTGGCGCTATACGCTGATGTCGGGCTTGATTCCCGCAATCCCGCTCGTGATCATTCGCCCGTTCTTGCCCGAAAGTCCCGCCTGGGCCGCCAAGAAGGCCGCGGGAACGCTGCGCAGGCCGAGCATTGCGGAGCTATTTGCGCCGAAGCTGCGGCGGACGACGATCGTTACGACGCTCATGTTCGCGTGTAGCTACGGCGCGGCGTTTGGCGCAATCCAGCACATGCAACGTATGGTACCCGGTCTGCCGGACGTAAAGGAGCAGACGGCAGGCAAGCCGGTCCCCGAGCAAAAGAAGATCGAGGCCGCAACCTATTCGGATATCACGAAGATTCAAGAGATCGGCGGCCTGATCGGACGGTTCGTCTTGGCGTACCTGGCGGTAATTATTATCAGCCGGCGGGCCCTGCTGAGAGTGTTCGTCGGGCCGGGACTGATTATCGTCCCGTTGGTGTTCGCCTACGCCGCGACTCACAGCGTGTGGCTGTTGACCATCGGCATGTTCCTCGCCGGCTTCTTCACGGTCGCCCAGTTCAGCTTCTGGGGCAATTATCTGCCGCGCGTTTATCCGCTGCATCTGCGCGGCACCGGCGAAAGCTTCGCGGCCAACATCGGTGGGCGGATGATCGGGACGTCGTTCGCATGGGTCACGAGCACCATCGCCGTGCAGCAGTGGGTGCCCGGCGGATCGCCGCCGACCAAACTCGCCTACACCGCGGCCGCCGTCGCGCTTTTCGTGTATCTGGGCGGCTTCCTGCTCAGTTTCTTCCTGCCAGAGCCGGAAGGGGAACTGGCGGAGTGACGGCTGTCATGCACGTTTACGCCCGCGAAAGTAGACGGCGGACGCGACGTGATGACTGCGACGGTTTCGGATGATTACGTAATCGACGTACCGCAGCGGAGCCGTAATGATCGCCGTGGGAATCAGCAAGAGGTTGGATAGAATCCGATTCGCCGTGAGGCTATTGGCCCACTCGCGAACGATCCAAACCAACCCGCAAGTTGGCCCGATGTACGTGCCCGATTCGATTTCTTCGAAACCGTCGCATAGCAGTCGCAGGCCGTCGAGCGTGAAACGCCAGTAGTCGGTGGGGTCGGGATGATATCCTTGGATGAACGGCACATCGATGTATATGGTCCCGCCCGGTTTGAGAATTCTTTTCAGCTCGGAGACGCCTTTTGCAGGGTCCCGAATGTGTTCGAGCGTGCCTGTGCAAAACACACAATCGAACGAGTCGCTTTCGAGGGGTAGGTCATGGATGTCCCCGACTACATCGACGCCTGGTACCTCGATAAAGTCGACCGCGACAACGTCGTCGGTGATTCGGCGCCCTCCGGCACCAACATCGCAGATCTTCGCGCCGGCAGGGAGGAGTGAGAGCGTGCGCGAGATTTGGTTCACGGGCACGACCGTGGGACTCGGCAGCAGCTTTAAAATGCCCGGCAATCCCCAACCCATTTTTGTACCTCCGCGAGATCGGAACGACGTCCTTTGCATTATGAATTGGGCTTTCTTTGCTGTCACGCGGGCGCTTGAATGTGCGGGTCTTTCCGTTTGTTCCGGCGAGTGATGCAGGTTTCTTGGCGAAGGGGACGCTTCGCCTCAAACTTGAGCTAAAGTATCGTAGAGCGGCAACGATGATGCTCCGGTTTCGGCGTTCATCGTAGGCGGCGTCGACCGATGGCCGGGTGGCCGGCCGTTTTTTGTCACGTCTAGGTCGGCGCGCGGCCTGGGTCGCATTGCGGCGTGCCGGCGGCGCTACGGGGCAATCCCAAGCGGCGGGCGGCTCGTCGGCACATCCCATCGCAACGGAATTCGCGCGATCCCAAGCGGACGCCTGTCACGCTGCGCCCTGCGTATTCGTGGCGGCAAGCAGGGCGAGCCGCGATCGCAACCTGTCGAGAGGTTTTGCACCGATGAACTGCACCGAATTGGCCGCGCGGATCGAGCATCTTCAGCCAGACGCCATGCCGCGCGACGTCGCGCGGTTGTGCCTGCTGTTGACGAACTACGTCGAAAACGTCAACGAGCTCGAAAGCGAGCAGGAGCTTTCGACGGCCTGGCAGCAAATGGGCATGCGGCTCCAGGCGGCCACCGACCAGCACGAGGCTATGACGCAGGAACTCGAAGAACTCGCCAGCAGCGACCCCAAGAAGTTCTCGCCCGACCAAATCTGGGTGTTGCTCCGCGCGATCAAGGTCCAGAGCCAGATATTGCAGATGTACGTCGGGCAGGCGGCGATCGACGTTTGAACAGGAATCGGTGGTCAGGGGCCGGGGGTCGGGGAAGATTCGCGGCTCGGGAATGCTCCGTGAATCCCGAATCCTGACTGCCGGCCTCGCGCCGCATCGAAACGACTCGCGTGCGGCTTTTTCTTGACGCCGCAATTCTCGCGGGCGAGAATCGGGACGCGGAGTGGGGCGAACGTGCGGCGATTCTTGGGCCGCGCGGAGACCGCCCGACGTGAATCGGCCTCGGAAGTCTAGGAGTCGTGCGCGATGAGCTTGCGCCTTACCCGATCGCGCTGCGCTTGCGCCGTGGCGACCGTCTTGGCGAGTATCGGCTTCGCGTCTCTGTGTGGCAGCGATCGTGCGGCACGGGCAGACGAGGAACCGCTGTTCAAGGAACCCATCGACGTGCGCGTGCCGCACATTTCGACCGACCCGTCGGTCAAATACGACTACGACATTGTGTACGTGCGCGCAAAACGGGCCGGCGACGAGGTTCACAAGCGTTTCTACACCGACTTTTCGCAGCCGGTGACGCTCGAGCCGGGCGCCGATCTGATGCTGCTGCATCCCGACGGCAGCGAAGAAGTGCTCGTCGAAGGGGGCAACGGCTCGATCACCGACCCGTTCGTATCGTTCGACGGCGAATGGGTGTACTACGTGCACATCTACGACTTGCGGAATCACAGCCAATGGACACCGCCGCAGGCCGGGGCCGACATCTTTAAGATTCACGTGCCCACGCGCCGCAAGGTGAAGCTGACGAATCAGCGGTTCTCGCCGAATCTGGCCGCCGCCGCCTGGTCGCGGGACTTTCGCACGCCGCAAGAAGGGCGCGCGTACTACGACTACGGCGTGTTCAACATGGGCCCCTGCCCGCTCCCCGGCGGCAAGATCGTTTTCACGTCGAACCGCGACGGGTTTCGCCCGGCGAAGGGCTATCCGGCGATCGTCCTGCAACTGTTCGTCATGGACGACCGCGACACCGACATCGGCGACGAAGACCCCGTGAACCTCGAAAAGATCGGCCACTTGAACATCTCCGGCGCGCTGCATCCGGTGATCCTCAAGGACGGCCGGATCATGTACAGCACGCTCGAATCGCAAGGCATTCGCAGCGATATCTTGTGGGGCGTTTGGACGATCCATCCCGACGGAACCAACTGGGCCCCGCTGGTCAGCGCGTTCGATCCCGGCGGCGCGCCGAACGGGTTTCATTTTCAGACGCAGCTCTCCGACGGCTCGATCATCGTCGAGGAGTATTACAATCAGAACAACAGCGGTTTCGGCGCGCTCATTAAGCTGCCGCCCACGCCGCCCGACGGTTATGCCGCGTTCGGCCCGGGCTATATGAACGACCCGCGCAACGCGCCCTGGCGGTACGGCCGCTACGACAACGGCAAGGGCAACTGGTATCGCAAGCCGTTCATGCCGACGGGTTCGGTTTCGTTTACGCCGTTCTCGATGGGGCTGGAGGGCCCGGCGAATACGTCGATTCTCGGCGACAAGAACTCGCCCAAGGTCGGTAAATTCACACATCCTTCCGGCGCGCCGGACAACCACCTGCTGACGATCTACTCGCCCGGGCCGGTCAATCACCAATACAAGTTCCTGCCGCAACTCGACGGCGGCGTCTACCTGACCAAAAACGGCCAGGTCGTCAACGAACCGGCGGAAATGAGGCTCATCAAGAACGACCCAAACTACAACGAGTCGTGGCCGCGGGCGCTCGTGTCGTACAAACGAATTTACGGCGTCGACGAACCGGCGACGCTGCCTCGGCTGGCCAACGACGGCCAGAAGTCGCCGCACCTGCCCGAAGGTACGCCGTTCGGACTGGTCGGCACGTCGAGCATGTACAAGCGCGAGAGCTACCCCAACGGCGTCGTGCCGGAAGGCTCCGTCACGGCGACCTACGCCGGGGGGAACGATCCCTGGCGCGGGCTCGATGCATTCACGAGCCACGGCAATGGCCCGGCGCTCAACTGGCACAACCAGGGAGGCGACGTCGGTCTCTACTCGAACGACGAGATCCACGCGGTGCGGATTCTGGCGATGGAGCCGACGACCGACCGCCAACGCGGCGCGGATGCCGGCCGCAAGTTCTACAACCACGCGACCGAACGATTACGAGTGCTGGGCGAAGTGCCGGTGCGGAAGTTCGTCCGCGACGCGAGCGGAAGGGCAACGCAGCCGACCGATCCCGACGGCAATCCCGACACGAGCTTCCTCGTCAAGATTCCCGCCGACACGGCGTTCACGTTTCAGACGCTCGATCGCGGCGGGATGGTGCTGAACATGGCGCAAACGTGGCACCAGCTTCGCCCCGGCGAAATTCGCACCGATTGCGGCGGCTGCCATGCCCATAGCCAGAAGCCAACGCTGTTCGAGGAAACTGCGGCCGCGAAGAAGGAATATCCGCTCTGGGACCTCGTCAACACGACGCCGCTCGTTGCCGACAAAGCCCGCGACGAATCGAAGAAGCAGTGGGATGCGGACGAATCGACCGGTGTCCGCGTCGAGAAGTCGGGCGTCGTCGACGTCGAATATCACCGCGACATTCGCCCGATCTTCGATCGTAGTTGCGTCGCCTGCCATACGGCGAAGCACGGCGACGAGCCGGCGGGCAAGCTCGACCTCGATGCCGACGCCGAGCGCGTGCGCTTCGAGAACCGCGGTGAGTTTCCGGGGACGTACGCCCGGCTCGCGCTCAACGAACGAGGGCAGTTCGGCTACAAGCCGGTCGGCTACGATAGTTGGGGCGGGCCGCAAGCCTCGCGGTGGGTGCGAAAGTTCCAGTCCCGGCGAAGCGTGCTCGTGTGGAAGATCCACGGGAAGCGGCTGGATGGATTCTCGAACGACGATCATCCGTCCGAGTCACCGCCGGGTTCCGGGGTACTGATGCACCGCGGCGCGAGCGTGCCGGTCGATAAGAACCGCCACGCGCTCGATCTGGACTATATCGGCAGCCAGATGCCCCCGCCGGACGCGATCAAGGAAGGGAAGGCGAAGCCGCTATCGGACGAAGACAAGCGGACGATCGCGCGGTGGATCGACTTGGGCTGTCCGATTGACTTGGACGAAATGAACCTCAAGCGTGCGAAGGCCAGCCGCGACGGCAAGCGCGGACCATACGAACGGGGCTGGTTTCAGGACGACAACCGGCCGATCGTCGCGATCGCCGAGCCGCGCGACGGCGTGAACGAGAAGCTTTCGCGAATCCTCGTCGGCATGCACGACTACTATTCCGGCCTGAACGAGCGGCATCTGTCGGTGACCGCCGATTTCGCCGTCGACGACGTTCCGGCCGGGAAGAATCTCGCCGACCGCATGAAACCGCTCTCGCAGGGCGTGTGGGAGATCAAATTCGCCAGGCCGATCGAGCGCCTTGCCCTCGGCACCGTGACGGTGACGGCACGCGATCGGCAGGGGAACCAGACGAAGCTAGCCCGCACGTTCTCGGTCGGCACCCCGCCGTCGCGGCTTGCGAGCGTGCCTGTGCAACGCATCGGTCATTTCCAGCGCAGCGACCGCAGGCCGGCCGGACTCGTCGACGACGATCGGATGCCGGTCCGCGTGCACGTGTTCGAGGATTACGAAACCGAGATCGAAAAGCGCTGGTGGCTCCGCGGCGTCGAAGAAACGAAGAACGTGCCCGCGAGCTTGTCGCGGCACGTGCCGAATCGGCGCGCGTTTCGCGCTGCCGCAACCAAGGACTTCGACGACAAGCAAGGCGACCCGGAGAAGCAATTAAAGGCCGTCATCTTCAATCCCGTGCCCGGCCCGCCGATGGGCTCGCGCACGCGGCTCAAGTTTCGCTATCACCTCTCGGGCACGGATGCATTCCGCGTGCAAATCTTCAGCTTGTCGAACAATTACCACCGCAAGCTGGAGCTATCGGGCATGGAGCAAGGCAAGTGGACATCGGCGACCGTCGACATGACGCGGCTTCGCCGCCCCGACGGCAGCGGCGGACCGCTCTCGGCGGACGAACGGATCGACGATATTCAGTTCTACGTCGATCCCAAGGCCGAGCTTTTGATCGACGACATCGCGTTGTACGAAGCGGCGGAGGAAGCAAGCGACGACGCAGGAACGGAGAGGTTTCCAGCCCGGATCGTGTTCACCGGTTGGTTCGACACGGGCAGGCAAGGCACGGGACACGAGTGGCCGGGAGATTTCGAGATCGTGCCGCACGAAAAACCGCAGACTTGGGACGCGGCCAAGAGCATTGGGGATAAAAAAACGAAACGGAGTATAATTCGGATCGACATGCGCGGGCCGCGACCGGTCGGCGAGAAGGTCGCCCTGCGGTTCCGCTATCGCGCCATGGGCGACGGCGAGATATTCGTTTCGCTGCTCCCCGAACGTTCGAGCGATACCTTCGAGATTCGCGCCTTTACGGCCAGAAACAACGGCGAATGGGGACGCGCGGAGCTTTACTTTCACGTCAAAGACGGCTCCGAGAAAACGGAGCCGACAAACGTCCGCAAGATCGAGTTCGCTGCATCGGAGGACTTCGATTTCCTCGTGGACGACGTGTTACTCTACGAACCGGCGGACGATTGAGGTGTTGCGTCGTCCGTGGATAACCGCCTTTATCGTCGGCGCGGCGGCGGTTTGTCGACGTCGCCGGGTAGCGGGCCGGCCAGCGGCGGCGTCTCGAAGAACTTGCCGTCGTCCACGAGCCGCGGATCGCCGGTGCGCTGGAGTTCGTCGAGCAGCCGTTTCCGCAGCGTCGCGGCAACTTCGCGATATTCCGGCTCGGCGGCGACGTTCTTCATCTGGTGCGGGTCGGATTTGAGGTCGTACAGTTCCTCCCGCGGGCGGCGGCCGTAGGCGCGATGAAAATACGGCCTCCACTCGGGTTCGTTGCGATGCCGCACCAGCCACGCCTTCGTCGGCCCCGCGTCCTCGTCCGGAAGCGTGGCGAACGTGTTGCGGGCGAGATTCTCGGCCGTCGGCGAATCGTCGCCGTCGAGACCGTAAGGATCGCCGAGCGGATGGCGCTCCGGCCTGAAGTTGACGATGAACAAGTGCTCGGCCGTGCGGATCGCGCGCTGCGGATAAGGCAGGTTTCCTTCGCGGGCCGACTCGAAATGCCGTTCGCGGCCGATGAACACCTGTGTGCGCGTCGCGTCGACCCGTCCCGTCTTGTCCGACGCCAGCACCGGCCACAACGTGCGAGCGGTCATTCGCTCCGGTGCGACGACTTTCCCGGCGTCCAAAAACGTCGGTGCGAGGTCCGGCAGACTCACGAAATCGTCCACGACGCGGCCGCCGTGAACCCCCGGCCCGGCAATCGCCAGCGCCACGCGCGAGCCGAAGTCGTATAAGTTGCACTTGCCGTAGGGGAACCCCGGCGGACCGTGATCGCCACTGACTGCGACGAGCGTGCTGTCGAGTTCGCCCGCCTTCTCCAGTTCTTCCACGAGCACGCCGAGGGCCGCGTCGAAGGCCGCCACTTCGCCGAAATAGTCGGCCAGGTCTTCGCGAACTTCCAGCACGTCCGGCAAAAACGGCGGAAGTTTGCCTTTGAGCGCGTCCGGGTCGATGCCCCAGAGCTTCTTCCCCGAGCCGCGGACCCAGAGCCGATGGACGTTCGTCGGCCCGAACCAGTAGCAGAACGGCTCGCCGTCGGTTCGTTTGGCGAGAAACGCCCGCACGTTGCCGCGAACCTCGGCAAGGAGTTCGGCTTTCGCGTCGTCGAGCGATCGCCCGTTGGCGACCATTTGCGTGGAGTTCTGCGAGAACTGGTTGAAGCGGCCGCCAGCTTGCTGAAAGGCGAACCGCTGGCGGCCGAACGGAGCGTCGGCGGGCGTGCCGGGACTCCACACCTTCCACGTCTTGCCGATGTGATAGCCCAAGTCCTTGAGCATCAGCGGCCACGACGGTATCGCATCGTCCCACTTTGCGCCCTGCAAAATCGCCCCGCGGCCGGTGCGCCAGAAGTGCTGCCCGGAAAGAAGCGAGCTGCGGCAAGGCGTACACGACGGCGCGTTGACGAAAGCGTTGCGGAACAACACGCCGCGCTCGGCAATCCGGTCGAAGTTCGGCGTCCGGACCACGTCGTTGGGCGTACCCGGCCCGTCGACCTTGGCGTAGGCGCTCGCAAATCGGCCCCAGTCGTCGGCAAAGGCAAACACGATGTTCGGCCGCTGCGGCTTATCGGCAGCGGGTGAAGCAAACGATTTCGCGCCGGCGCCAGCCACGACCAACGACACGACGAGCAACCGGAGCACACGGTGCATGGAGGGCTCCTTTGCAATAGGCACATTAACGGCGCGCCGCGCGAGTTCCCTTTCACACCGGCTTAACGACGGATTGCCCGCCGCAACGCATTCGCGGCAACGCGCGAGACCCGAGCGTCCGTTGCCGAGTTGACCGAAAGCGCGTCGCTCGCCAAGTCGGCGATGGCCGCGTCGACGTGCCGGACGGTCGTGCCCCGGCGAGTTGCCGCGAGCCGCGACGTATCGGTCGGCGCGCGCCGCACGACCGCCAGCGCCGACGGAGCAGCCGGCGAACCGCCGCCGACACCCGTCGAACGACCAAACTGCCGGGCAAACTCCGCCGCGTCCGCGCGGTCCACGTCACCATCGCCGTCGATATCGCCGATCGCCACCGTCGCGCCGCTGGTCGTGCCCAGGTGGGCCTGGAGGATCGCCAGGTCCGCCACGCCGACGTTGCCGTCGGAGTTGAAGTCGCCCGGTAGCCCGTCGTCGGAACCCGGCGAACCGCCGATCGCGCCGCTGGGCCGCCACGCCGCTCCGTCGCTCCACGTGCTCGCTGCGCCGAGTGGGTCGACGATCACCAGCGAATAACCGTCGCCGTCGGTCGTCGGGTGCCAGCCTTCGCCCGTGTCGTCGTAGGTGAAGTCCAAAATGGCGACGGCATTAGCATCTTCGATGCGAATCGTCTCGCCGGCATTATTGAGCTGTCCGCCGTAAACGCCGGCGATGGGAAGACCGGCGCCGTAGCGCGCCGTGAACGCCGCCTGATCGACGACTACCAGCGCGAATGCGCCGGGAGCGAGCGACGTAATCGCGCTTCCGGTGAAATCAAACGCTACGCCGTTCGTGAGCTTCGCTCCGGCGAGGTTCAGCGTCTCCGTCGCGCTCGTGTTCTTGAACTCGATGTACTCGAATTGATCGGCGTCGGTGAACCCTGCCGCGAGCTCGTCGGTCGACGGGTCCGCCGGGTGGTACATCAATTCGGTGACGCGGAGGAAATCTTGCAGCGGACGAGAGGAAACCGTGCTCGTGATCGTGACGGTGTCGCTGCCGATCAGATTGTCCTGGAAGTCGTAGGCTTCGAGCGTGACCACGTTCGTGCCGAAATCGACGGGCACGGTCGCCGTCCAGCCCGTCACGGTGTTCCACGTCACCGCGAGATTGGTCGGATCGCCGGCCTTGCGGATACTTCGGACGTTCACCCATCCGGTTCCGCTGATCGAGGCGACCGTGGCGTTCACCGTCGCGTCGGGCGACGTGATGTTGAACGGGTTGTTCGCCTGAGTTCCCGCGGCGGTATTGATCGCCCCCAGCAGAAACGCGGACCGTTGGCCGATGAACGCCAGATGGCCGTCGAAATCTTGCGCCGGCAACAAGTCGCCGAAGTGGTTCGCCCACCGCGTCATGTAAGCGAGGTTGTACGTCGTGCTGATCATTTCGTGCACGTGACCGTAGTACATGTGGGCGTTGCCCGGCACGGAAATCAGCTTCGTCAAATCGGCGTTGGCCACCAGCGGCCGCGTGGCGCTGTAAAAGGCGTCCAAGTCGTGCGGGAAGAGGAGTACTTTGTTGTCTTCCGGCCGAACGTAGAACTGCACGTTGTGGGCGTCGCCGGCCGCGCTATAGCTGTCTCCCGCGCCGCTAAGGTGCGAGAACGCGTATCCGCGGAGAAACTGATCGACGTCGATGTAGTTGCCGATGTTCGACGTGAACGCCGTGCCGGTCTGCCCCATCGCCTTGGCGAACGCGATGATTCCCGCGAAGTCGTCCTTGTCGGTGTTGTTTTTGATCAGATACGTCCAGCGATAGCGCTCCGAATCGTCGCCCATGTCGCGAATCGAAATGCCGACGGCGCCGTCGCCGTCGGTGTATATCTTATTGCCTTCCGGCGAAGGGCTGGCCTGTGACACGTTGTAAATCAGCTCGTACTCGAACACCGTGCCGTCGCTGCCGTTCTCGAATTGCTCGTCGAGGAACTCGTCGCCGTAACGGGCAAGCTGCAACTCTGCCGCGCCCGTGTGGATGGCGAGCGGGGCCATGATCTGCACCAGGTCGTGATATTTGCTCAAGATGCCGCCGGCGTGGTTCATCGTCTGGTGCGAAAGCATCTCGCGCTGGCCGAAAAATGTGCTCTCCGAGCGATCGAGCGCGACCGTCTTGTGCACACCGCGGAAGAGCTGGTCGCTGTTGAACGACACATTGAAACCCAGCCGCTGCTGATTCACGCGGCTGTGCTCGCTGCCCTTTAATCGCACGCCGACGTCGTAGAAGATTTCGTTTTCGTTATAGATGACCGTGGCGCCGATGCGGTCGTTGCTCATCAGGTTCGACGCAGCGTGCAGCAGCGCCGTGTCTGCGGCGGTAAGCACCATGCGGAAGTTGTGCAGGCCGTTCGTGGCGGCCAGGCCGTCGTTCACTTTGTAGAGGGCGCGCGCGTTGCGGCCGTCGGCGGGGAAGGTCGAAGCCGCGCCGAGACTATCTTGCCCTTCGACGTAGAATTGCACGACCGTGCTCGCGGCTTGACCGGGAATCGTCCCTGTCCACTTGCCACCGGCCAAAGCCATCGCCGTGCTCTGCCAGGCGCCGCCCGAGATGGCGTACCACAGCGTCATCGAAGCCACGCCCTCGGGATCGTCCGCCAACGCCGACACCGTAACCGATTCCAGCGGCGCGGGAACGGCTGGCGAGTGCCGGAAGGCCCGGTACGTCGGGCCGATGTTGACCGCGGCGCGCGAGTTGGGCGCCCCGGGCGTGCCGGAGTTTTCCGGCTGTTCGAGAATCGTCGTCCGCACGGCCCGATTGAAGTACAGCCGAGTGTTCAACTGCGGCGAACCGGAGAGCCACTTCGCGCGGAACGAGATTTGATATTGAGCGCCGGCCTGAATGTCGACGAACGCAGCCCCGTTCTTAAGCGTCGTTTCGGCGTGGTTCGACATGTGCTCCGTCGAGCCGCCGGCGTCGAGCCGGAGTACCTGATTGTTCGGGTTCGTCGGGTCGACGACCACCTGAGCGTGGCGATGGTTGCCGACCATCCGCCACGCCGCCGGCGACGCGCCGAGCGCGTCGCTCTCGAATGTGCCGTTCTGCAAAAGCTGCACGGGGGACCCTGCGCCCGTGAGCTGCGTGACGGTTAGGTCGTCGAGCAGCACTTCACCCTCGTCGAGCATACCGAGCACGAACTCGTCCCAGTAAGCGTCGTTGCCCACCGCGCTTGTGCCGGGCGTGGCGGTGTACGTGTACGTCCGCCACTGCGACTTGCTCCCTTCGTCGCTGGCGGCCCAGGCCTCGGGAATGCCGTTGTCGGCGTCGGGATCGCGGAGTTCGAGGCTCGATCCACCGCCGTCAGCCGAGTCGGACCAGCGGCCGCCGTCGTAATAGTGCACCTCGTTTGCGATGTTGCCACGCGCGTCGCGCAGGCGAAGGTTCTCGTCTTGATTGTTGAGTTCGCCCGCGAAGCTGCCGGCGATGGCGATCGCCGGATACTTCGCCGCGAGCGACGCGGCGTCGCGCGCGACCACGAGATACGCTCCCGGCTGCACGATCGTGTTTGCCGGGAAGGTGAACTGGATTCCGTCGTCAAATTGCCACCCGGAAATGTCGACCGCGTGGTCGCTCTTGTTGTAGAGTTCGACCCATTCTTCGTCGTTGCCGGAGAAGGTCGTGCCGGGAATGGGCGGCGCGATTTGCTCGGAAAGGACGAGTTCCAGCCCGAACACGATGTCGCTGCTGCCGGTGCCCAATTGGTGCACTTCGGCGCTGAGCACGTTGTTGCCGAGGTTGAACATCGCCACCGGAATCTCAGTGAAGCTGCTGTAGCCGGCGTTGTCGACGCCCGGGGCCAGGGCTTGCGTCGTGCCCGTGACGCTTCCGGCGGGCATGAGGTAGCGCGAGCCCGGAATCTCGACGCCGTTGAGGTAGAAGATCGCGCCGTCGTCAATGACGTGCCGCATGCGGACGGTTGCGCCGGCCGGCGCTCCGGCAAAATTGAATTCGTGCTGGAAGTAATACGCGACGACGCTCGACGTGTAACCCGTCGCGAGATCGGTTCCGATCGGCGCGGGGAGCGCCGCGGGCGTCGTTTCGCGGCCGATCAAGCCGGGGCCCGAGCGCCAGATCGTGCCGTCGACCGTGTAAATCGTGTTCTGCCAACCGGTCGGTAACCCCGCCCCGCCTTGGCGGTTGTACTTCCACGTGGCATTGATCGGCACGAGCGACGTGTCCTCGAATTGCGCCGGCGTGCCCGGCTTGGCGTACGTCGGCCGGTGGTGATACATGATCTCGTTGATCACGATCTCGTCCTGTATCGGCACGCTGTTTGGGCCGCCGGGCGTAGCGACGTCGGGATAGCCCCAGACGCCCGCGAGGTCCGGTGAGCGGCCCCGGACGTTTGACTTCACTTCGAACCCGTCGGCCAGCAGCGACCGGCTCGGCGTCTTGAGGAACACGCGATCGCCCACCGCCGGCGTGAAGCCAAGCTGCGACGCGGGAATGCTCAAGAGCGTTCCCGGTGCGAGCATCGACGCCGGCAGGACGTACTCGTCGCCCACCGTGGTCTCGATGACGTATCCGCCGACGTCGACCGCGGCGCTGCTGCGGTTGCCGATTTCGACGAAGAATGCGGCGGTGCCGCCTTGGCCCACTTCGTTGAGCACGAGCGGGACTTCGAGATCGGCCGGCGATGGCGGCGAGATGACGGCAGTCAGGTCCGCGCCGAAGACCATGTCGACGTCGCCGCCGGTCGCCGTTTGATGCACTTCGACGGCGAGCACGTTTCCCGCACCCTGCACGAGATTCGTCGCGGGAATCGTAATCGGACCTTGCACGGTCGGGTTGCCGACGGCGGTGCTGGCGAGCGTCCCGTGCGTCACGTCGCCGCCGAGCATGTTCTGGCGATGGACCTCAACGCCGTTCAGGAAGACCACCGCGCCGTCGTCCGCCGCCAGATTCAAGAACAGTTGCGTCCGCGCCGCGTCGCCGGAGAATGCGAACTCTTTGCGGAAGTAGTACGTCGTTGCCCCGAGCGGCACGTCGGTGGCGATCGGATCGGCGGTCTTGAAAAACTGCACTTCGCTCAGTCCGACGAAGTTCCCCAGGTTGTCGTTGCTCAGCGGGTTGTTGAAATCCTTGCCGTTGTGGTTGGAATGGATGTCGAATTTGATGTAGCGGGCTTGCACGCCGCCGAAATCGATCGTGTGGCTGAAGTCCGTCGCCGTGGTCGCGTCCGTGACGACCGGGAACTGATGATTCGTAATAAATGGCGTAAAGACCTGATCCGCGCCCGCAATCAGAATGTCGGCGCGATTCACGCCGCGACCGAGCAATTCGAGAATCCGCGTCGGCAAGTCGGGGCGGTATTCGTTGTAGTTCCAGACCTTCATTTCTTCGAGGGCGTAGACGGCGCCCAGGTCGAACGTGATTTCCGGGCTGGTGTCGGTCGGCGCAACCCCCGAGCCATTAGTGAGCCACATCGTGCTGGTGGCCGAACTGTGCGTGCCGTCGGGATTGAGTCCCGACCCATTCACCGTGTTCGAGGCGAAGCGCCCGTCGGCGACGTACTGCGACGTGGCGGTGGCAGCGACGCCGGCGATGAGTTCCGGCTGAGCGCCTTCGAGCGTTCCCGTGCCGGCGCCGAAGACAGCCTGGCCCGCGGACCACGTGCCCGGGACGACGAAGCCGGGATCGCGCCAGGCCGTGCCGTTATCGGTGTTCGTGGCGTCGTAGTTCCACGTGTCGTCGAGCGAAATCAACTCGACGCTCGTCGAGGGTGCCGTCGTGGTCGGAAAGTTGACCGCGCCAGGAGTTCCGCCGATTTGCGGACTGGCACGCCAGTTGGACGAGATGCCGCTAATCGAGTCCTGATTGATTTTGGCGAGCGATGCGCCGCTGCCGTCCGCGCCGGCGGGCCATGCGCCTTCGTCGTGATAGTCGATACGGTCCAATTCGCGGTCGTTGCGGTCGCGGAGTCGGATCGATTCACCGTTGTTGTCCAAACGCCCCGTGTACGGACCCACGGCGTCGGCAAACCCCGTGGCCGCTTCGAGGGCCGCCGGATCGGCCGCGATCACCAGATACCCGTGGCCGGGAATGATCGTGTCTTCGTCGAACGTGAAGTTGACGCCGTCGGTCAGCCGCCACGCCGACAGGTCGATGTCGATCGCCATCTGATTGTGCAGTTCGATCCACTCCAGCGATTCGTCGGCCCCGACGGGGTTGTACATCAGCTCGTTGAACACCACGACGCTATCGAGCACGTGGCGGACTTCCAGCGATTCGCACCGAAGGCGGCGGCGGGGGGACATGCAACAATCCTTTCCGGCGTTCAGAAAATCAGCCGCCGGAAGCGCAAACGGGCTTCCGGCGGCTGAGCAGGTTGCGATGAAGCAAACTATCGGACGAAACTCAGTGTACCATGCGGTATCGAACTAGGCCGCACGCCGGCGGCGCCGGGCGAACGCAAGCGTTGCCAGGCCGACCGCCGCGAGGGCATACGTCGACGGCTCCGGCACGCCGAAAAACTGCACCTCGCTCAGTCCAACGAAGTTGTTGTCGCCGCCGTGATTCGACAGGATATCGAGCTTCACGTAACGGGCCATCACGCCGCCCATGTCGAACGATTGCGAAAAGTCGACGGTCGAATCGCCGTTGGCGCGGTCGATTTCCAGGAACGTGTAGAGCGGAAAGAAAACCTGGTCCTCGCCGGCGACGAGCACGTCGGTCATCGCCACGCCGCGGCCGAGCAATTCGTCCTCGCGGCCCGGAACCGTCTCGTTGTAGTTCCAAATCTTCATTGTGGCGATCTTCTGGACCGAGCCGAGGTCGAACGTGATTTCGGGCGCCAGGTCGTGGATCGAAGGATCGCCGCCGAACGTGCCCTGATTCAGCCACATGTTGCCGTCGGGGGCGATGGTGTGAGTGTCGCCGTAGTCCAGTCCTGCACCGCTGACCGCGTAAGCGGCGTTGCGGTTGAATCCAGCGAGGTTGCTCGATACGCTCGCGATCGTCGTGGGCAGCGGCACGCCGCCGGCCACCGCGCCGCCGGTCACCTTGACCTCGCTCAAGCCCGTGAAGCTGCCGTCGCCGTGGTTGGCAGTGACGGCAAGCCGAACGTAGCGGGCCGCGACACCGCCGAGCGAGACAACTTGCGAAAAATCGCTCAGCGTGCCCGGCGCCTGGTCGAGTTCGACGCCGGTGAGCACGGGCGCGGCGCCAAAAACGCCGTCCTGCCCGGCAACGTAGACGTCGGCCAGCCGAACGCCGCGGCCCAAGCAGCAAGACGCATTCGCGTTTTCGTTGTAATTCCAAATCCGCAGGTCGTCGACGTTGTAGACGCCGCCCAAGTCCATGTCGAAGGTCGGATTCACGTCGCCCGCCGCCGAAAGCCACATGTTGCCGCCCGGCGGATTGACCACATGCCAGCGCCCGACCAGCCCGTTGCCGTTGACGGCGTGTTGCGGCAAGCGGCCATCGGCGGTGAACGCGCTCGACGCCCGCGCTCGCACGCCAGGAATCATGTCGTAGGGCGTGCCCGGGTCCGCGCCGGGATTGGCCAGAAGGAAGACGTCGACCGGCGACAGCGCGTTGTTGTAGATCTGCAAGTCGTCGATCCAGCCGTCCATCGTCGTGAACAGGTCGGCGCGCGTGCCGATGTACAGCGGGTTCGTGTTCGTCGCGCCGAACAATCCATTAGTCGCAAACGTCCCCGCCGGAACGCCGTTCAAATAGAACGACACGCTGCCGCCGTTTTGGGCGGTCACGGCAACGTGTTGCCAAGTGTTGTTGACGACGGTCGCCGGCGAACCGGCATACGCGATCGTGTCATTGACGCCGCCGCGCTGATGGTGGAACGTCAATTGGCGCGTCGCCGAGTTTTCGATCCGAAGCTCGTAATTGCCGGCATGGTTCGCCATCGAACCGTTGCTGCTCGGGCTCTTGGCCACGATGCCGTCCCAAGCGACGTTGCCGTTCGGCTTGACCCACGCGGAGATCGTGATTGCCGACGTAATATCGAGCGAGTTGCTGTCCGGCACGAGGACGTGTCCCGACGAACCGCCGAAGAAGAGCGATTGTCCGGCGCCGAGCGAGGCGGGAACGTCGCCGCTGAACGTCGGTAGCGGCGCACCCATGAACGTGCCGTTATTCGCGTTCGCGGTGCTGTCGTCGAGCGTGCCGTCAAACGTCCAGTGAGCGACAAGGTCGGCTCGCGCGGACCCAGCACACACAAGCATGGCCCCGCCGATCGCGGCCGTAAAGAGAACACGAGTTTTGCACTGCATTAGACAAACCTCCGGATGCGGATTCGTTCGCAGGCGATTATCGACGCGGTGCGATCGTGGAAGGCGTCCGCCGACGCGCAACGCGCGCTCATGCACACCCCACGCTGGCACGGTCATAACGAACGGCTCAGAAAATTGCAAATCTTTGCCAAGATTTTGTTTCGCCGCCCGGACGGGCGGTCCGACCGGTCAACGGCCACAATGCCTTCGCCACGTCCGTCCAAAGCGCGGCCGGCTTCATCGCGCGTCGGTTATCCGGTGGGTCGGCGTCGGTCGGCCGGGGCGAAAACTCTGGATTTCGCGGAAAACGGCGGCAATGTCCAGCGAACCCGTGGCGGCGGAAACCGCCCGGCAAACGTGGGTCTCCAGTACTGCCGGGTCGATCGCCACACGAGCGTTGACGACCAATTCCGCCTTGGTTGCTTCGCAGCGGGAAGGGAGCGAAAGTTCGGGAGCACTGTCGCTGCTCACGAGATTGGCCACGCCATAAAAGCCTTCCCACAGGCCGATCGCCTTGAGATGGGCGACTTCGGCATTCGCATCGGCCAGCGATTCCCGCAAGCGGCCGACCACCTGCAGGAGCAAATCGTCGAGCGGCCACGGCTTGTCGCCGGTGATCGTGAGGCTGGCATTGAGCCAGCCGAGTTCCGCTTCGCCCTCGGCGTAGAGGTCGTAGTCGAGTTCGAGAATCCGGCGGCCGAAGTTGCCGCGCTGGCCGAGGAAGTCGTATACGTCGTCGAAGCCTTCGCCCGACTTCGCCGAGATGAACATCGCGGGCACGTCGGGAAACCGCCTCGTCAGCAGCGACGCCAACTCCTCGCGGTCCGACACCGAAAGTTCGTCAGTGCGATTGATGAGAACGAAGTCGGCCTCTTCGAGTTGCTTCAAGAAGATGTATTCCGCCTTTGGCGAAAAACCGCCGCGCTTTTCGCCGCGGAGAATCTTCCGTCCGTGGCTTGGCTTGAGGATCACGCCATACGGCGCGACCTCGAACCGCGCGTCGAACAGTTGGACGAGCGGCTGAACGACCGTGGCGACCAGATCGGTGCAGCTTCCGACCGGCTCGGCGAGAATCACGTCCGGTCGGTCGCCCTCGGCCAGCTTGTCGACCGTGTCGGTCAGGGCGTTGAAGTTGCAGCAGAAGCACGACCCGGCGACTTCGCCGACGTCGAAGCCCTGCGAGCGGAGGCTCATCGTGTCGACCAGATCGGCCGCCTGATCGTTGGTGACGATGCCGACATTCCGGCCGCGCTGCTGGAACATGCGCGCGAGCCGAGCGATGCTCGTGGTCTTGCCCGCGCCCAAAAAGCCGCCGAGCATCACGAAGCGGAGCGGTTTCACTTGGCGCCTCCGGCGGTCTTCGCAGGTGCGGTCTTCCATGCGTCGAGCGATTTCGTGTCCTTGAACGGGTACTTCACTTCGTTGCTCGGTTTGTAGTGGTGCATCGTCATCCAGGAGTACTCTCGCTTCTTGGAGTTGCTCGGATCGGGATCTCGCAATGCTACGCCGTCGGCCTCGGCGTAGATTGTGCGGACGACCGGCGCACGTTTGGCCGCAGGCGGGGCGAGGTCGTAGTCCGTGCCGCGGGTTTGCAGATACCATGTATTGTCGCGATACCCGCTCATCATTCGGTTATTGGCCGCCGCGACGAGTTGCAGCTTCTCCTCGTCCGAGAGCTTGCTGTCCTTATTGATCTGTTCGACGAGCTTTTGCGTCTCCGACACGTCGAAGCTAACCCAGCCATACGGCGGCAAGAACACTTCCAGCTTGCAGTGCGACGGAGAGGCTTTGGGAAACGGATTGATGCCGTACGTCACGCGGGTTGGATAGCCAAGCGCCCGGCCGAACGCGGCGCAGAGGCCGTGATAGTCGCTGCAATGGCCGCGGCGCTCGTCGATCGGGTGCTGACTGCTCGCCGCGAGCGAGGCGTTGTCGTGATCGTATTCGATGTTCGCATTGACCCAGGCGATGTATTGCGACACGTTGGAGAGCGGATCGTGCATTTCCGGTACGATTTCGCTGAGAAGCCGCTTCACTTTGTCGTTGACGACGACTGCCTGGTCTTCGCCTCGCAAGTACGGCGCAAATGCCTCCGGCCACTTCTCGACCCGTTCAATTTTCTTGGGGTCGATGTTCCACCGTAGCTCGTGCGTAGTAACCTTGAACGTGTGCCGGATCATCTGCGCCCCCTGAGGCGCGTCAAACTCGAAGTAGGCGAACCTGTTGCCGAACACCGGCTCGACGCCGACCTGCGGCTTGACGTTCATCGGAAAGCTGTAGATTTGCCCTTCGACGACTTCCTGCGCCGAATCGCTCTGCGGCATGGGCATCCACACGCTAAGCTTCTTGGTCTTGTATGGCGGCGTCACGACAGCGGTGAAATCGACTTCATACGCGACCGGATTGCGCTTCTCGGCCCGGTACGGCATGTCGGGCGAAAGCTCGGCGGCGGATGCCGCGCTTCCAACCGCCATCAGCGACAACCAGGCAATCGCCGGGGCCAGAATGTTCCGCCGACGCTCGACCAACCAAATACGCTTTGACATGACTTCACCGAAACAACCATCATGAAGTCGCGGCCAGCCACGAACGGACACCCCGTTCATACAGGCCGACGCCGAGGACCGCGCCGACGATCGGCGCGAGGATGTATACGGTTACGCAGCCGATGCCGTTGGGTCCCGGAATCGCCGCTTCACCCCAGCCGGCGAGGTAGGCGAGAATCCGCGGGCCCCAATCGCGGGCCGGGTTGAAGCAGGCTTGCGTCAGTGGGGCGATGATCGAGACGAGCGCCGCGACCGTCAGACCGATGAACACCGGCGCGAACTTGTGGGCCGGGCCGCCGCGATTGCGATCGTCGGTCGTGGCGCAAACGACGAGGGCGAGGATCAGCGTGCCGACGACTTCAATGGCGAAAGCAACGCCGTGAGGGACATAGGGCAGAAACGTCTCAAAACGGTTGCCGGATTTATAACGCTCCAGCACCTTTGCCACCGAATCAAAGCCGAGATCTCCTTTCCAAGGAGCGTCCTTCGGCGCGTCCGGGTCGCGGAGGTTGTCGATCACGCCGGGATTGGGAAAGTACTCGCCATAGCACATCGCCGTCATGACGCTGTCGACTTTTCCGCGTTCCACGCCGAGTTGCTTCTCCTTTGCCTCAATGAGCGGACTCCAAGCTCCAAACAACGCCGCCGCCGCGACGAACGCACCGGCCATTTGGGCGGCAATATACGGCAACATCCGACCGACCGGAAACTTGCCCCAAGCCGCCAGTCCCAGCGTAATCGCCGGGTTGATATGCGCCCCGCTCACGCCGCCGACGACGTAACAGGCGAGCATGATCGAAATGCCCCAGATAATAGCCACTTGCCAGAGACCGGTCTGCGCGCCCGACAAAACGGCAGCATGGACCGCTCCGCAGCCGAACAGCACGAGCATGAACGTGCCCAGTCCCTCGGCGGCGACGACGGCGAACAGACCCGGTTGCTTCGCTTCCACGGCGCGACTCCTCGGAGCGTGGGCGCTCCAACATTCAAACGATCATACAAACGTTTTTGCGTCCAGCAAGCCCGGCGCTCACCGGAATCGTCAGGAGTTTAGCCGCTACGCCAAGGGACGGGGAGAACCCGATCGCCTGCGGACGGCAGGCAGGCCCGCATGGCTTAGGTTCATAGGCTAGCGGCGCTGCAGGACGGATTGAAATCCGTCCTACGAATGCCGTCGCCCGTCAGATTTGCGCCGAGCGATGACTGGGCCCGCGCTACAACTCGATCGGGCGCGCGCCTATGATGGTGCCAGCGGGTGAATGTGCGGTGGTTTCTTCCGGTGGGCTTGTTCCCCGTGGTTATATATTCGCCAGATTGACGGAGGCCGTTCGATGCTCGTTTGTTCGCGACGACAGTTTGCCGCGGGATTGTTCGGTCTGGC
>QEVJ01000264.1 GCA_003576845.1 Planctomycetota bacterium
GACCAGCACGGATTCGTCGAGCCAGGCGGTGAGAATCCGATCGAGCACGACGCATTCGAGGTGCGCTTGCTCGACGCGGATCGCCTTGAAGTCCGTTTGATGATCGAGCCGACCGGAGGCGTAGTTGTAGCCGCTCGAATCGCCCAAGGCGACGTTCAGGGGCATCGAAAGACTTCGCGCGATCTCGTTGAGAATCTGCCGACGAAACTCGCCGAATGACGTGGTCGGTTGTTCGGCCTCCATTTGAGACATCTTCCAACCGCCAGGCATCGTGAGCAGGGCCCGTTTTTCGAGTTCGATCGGCTCGAACGGTTCGGCCGCATCGGCTTCGCCGCCCGCGGGCGCGTCGGTGTACAGGATGCCGGCGAAGTCGGCGGCCGTTTCGGCGGCGGCGAGTACCGCCAGCGTGAAACGTCGTAGTTGAGCGAACAGCGGCAGCGCGGGCGTGATGTCGGGAATGCCCCGATGCTGGCCCGGCCGGTCGGCGCGGAACAAGTGCAACACGGATTCGGCCGGCAGCCGGGTGTATTCCAGCCGCAAATCCGCTCGTCCGCCGCCCGGATGTTCTTTGAGGACGTGGTATTCGACCGGGTTGCCGAAGCGGTCGAACACGATCCCGTCGACGGCGTTCTGTGCGGCGGCGAACAATTCGGGCGTCGTTACCTGATCGGCTTCGACGAGTCGCAAGTCGAGTTGGATCGTGGTGGGGAGTTTGGGGTTGTTGACCAGGATGGCGAACGCCTCGCCGTCGGTGGCTTGGGCCATCCGCATCGTGCGGAGTTTTTCGGCGAGGCGAACCGCCTTGGACCACCGCATGAACTCGGACTCGATGTCGCGGTTGGCGGCCGCGTCGTCGGTCAGCATCTGCAAGCGCGGACCAGTGCCGATTACGTCGTTGGCCAGCGTGTTGACGATCCCGCGGGCGTAGCTGTTGTTGGCCGCCTCGTAGCGGGCCCGGTTGCGGAGGATGCGGCGGACGGCCGGACTATTGGCAGCGTCGGCCGACAGGCCGTCGGCATTCGCCCAATGGCGATAGTTGTCGGTCGTCGTCGCCGCCGCGTCGTAGCGGCCGCGGATCACGCGGCGGGTCGCGAGCGCACCGCCGTCACCGGCAACGCGCCGCCCCAGCAGTTTCGACAGCCATGCCAGCACGATCAGTCGGCTCCCGGCGGAACGAGCTTGTTGAACTTGAGACCCCGCGACTTGGACTTGGCCGCTTCCTTGGATGCCAGGTAGCGGTCGGCGGCAATCTGGTCGGGCAGTTTGTGCTGCTCGACGCTGCCCGTGTCGCCCGACGCTTTGGCCGGCCCGGCGGCGTTGTCGCGGATCGCTTGTTCCAACTCGTCGGCCATCGTCGAGCGTTCGCCGCCACAGAACGAAAGATGTGTCCCTCTATTCTTTAGCTACCGAATCTACGCGCGAGTTGTCCGCGAATTCTTGGGCAAACGAGCAGAATGTCAAAAATCATGTCTACCGGTGGACATCGGCCGTTTCAGCCCACGACCTTTTCGATCGTCGTGACGCGGCGACCGCAGTGACGACATTCGCGCCGCCGAGAAAGACGTCCTGACGGCAGGGCGCGCGTATAGATCACCCGAAAATGGCGACAATGGCACGTCGGGCATTGGATGCCACGTTGAGGTGCGTTGGGAACTGGTGGATTCTCGGTCATGCTCTTCGCCTCCGTTGCATGTCTGCAAAACTGATTCGTTCGCGCTTCTGCGGCGCCAACGCATCGCCGCCGAGCAACACGGCGCCTTGCATCGACGCCGCGACGGCGCTGCCGACCAGGCAGTCGAGCCAGTGGTTGTCGCTCCGCTCGGGACGCAGCTTCCACTCGTCCACCTGCCGGCCGCGGCCTTCCGTTTTGACGCGGTACTCGGCCGTAAGATGCTCGGCGAACAGACGGTGCGCTTCGGGCCGGTCGCCGAACAGCGACAGGCACCCGCGGTCACCCATCGCCACGGCCAGGCGGGCTTGGACGAACGATTTCCAGAAGTTCGCGTCGAACGTGACGTGCCGGACGGCCCGCTTGCCGACAACATTCGTGACCCGCCAGTTCAGCCCGACCCGTTCGCCCGGCTTCTTTTTGTACTCGGAGAACGGCACGCTAGACGCGCCGACGAACCGGCCGTGGCTCGGCATCACGATCGCCGCATGGGCGGACTGCCGGCAGAACTGGTACACCACATCGGTGCTCGAACCCCAGTTGGCGTCGATCAGGCAGCGTTCGATGCGTAGGACGCTGCCGTTGGCGTCCAGCCATTCGCGGCCGACCAATCGGTCGTTTAGCGTCTCTAGACCCGCGTAGATCGAACCTTCCAGACCCGTATTGGGCGCGACCGCAGCCAGCGTGAGCCGAGCATCGCGGAGCGTAAAGTACGCCCGCCGCTGGTCCGGATACGTGCCGTAGTCGACGACGTAGCCGCTGAAATCGTCCGCCCAAGCGGCGACGACGTAGAACAGCAGATTGGCCTGCACGTCAATGAAGGCCGTGACGCGGGTCGCGCCGATTGGCACGACGCCCTTGGGCGTGCGGTTGAGCTTGGCGGCGATCTGGTCGGCGGTCAGCAGGTCCATGTCCGGCAGTTCCTCCGGCAGCGGCTCGTTCTGGTACTCGGCGAAGAAGGCGGCCTCATCCTGAAGCTTGAGGTTCATCGCGTGCTGGATCGCGGACAACTCGTCGTGATTGTGCCGCTCGGACCAGGCGATGATCGCGCCCTCGTCCATTGCCTCGCGGTTGGCACGGTAGAACTCGGTTGCTTCCTCGCCGGCATCGCCACGGCGTAAACCTTCGGCGCGAATCTCGGCGTAGCGGGCCCACAGCTTCTCGTTCGTCGGGAAGCTGTAGACCATCTTGGTGCGCTCGCCGTTCCACTCGGGATGCTTGTCGCGGCTCAAAATGTTGTCGGCCATGTCGCCGGGGCGGATGACCGTGCAGGGCATGATCCCGCTGATCTTCCTGCCGGGGCCGGCCAAGCCCAGCACAGCGCCCGCCAGAATGCTCTCGCGCGTGGCGCATTGCGAAAGCGACCGCGCCGACTCGTCGGTTTGCGGGTCGTCC
>QEVJ01000109.1 GCA_003576845.1 Planctomycetota bacterium
TTGGTGCCCGAGCGACTCGTGCGCCGGTTCCCGCGCCACGATCGCGGCCGCCGTAAACAGCACCGCCAGACCGTACCGCCGCCACGCCGAATCGGGCGACGCAAAGCGCGTCCATGGACGGTCCAAAGGAGATTGCGACATCGGGACCTTGGTCCAAGCATTCTTAGTGACTATCTCATAACCCGTTGTTGTGGCCGGTCTCCCGAGAGAGCCACCGGTTCTGCGATAGACTCTTAGGCGTTCCGGCCGAATGACGTGCCGGCCCGTTGCCTCTTACCCTTGCTTTCGCCGTTTGCGCTTAGCGCAATCTACCCGAGCGCGTAAAAGTGTCAACCAAAATCGTATGGGTTGCCGGCGGACCGTCGTTGAGCTCGCCCTCTCCGACGCGACCGAGTTGTTGACTTCGCCGCGAGCGAGCGGCTACAATCGTAGGGTCAACTCAAAAAAGCTGTAACCCATGACGCAGAAACGGTTTATCCTCAACGCCTCGCGCTCCTCGAAGCAGGGTTCGCTGATTAACGTCGGAAAAGATTCCGAAGAATACCAGGCCCTGACGAGTTCGATGACGATGGCGGCGGCGGATATGGCGGAGATCGGCCTGGCCGAGGGGCAATGGGCCGTCGTTCGCACGGAATTCGGCGAGGCCCAATTCAAGGCCCAGGCCGGCAAAATCCCGCTCGGAATGATCTTCGTCCCCTACGGCCCGCCGACATGCAAGCTCATGGGCGGCGGCACCGACGGGACGGGAATGCCCACGTCGAAAGGCTGGGAAGTCGAAGTTGTCCCGGTAACCTAACAGCCTTTTGAAAAAGGGGGCTGACCCTCTCAGGCACGTCGTAATTTGCGGCTAATAACGCACTTTCCAAAGGGTCTGTCCCCTTTTTCAACAGGCTGCTAAACCACGAGCACCGAACGATGTCACAGCCCACCGACGAGCATTTTTCGATCGTTCCCGACACGGAGAATCTGCCCGCCTGGACCGAAATCGCTCCCGGCCGCTACATGCCCCGCCGCGTCCGCGGTTCGGCGCATGGCCGGGCCTTGGGGTGAGTGTTCACCGTCCCAACATCCGGTTCGGATGACGCCGCCTGCCAGGAATCGAAGACAGTCGCACCGACAAACAATTGACCGCGGCGCGGGCACTTCCTTCGCCGCCATATTGATACGGCTCCGATGGGAGTGCCATGACGCTGCAAATCATCGACAACGCCACCTGCACCTTCTGTGGCTGCGTCTGCGACGATATTCAGTTGCACCACGACGAAGTTCGCATCCACAAAGCGAACAAGGCCTGTGTCCTCGGCACGGCGTGGTTCTTGAACCACACGGCCGAAAAGAAGTATCCCGACGCCCTCGTCGATGGCCGCGAAGCCACGCTCGATGAAGCGATCGAGGCCGCCGCCGAGCATCTGCACGCCGCCGACATGCCGCTCGTCTACGGCATGAGCAATACGACCTGCGAAGCGCAGCGGCTCTGCGCCGAAATGGCCGACCTGCTCGGCGGCCTGCTCGATAGCCACACGTCGTTGTGACACGGGCCCACGGAGATCGCTGCCCAGTTGGGCGGCAAAGTGACCTGTACGCTCGGCGAAGTAAAGCAACGGGCCGACTTCATCATTTACTGGGGCGGCAACCCGGCAGAGTGCCATCCGCGGCACTTCACGAAGTACACCCTGATGCAGAAGAGCAAGTTCCTGCCCCGAGGACGCAAGGACCGCACGATGGTGCTCGTCGACATTCGCGAAACCAAAAGCGCGAACGCCGCCGACATTTTTTTGCAGGTCCGGCCCGGCAAAGATTTCGAACTGATCACGATCCTCCGCGCGATGGTCAAGGGCCACGCCGTGAGCGACGCCGCGATCGCGGAAACGGGCATCTCGCGCGAAGCGATCGAAGATCTCATCGCCCGCATGAAAGCCGCCAAATTCGGCTGCATGTTCTTCGGCATGGGCCTGTCGATGACCCGCGGCAAGCACATGAATAGCGCCGCCTTGCTCTCGCTCGCCGCCGAAATGAACGCCTTTACGAAGTTCGTCGCCATGCCGATGCGCGGTCACGGCAACGTCACCGGGGCCGACGTCATCATGCGCTGGCAGACCGGCTTCCCCTTCGGCATCTCGTTCAATCGCGGCTTTCCGCGATACAATCCGGGCGAGTTCTCGACGGTCGACGTGCTCGTGCGCGGCGATTGCGACGCGGCGTTCATCATCGGCGCCGACCCCGGCGGAACGATGCCGCAACCGGCGATCGACCACTTGAAGCGGATACCCACGATCGTCCTCGATCCGCACGTGACGCACACGAGCAAGCTCGCCCGCGTCCACATTACGACCGCCCCGCAAGGCATCGCCGCGCCCGGCACGGCCTATCGGATGGACGAAATCCCAATGCCGCTCAAGCCGGCGCTCAAGTCGCCGTATCC
This sequence comes from Planctomycetota bacterium, assembly GCA_003576845.1. Taxonomy (GTDB): domain Bacteria; phylum Planctomycetota; class Planctomycetia; order Pirellulales; family PLA5; genus PLA5. Next base: position 2,423 of record QEVJ01000109.1, read on the forward strand.
GACCGACGAAGAAGTCGTCCGCCGTATCAACGACGCGATCAAGAAGAAACCGTTCTGGCTCCGCGAAGGTTCGCAGCCGCAGATGTTGCAGATACAGGGGTCGCTTTAGGCCGCCGACTCGAACGTGAAAGTTGGGTTGGTTCGTTTTTTTAACGCAGAGACGCAGAGGACTCGCAAAGTACGCAGAGGAATTGCAAGATATTTGTTTGAGTACAAAAACCTAATCCTTCTTCTCTGCGGCCTCTGCACATCCTCTGCGTCTCTGCGTTAAAAAAACCAACCGACTCATTTTTGGTTGCGGTCAAGATGCTGCGCCGACGCCGTCAATTCAAAAAACTACTGAGTTAGCACGACATGCTTCGTATCACCGGCGGCAAAGTTTACGATCCAGCTAATGGCGTTGATGGCGTCGTTCGGGATTTGTTCATTGATGATGCCGGGCGGTTCACTGCATCGGGCGATGCTTCGGCGCGGGTGATCGATGCTCGTGGCTTGATCGTCTTTCCCGGCGGCGTCGATGTGCATACGCACGTCGCCGGCGGGGCGATCAATTTTGCCCGCGCGATGACGCCGGAAGACCATCGCCGCACGCAGGCCTTCATCCGCACCAAGACCCGCCGCAGCGGCTTGGGCGGCATGGCCCCGACGACGTTTGCGACGGGCTATCTCTATGCCGGCATGGGTTTCACCACGGTCAACGAAGCCGCCGTGCCCGTCCTCTCCGCTCGCCACACGCACGAAGAGCTCGCCGACATTCCGATCGTCGATAAGGCCTCGCTCACGCTGATGGCCAACAACGAAATCTTTCTCGACCAGCTCGAAAAAGGCGACTACGAGCGGGCCAAACAGGTCGTGGCGTGGTATCTCTGGGCGGCCAAGTCCTACGGCATTAAGGCGGTGAATCCCGGCGGCGTGGCGGCGTGGAAATGGGGCCACGACGCGAAACAACTCACGTCGCCCATCGCCGGCTACAACAAGCTCACGCCCGGCGACATCGTTCTGCACCTTGCCCGCATCTGCGACGAGCTTCACCTGCCGCACCCGATGCACCTGCATTGCAACAACCTGGGCGCACCCGGCAACATCGCGACCACGCTGCAAACGCTCCGACATCTCGAAGGCCACCGCGCCCACATCGCCCATTCGCAGTATCACGCCTACGGCGGCGACGATTGGGACACGATGTGCTCGCGAACCACCGAGCTCGCCGAGTATTTCAACGCGCACAAGAACCTCACGACCGACGCCGGCGCGGTCCTGTTCGGCGACACCGTCACGATCACGGCCGACGGACCCTGGCAGCATTTGCTCTACAAGCTCACCGGCCGCAAATGGGGAAATCTCGACGTCGAGAACGAAACGGGCTGCGGCATCGTGCCCTACACATATCGGCCGAGCAACCTCGTCAACGCCGTGCAATGGGCGGCCGGTTTGGAACTGCTGCTGCTCATCGAGAGTCCGTGGCAAGTGTTTTTGTCGACGGACCATCCCAACGGCGGCTGCTTCTGGCGCTATCCCGAGATCATCCAACTGCTCATGTCGAGCGCGGCCCGCCGAGAGTGCATCGCAAAGTTGCCCGACAAGGCAAAAAGCCGGATCACGCTGCCGGAAATCGACCGCGAGTACACGCTCGGCGAGGTCGCGGTCGCCATGTCGGCCGGTCCTGCCCGGGCGCTCGGCCTGACCAAGAAAGGCAACATGAGCGTCGGCAGCGACGGCGATCTCGCGCTCTACGAGGAAGACGCCGACATCGTCCGCATGTTCGCCGCGCCGCGGTACGTCATCAAAGCGGGCCAGGTCGTCCTCGCCGACGGCGACATCCTCGAAACGCCGCCCGGCCGCGAGTACCTCGTCCGCCCGGCATACGACCCGTCGACCGACGACTTCATCCGCCCACTGTTCGAGGATTGCTACACGATGTCGTTCGACAACTACCCGGTCGAACTCGAACGGCTCGAACATCCCGTGCTTCGCGAATGCGGGGCGTCCACCTAACCGCAAAGTAGCCAAGACGCAAAGAGAAATACGCACTGAAGAACCCCGCTTGCTAGAATTGATACCCTTTGCGTCTTGGCGACTTTGCGGTTCAATCGCGGCGGTCGACCAGGACACGCGACCCATGCCGATCACCTTTCATCTCAAACGCCAACCGACCGTTCCGCTCGAAGCGGAAGTGCTTTCGCCCGACGCGGTCGGCGAATTGTCGAACGCCGAGATCCGCGCGCTCACCGTCTATCACGGCAAGCGGCAATTGCCGCTCGGCGAGTTCTTCGACGTCGACGGCGAGCGGAGCACCGACCTCGTCCTCCGCGGCGACCTCTCGAAGGTTCGCTGGATCGGTCGCGCGATGACGAAGGGCACGATCGCCGTCCACGGCTCCGTCGGCATGCACCTCGGCGCGTACATGTCCGGCGGCAAGATCGAAGTCCACGGCGACGCCGGCGATTGGGTCGGCGCGGAAATGAAGAACGGCGCGATCCGCGTTCACGGAAACGCCGGCGGACAGGTCGGCGCAGCCTATCGCGGTTCGATGGCCGGCATGAAGAACGGCACGATCCTCATCGACGGCTCGGCCGGACTCGAAGTCGGCATGCGCATGCGCCGCGGCCTGATCGTCGTGGGCGGCCCGGCCCGCGATTTCACCGGCCTGCAAATGAAGGGCGGCACGATCCTCCTGCTCTCCGGCGCGGAAATTCGCACCGGCGCGTGGATGGTCCGCGGCACGATCATCTCGCTCAAACCGCTGGCGCTCATGCCCACGTTCGTGCACAACTGCACACTCACGCCGCCGTTCGTAAGCGTGTATGCGAAGCACTTGAAACACTTCAACGTGGCGCTTCCCTACGCGGCCGACGAGGGCGTGTACGAGATGCACGCCGGAGACTTGTCCGTTTCCGACAAAGGCGAGATTCTCGTGTGGCGGCCGGCCTGTTGAAGCCAGGCGCAATCCGCGGCAACGGGATCGAATCCACTATCGTTGTGAACGACCGAGGGCGGCGGCAGCCTCGCGAAGATCGGCCGTGACGTGGCCCTCGGCAAACGCCGCGTGTATCTCGCGTAGGGCGCCGACCGCTTCGGCCGCGTCCGCAGAGTTCGCAGCGCGCTCATTGAGCAGCCGTGCCAGGCTCGTGGCGGCCCGCAGCCGTAACCCGCGCGCGTTCTGCTCGGCCGCGATGTCGAGCGCATCGCGAAAGTAGCGCTCTGCCCCGTCGCCGCCGTCGCCGCTTGCGAGCAGCGCCTCGCCGCCGAGGCGCTGCAACTCCGCCGCGTAAAACCGCTCTTCGGTTGTGTCGGCGAGCGCAAGCGCTTCGTCGATCGCTTGCTGTGCCGCGGCCGCGTCGCCTTGGCGGAGCAGGGCATCGGCGAGCAGTCCCAGAAAGTACGTTCGATAGGTGCGGCTGCCGGTCGCCTGCCAGTCGTCGAGACCGCCGCGAATCGCCGCAATTCCCTCGGCGAGTTCGCCCGCCGCGGCAACGGCATAGCCGCGAAGCACCTTGCTGCCCGCCATCCAGAACGAGAGTCCGTGTTCCGCCGCCACTTTGCCGCATTCCTCGGCGGCAAGCCGGCTCCGCTGCGGATCGCGCCGCAACTGGTGGACGATCGCCGCAAAGAAGTACGCCACCGCCTGGCTGCTCGGCGAAAGCGGCGCCGACATGGCGATGCCGGAGTCGCTCTGCCGCGTCGCCGCGTCGGGATAGCCCAACAGCCAAAGCACGACCGCGCCGAAGCCTTTGACGATCACGCCCGGGTCTTGCCCGAACTCGTAGGCGTGGCCCCGGTGCCGCCGCGGGTCGTATTGCGAAATCGCCTGCTCGACGTGGGCCAGCGAAGTTTCCGGTTCGCCGCGGCAGAACGCGGTCATGCCGAGCGCCTGATGCGCCTGCAGCGAAAGATTCGGATCGTTGAGCTGCCGAGCCAGTTCGGCTAGCTCGTGCGCCATCTGGCGGGCCTTGCCCAGCTCGGAATGGACCTTGTAGTACAGCCACAAGCCCCAAAGCACCGGAAACAACGCCGTTCCGCCCGAAGATTCGTCGCACAACCGGCGGGCCCGCTCGTAAGCCTGCTGCGCCAGCGGCGTGGCGTAGCCCTGCGTCATCTGCAGTTGCAGGCCGAGCGTCGTTTCGAGCTTGAGTTCCAACGCCCGGCGCTCGGCCGACGGCGGGACTTCGTCCAGCAGCATCAATCCGCGCATCGCCAGCGAGATCGCCTCCTGATGGGCGAAAACCCGCGCGGCGTTGTGCGAAGCGCGCCAGAAGTGCCGCGCCGAGGCGAGAAAATCCCGCCCCGCCTCGAACAAGTACGCCAATTCCGCCGTTACCGCCGGCGTCGCTTCGCCGTGGCGGGCGGCCAAGGCGTGGGCGATCGCCAGACTCAATTGCGCCCGCCGCGTCGGCAGCAAATCGGCGAACAGCGCTTGCTGATAGAGAATGTGCACGAAGCCATACCGCAGCGAAAGCGACCGGTCCGGCAATTCGTGCTCGTGCAGCAGCCGCACCAGACCGTGAATGCGATCGAGCGCCAGCAACCGGCTTTCGACGTCCCATGCCTTGCAGCCGAGCGCATCGGCCACGACGAGCGAATCGAACGCGGCCCCTTGAACGCTCGCCGCCGCGAGCACCTGCCGGTCGCAATCGTCGAGCCGGCCGAGTTTGCGCTCGATCATGCCGCGAATCGACGCCGGCAGTTCGCGCGACAGATTTGGCAACGCGCCCGTGACGAACCACCGCCCGTCGACTTCCGCCACGATTCCGCTCTCGCACAAGTACGACAGCAAATCAACCATGAACAGCGGACTGCCCTCCGTGCGGACGTGGATGAACTCGGCGAAGTCGTGGCCAAAGGCATGGTCGGGAAACGCCAGATCGAGATACGTCGCAACGTCGTCGCGGCTCAAGAATCCCAGCGACAACTCCGCGCAAACGCCCTTGGCCTGCATTTCGAGCTTTACGTCGCGAAACGGATGCCGGCCGAGCATCATTTCCGTTGGGCGATAGGTGGCGATAACGAGCACCCGCATTCCCGAGCAATGGCGGCCGAGGTGGTCCAGCAGATCGACGGTCGAGACGTCGGCCCAATGCACGTCGTCGAGAAACAGGACGACCGTCTTGAGCCGCGACGCTTCCTGGAGGAACCCGACGAACTCGCGGAGCATGGCCGCTTGCGACGCCGCGCGCGATGTCGCCGTCTCGGCCTCTTCGTTCGGCCGCGGTGCAAGCTGGGCATGCCACGTCGCCGCAACCGCCCGCATCATTCGCGCGATCGTCCCGTCGCGATCGTGGCGCAGCAGATGTTCGAGCGCATCGAACACGGGCAAATAGGCTTCCGTATCGGCGAGACGCTCCGAACAACCGCCGCGGGCCACGACGACCTGCGCCGTGAGTTCGATCCCGTGCAGAAAGTCTTCGACGAACGTGGTCTTGCCGATTCCCGGTTCGCCCACGATGCACACGAACGAGCCGCGTCCCGACTCGGCCTCGGCCAGCGCGGCGGACAAGGCAATCGTTTCCGCTTCGCGGCGAACGATCGCCCCGCGGGCCGGCTTGGGCAAGCTCGCCGGCGGTTCGCGGTTGGAGATCGCATCGAGGGCGGCGACGACCTGAGCCGCCGTGGGACGCAGCGCCGCCTGCTTGTGGAGCATCGCCACGATCAATTCCGAGAGCGCCGCCGGAATGTCGCTATGCAACCGCGCGGGTGGAACGACGTCCGCCGATGCGATCGCGTGCAACATCGCCACCGGCGTCGGCGCGGCAAATGGATGCACGCCCGCAAGAAGTTCATAGGCCACGATCCCGAGCGAAAACAGGTCGGACGCGCTCTGAGCCGTCTCTCCGCGCGTCTGCTCGGGCGACATATAGGCGATCGTTCCGAGCATGGCCCCGCGATTCGTTTCGGGCGGCGTGTTGGCGGCCGTGACGAACTCCGGCAACCGCCGCGCCAGCCCGAAATCGAGCACTTTCACGAACCCGTCGTCGCGGACCATGATGTTCTCGGGCTTGACGTCGCGATGAACGATGCCCGCCGCATGCGCCGCGGCCAGAGCCTGCGCCGCTTGCGATATCCAGCGCACGACATCGTCGACGCTCGGCGTGTTCTTGGCGAGCGACCGCAGCGTCTGACCGGCGACGAATTCGAGAACGAGAAACGGCCGGCCTTCCTGTTCGCCGAGGGCGTGCACCGTGCAAATATAAGGATGATTGAGCGCCGACGCGGTCCGGGCTTCGTGCAGAAAGCGCTGCAGCCGGTCGTCGCCGCGGGCATAATCGGCCGGAAGGAATTTGAGCGCGACGTATCGGTCGAGCGTCGGCTCGTAAGCCCGATAGACCACGCCCATCCCGCCGTGACCGGCTTGCGAAACGATTTCATAGCCGGCGACTTGCGGCCAGGCGGAGGGCATCGCAGCGACCGGCGGGCGCGAAGCGATGTGGGTTTCGTGCACCGCCGCGGCAAACCGTTCGAGCGCCGCGCGGTCGATTTCCGGAAACCAGGCGGCGTATGCGTCCACGTCGACGCGCCCTTCCGCGCGGCGGCGCAATCGAACCTCGGCCCCGATCAAGTCGACGACCGCGTTCGTAAATCCGGCAATTTCCGGATACGCGGCGAGATACTCGGCAACGTACGTCCCGGAGTTCTGCTTGATGCGAAATTCGAGATCGACGTGAATCAGCTCGACGAGCAGCGGCCGGCGCACATCGTCGTTCGGCACGAGATAGTCCGAAATCGACGGGTTCTCCCCGCGCAGCCAGGCATCCTCGAACGCCTTGATGAGCACCTCGCACCGCGACCATCCGCTGCTGGCGAGCGCCTGGGCAAATTCGGGATAGCACGAGCGGGTGTTCATCGGGCGGACGGGTCGCGGACAAGGCGAATTGCGCGGAACGGTCTTAGACGCTGCCCGCCTGCAAGCGTTCCACGTGCAGGCGCAGCCGCGCGCGCAAGCGGCGGACCGACCGCTCGGCGCGGCCGAGACGTTCGCTGATTTCCTGCGTGCTGTAGCCCTGCAGGCTCATCTCGACGACGGGACGTTCGGCGGGCGAAAGATCGCGCAGGATCTGTTCGACCGTTTCGGCAAGCGCCGCGGCATGCTCCGGCGTCGGCTCGCGCCCGGCCGCTTCGCGCCACGGCTCGAAGTCGTCGGCCGCGGCGGCCCCAGCTTCGCGGGTGATGTCGCGACAATCGGCCTTGTGATAGCGGATGCGGTCGGCGCACTTGCGCAGCGTAATGAGCGTCAGCAAGCTCCAAAGACCGTCGGCGCCTTGCTCGAACGGCCGAGCGTCGTCGCCCCCGTAGCGGTCGATGAAGCTCTTGTAGGCGGACTGCACCACGTCTTCCGGGTCGATCTTGTGTTGCAGCCGCTCGTTCAAGTGGGTTCGCGCCAGGCCAATCAACCGCCGCGTAAACCGATCGAACTCCGCGCGGTCGGCGGACGAGCCGAAGAGCAGCGCATAGGCGGGCGTTTCGTCGGGCATGGCGGGCAGCATTCGATGGGCGAGGCCGGACGAACAAGACGCCGCCGGCAACACCGCGGTGGGCGATCGGTTTCGCCGGTGTGCGGGTAATTCGCGAAATTCTTGGCCGCGTTGGCGAGGCCCGGGGATTTATTGAGTATACCCGGACTGCCCCGACGGCAGAAGTTCGCGAAAACTTGCGGCTTTTCGCGGAAAAATCGCCCTGAGATTCACGAGTAGCTCGCGGCAAAAAACTTAGGAAACAAACCGCAACGTTTCACGCTTGTTATTTCTCACCGTCATCTTTCGATACACGGAAACCTTAACCGAGAGGCGAAGTACGATGTCCCGCACGACCCTGCACCAAAAAATCTGCCGCCTGGCAAACTGGCTACGACCGAAGCGAACGGTCCGCCGCGAGCCGCAGCGCCTCGCGATCGAGTCGCTCGCCACGCGAATCACGCCAGCCGTCAATGCGTTCTTCATCCCGAGCACGGGCGTCCTGTCCGTGGTAGGCGACAGCCTCGCCAATACGATCGCCGTAAGCCGCAACGCGGCCGGACAACTGCTCGTCAACGGCGGCGCCGTGGCCATCAAAGGCGGCACGGCGACCGTCGCCAACACGGCCAAGATCCAAATCTTCGGCCTCGGCGGCAACGACACGATCACGCTCGACGAAACCAACGGCGCTTTGCCGGCCGGAAACCTTTTCGGTGGCGCGGGCAACGACACCATCACCGGCGGCTCGGGCAACGATATGATCTTCGGCCAGGCCGGCAACGACGTGCTGCTCGGCAAGGGCGGCTTCGACTTCCTTTTCGGCGGAACCGAGAACGACATCCTCACCGGCGGCGATGCCGATGACCAGGTCTTCGGCGAGAGCGGCAACGACCGCATGATCTGGAATCCCGGCGACGACACCGACCTGAACGAAGGCGGTGCGGGCCTCGACACCGTCGAAGTCAATGGCGGTGGCGGGGCGGAGCAGTTCACGGCGACTGCGAACGGCACGCGCGTTCGCTTCGATCGCATCAACCCCGCGCCGTTCTCCATCGACATTGGCACGTCCGAAAACCTGGTCGTAAATGCTAACGGAGGCAACGACAGCTTCTCAGCGACCGGCAACCTCGCCGCGCTGATCTCCCTCACCGTCGACGGCGGGGCGGGCAACGATACGATTCTCGGCAGCAACGGCATCGATCTTCTGCTCGGCGGCGACGGCGACGATTTCATCGACGGCCAGCAAGGCAACGACGTCGTCTTCCTGGGCGCGGGCGACGACGTGTTCCAGTGGGATCCAGGCGACGGCAGCGACGTCGTCGAAGGCCAGGACGGCAGCGACACGATGCTCTTTAACGGCAGCGCCGGTAGCGAAATCTTCGACGTCGCCGCCAACGGCGGCCGCGTCCGCTTCACGCGGAATCTCGGCAACATCGTCATGGACCTCGACGACGTCGAAACCATCGACCTCAACGCCCTTGGCGGGACCGACCTGCTCACGGTCAACGATTTGACGGGCACGGACGTGACCCGCGTCGACGTCGACCTCGCCGGCACGCTCAACGGCACGGCCGGCGACGCGGCCGCCGACACGATCATCGTCAACGGCGCCAGCGGCGATGACATCATCGACGTGGTCGGCGCCGGAACGTCGGTGTCGGTATTAGGACTCGCGGCGCAAGTGAACATTTCGAACTCCGAGGGCGCGAACGACTCGCTGGTCATTAACGGCTTGGGCGGCGACGACGGCGTCACCGCCACTACGTTGCCGGCCGGCGTCATCAAGCTGACCGTCGACGGCGGCGCGGGCGACGACAATCTCCTCGGCAGTCAGGGAGCCGACGTCTTCCTCGGCGGCGACGGCGCCGACTTCATCTTTGGCGATAACGGCAACGACACGGCGTTCATGGGCGCAGGCGACGACGTGTTCCAATGGGATCCCGGCGACGGTAACGACGTCATCGAAGGCCAGGATGGAACCGACACCATGCTGTTCTTCGGCTCGAACGCCGCCGAGAACATCGACATCGTCGCCAACGGCGGTCGCGTGCTGTTTCTGCGGGACGTGGCGAACATCACCATGGACCTCGACGACGTGGAAACCATCGACTTCCGCGCCTTAGGCGGCGCCGATAACGTTGTCGTCGGCGACTTGAACGGCACCGACGTTACTTCGATCGGCCTGGACCTTCGCGGCGCGAGCGGCGGCGGCGACGGCGCTGCCGACTCGGTCACCGTCAATGGCACGCAAGGCGACGACACCTTCGGCGCCGCCGGCGACGCGGGCGGCGTGAACGTGTTCGGATTGCAGGCCGCAGTGAATATCTTCTTCCAAGAAGCCGCCAATGACCGCTTGACGCTCAATGCCCTGGGCGGCGACGACGTGGTCGACGCCACGTCGCTCGAAGCCGACGGCATGCAACTGGTCCTCAACGGCGGCCTCGGCGCCGACGTCCTCATCGGCAGCGAAGGAAACGACCTGATCAACGGCGGCGACGGCAACGATCTGGCCCTGATGGGCGCGGGCGACGATACGTTCGTCTGGAATCCCGGCGACGACAACGACACGCTCGAAGGCCAGGCCGGATTCGACACAATGCAGTTCAACGGCGCCAACGTGGCCGAGAACATCACGATCACTGCCAACGGTGGCCGCGTGATCTTCTTCCGCAATGTGGCTTCCGTGACGATGGACCTCGACGACGTGGAAGGCATCAACTTCGAGGCGTTGGGCGGCGCGGACACGATCGTCGTCAACGACCTCTCCGGCACCGACGTGACCGAGATCAACCTGAATCTGGCCTCCACGATCGGCGGCACAGCCGGCGACGCCCAACCCGATACCGTGATCCTCCAAGGCACGAGCGGCGACGACGTGATCCAAGTGTTCGGCGACGCCGCCGGCACGAGCGCGTTGGGTCTGGCCGCGGCCGTCAACATCCGCGGCGCCGAGCCGGCCAACGACCGCGTCGTCGTCAACGCCCTGGCCGGCGACGACGTGGTGGAAGCTTCCGGCTTGTCTGCCGGCGCCATCCAACTCACCGCTGATGGCGGCGACGGCAACGACGTGCTCATCGGCGGCGACGGCAACGACGTCCTTGCCGGCGGAGCAGGAGACGACGTGCTCCTCGGTGGACTGGGCATCGACGTGCTCGACGGCGGCAACGGCGACGACATCGAGATTCAATGAGCCGGAGACGGAGGGCATCGGCCAGCGACGCCGAGGCAACGCAGTCGTAGGACGGACTTCAAGTCCGTCCTACGATTGCAGTAACACCAAAGTCCAGCCTCCTGGCTCCTGACTCTGGACTGCCCACGCGATCCGGCCAACTCGAGTGCCCGTTAATCCAGCTCGTCTAGGCAAACTTTGCCGAGGCGAGCTGGGTTTCTTTAGCCGCCCCGCGCGGCCGTTCGATAACACGAGGGAACCGGATTGCCCCGGTCATTCTCACTCCACGAGTCATCCGTCGGCGCGAACGAGGTACTCGTTCGCGCTCCGTCGTTCGGCGGGCGTGTAACTTTTACACGCTACAACCGGACCGTCGCGGCGGCATTCATCCGTCGCAATTCAACGCAACTGCTGATTTCTCAAGCGGTTACGACGCGCCTGCGGCCAAGCGGCTGGGACGCCTTCCGGCATTTGGCACGGCCTTCGCTTTACTTGCCAATCGCTTGTGTGCGACCCAGTTGGCCCGGCGAACCCGCATTCGCCCGGCCAAACACAGCACGAATCAAACAAGCACCGTGGATCTTAGCAGCCAGTCGCCTTCGATTTCGGCGACGTAAACCCGACACGGGTAGAGCCAGTTTTTCACGGTAACAGGGCCCGGCAGGCTCGGACGCGAGCCTGCCGGGCCCTTTTTCTTTGCGCAGGCTTTTAGGCTGTAGGCTGTAGGCCGGAGGGTCGGGTCATGCAGCGAACGACCCTCGCCTCTCGCCTACAGCCTAAAAGCCTACTGCCTAAAAGCCTACAGCCTAAAAGCCTACTGCCTACAGCCTACTCCCGCCGGTTGCCCTCGCCGGTACAACCGATATATTGATTTCAACCGCGCCGCGGCGGTGTGCGCGAGATTTCGACGGAGTACGGCTAGCGCGTCGCCGACCGGTCCGCCGGGCCGTTCGCTCTCCGTTCGGCGACGTAGGTTTTTGGCAAAGGGAGGTACGAACGCAATGGCTACGGCAACCGATTCCATCAGCGGCACGGCCATCGACCAGATCGGCGAAACGGCCGGCCTCGTTTGGCAGGCCCTCCATCAGGGCGGGCGCATGTCGTTCACCAAGCTCTACAAGGAAGTCGAAGCCCCGCGCGATCTCGTCTTGCAGGCCGTCGGCTGGCTCGCCCGCGAAGACAAGATCGAGATCGACGATCAAGCGCGAACGAAGATGATCTCCTTGCGATAACGCCCCTTCGTTCCAACCTTCGGGCCGATCGGGCGGCCGCGCTGCGCCTGCGTTCGCGGGAGTCGAGAATATGGCGACGCCATCGACGGATGGCCGCGTTTCGCGCCGGGCGATGCTCCGCGGGGGCACGCTGTTCCTCGCCGCGGGCGCGTTCGCGGCAAACGCGCCGTGGACTGATTGCGCCGCTGCCGCGCGCGATGCGGAACCCGACGAAGGCGACGACGCGAAGCCGCTCTTGCGAATCGGTCTGGTCACCGACTTGCACTACGCCGACAAACCGGCCGCCGGTTCGCGGCACTATCGCTTGTCCGTCGAACGCCTCGAACGGGCCGTCGCCGAGTTCGACGCGAACGCCGTCGACGCCATCGTCGAGCTTGGCGACCTCGTCGACGCCGCCGATTCGGACAAGACCGAACTCGCCTGGCTCAGAACGATCAACGATAACCTCGCCGCCGCCAAGGCGCCGCGGTATTACGTCCTCGGCAATCATTGCGTCGATACGTTGACCAAAGAGCAATTCCTGGGCGGCGTCGCACAGGAGAAGTCCTTCTTCTCGTTCGACGTTAAAGACCACCACTGCATCGTGCTCGACGCCTGTTTCCGCGCCGACGGCAAGCCCTACGGCGCGAAGAACGCGAGCTGGGACGACGCGAATCTCGCCGCGGCGGAGCTCGAATGGCTCGCCGCCGATCTCGCCGCCACCAAGCTCCCGACGCTCGTTTTCGCACACCAGCGGCTCGATGTGACGACGAAATACGCCGCCAAGAACGCCGCCGACGCCCGCAAGCTCCTCGAAGCGTCTCAAAAGGTGCTGGCCGTGTTTCAGGGCCACGAGCACAAGAACGACCACCGCGAAGTCGAGGGTATCCACTACGCGACGCTCGCCGCGCTCGTCGAAGGCGGACCGGCCAAGCAAGGCGAGAAGGAAACCAACGCCTTCGCCGTGCTCGATGTCTTTGCGGGCGGCAAGCTGGCCGTGCGCGGGTTTGCGAAACAAGCGTCGTACGACTGGCGGTAATCTGAATCGCGGTCGCGGAATGATTCGCCTGTCGGAGGCGAATCCTTTCGCCGAACGAACAGCGAACCGGCCTTCGTCGGTGAAAGGATTCACATCCTACAGTTTTGGCCGGGCGTCGAATGCGATTTGGCCCCACGGCAAAAAAACGTTTCGCCGCGCTACTTGAGCGGCGCGTTCGGGACCGGCGGCGAGGCGCCGGACGCGTCTGGCGTTTTCTTCGAGAGTTCGGCGGCCTTCTTCTGATCCGCCGCGGCCGCCGCCGCGTCCGCTTGCAGGCCGCGCTGCTCGTAGGCTTTCGCGCGAAGCTGATACGCCTCGACCAGTGTCTTGTCGAGGTCGATCGCGGTCGAGAGGTCCTTGATCGCCGCGTTCGTGTTGCGGTCCACCGTGTGAACCATGCCGCGGCGCATGTAGTGCTTGGGATTCTTCGGGTCGAATTCGATCGCCCGCGTGTAATCTGCGAGCGACTCGCGGTATTGGCGGCGTTTGAAGTACACGTAGGCCCGCGTGGCGTAGGCTTCCGGCTCCTTGGGGTGCCGCGCGACGTACTCTTCGGCGACGGCGAGCGCTTCGCCGAGATTGCCTTTGAGCGCGAGCGCCGTCGCCCGGTTCGAGGCGATGCCCGATATGCGGTCGCGCAGCTCGGCGGCCAATTGCGGCGCCTTCGCCGCGTGTTCGAGGGCCTTGGTATAGTCGGCCTCGGCTTTGTCGAAATCGCCTTGCTTCTCGAATCGCTCGCCGCGGCCCCGGAAGGCGAATGCGAGCCCGACTTTCGACTGCTCCGGCTCGACGCGGCTTTGGCGGATCGCCTCCGTGTAGTCGTCGATGGCCTTGTCGAACTCGCCGAGCTGCAAGTAGGCCAGGCCGCGGTTGTTGTAGGCGGACGGATGATCGTTCGGTTTCAGGCGAATCGCGGCCGAAAAATCCTCGACCGCCTTGTTGTATTCCTGCTTGGCGTTGTATGAGAACCCGCGGTTGTGATACGCGAGGACGTTCCGCGAGTTGATCACCAGCGCCCGCGTGAAATCCTGAATCGCCTTGTCGTATTCGCGCCGGGCGTTGTACGCGAAACCGCGGGCCGCGTAGCTTTCGTCGTTGGGAGCGAGCGTAATCGACTCCGTAAGGTCCTCGATCGCCGCGTCGAAGAGCTTGGCCGCGCCCGATTGCAGCGCCTTCTCGTTGCTCGCGCGGCCGCGAACGAGCAGGGCTTCGGCGAGCGCTGGCTTCAGGCGACCGGCAATGTCCGCGTCGAGCTTCGCCGCGGCGCGGAAGTCGCCGATGGCGTCGTCGAGCTGCTCGCGCTTGCGGCGAACCGCGCCGCGCGCGACCAGTGCCGTTGCTTTCGAGCTCGGATTCTCGCCGGCAAGGTCCAGCGCTTGCGCGGCGTCGCGAAGCGCGTCGTCGGTCCGGTCGGCGGCGAGCGCTTCGTAAACCCGCCCGGCCAGAGCGGCGACGCGATCTGCAACGACTTCCGCGGCCGATTGTGGCGCAAGCTCCGTGAAATGTTCGAGGTCGGCGATGGCCTCGGTCCACTTCTTCATTTGCACGTAGGACGCGGCGCGGCTACGATATGCGCCGGCCGCTTTCGCGTCGGCAGCGATGGCCTTGGTGAACGCGTCGACCGCGGACGGATGATCGCCCAATTGCTGTCGCGCCTCGCCGAGCGTGGCATACAGCGCCCGCGTCGCATTCCCCAACGCGATCGCCCGTTCGAGAAACGCGATGGCTTGCGGCACGCGGCCCTGCGCGAGCATTTCCCGGGCCTCGGCCACGTAATCCGGCGGCAACGGCTCGAGGCGGATCGAACTCCCCGCCGACTGCCATTCGGCCAGCGACCGCGTGGCGGCAAAGTCGCGATAGCCCTCGCGCGTTGCGGCAACGGCGATCTGCTTATCGGCCTGCGCTTCGAGCTGCGTCTCGCCCGTCGGCGAAAGCGAGGCAAGCTGGCCGTCGATGGTCACGCGGCTGTCCGGCGGATCGAAACGCAGCCGAGCCGTGGCGAGTTGCGGCACAACCGGCGGCGTGTCGTCTTTGACGGGCGGTGTCGTCCGGTTCGTCTTGTTGGGCGTTTCGACAGGCTTAACCGGCGGCGGTTCGACCGGCGAGACGCCGTTCTTCTTGGGCACGCTCGGTTTAGTGACCGACGTGTCGCGGGGCCAGTATTTCCACGCCGCAAACGTGAGTCCCCCGGCAACCGCCAGCCACAGAACCAGCGACAACGCGCTACGGGAACTGCTCGCCGACGATTTGGATTCGCGAACGGGGCGTTCCGCGGGCTTGCGCTTCGCCGGTTCCACGTGCGCCGACTTTGGCATTGCCGCCGTGTCGATCGCTTCGTCGCCGGGTTTCGCGGGAGATGGTTTCGCGCGCTCGGCGTGTTCGTCCGGTTCCTCGGCCGAAGTGGAATCGACCGTCGATTGCGTCACCAAGGCCGTTTCGCGCGACGACGCCAGATCGGCCGGCGAGCCGGCGCCCGCCAGAGCCGCAGCCCCGGAATCGCCGCGCGAATCGCCACCCGTCGGCGTTTTGCTAATGACCGTCTGCGCCGTGGCGGAACTGCTTACAGCCGTATCTTGAGGCCGCGGCGGTCCGGACGGCTGGACCACTGACGAACCAACGCCCGGCGGAATGAACGAACTCGTCCCGACGCCGGAATGAACGATCGCCGAGTCGTGGCCCACGGCGCGGCGCAACGCCCGGATCATCTCGAGCGACGTGGCAAAGCGGTCCTTGGGTTCGAGCGCCGTCGCCTTGCGGATGATCGCTTGTTCCGGCTCGCCGAGCAGCGACCAGTCGAGCTTGCCGCGAAGATGGGCGTCGAGCACCGCCGCGTACGATTCGTGGTCGAACGGCAGGCGGCCCGTGCGGAGTTCGAAGTACGTTATCGCCAGCGCGTATTGATCGGTCGCGCTGCTCGGCTTGCGGTTGCGAATCACTTCCGGCGCCATGTACGCGGGCGAACCGGCCAGCGCCGTCTTGGTCCGCTGGTCGTCGCCGAGCACGCGAGCCAGGCCAAAGTCGCACACGAGCACCGAGTTGCCCACCAGCAGCAGGTTCTGCGGCTTGATGTCGCAGTGCTGCAAAGCGACCGGCCCGTCGCCGAGATCGTGCCGAGGGCTGTTGAGAAAATCGACGCCCTTGGCCGCGTCTTCCATGTAATCGAGCAGTTCGTCGATCGGGATGCCCCGCGGCTCGTCCTTGGGGCCGCGGCACTCGTCGAGCCGATCGCTCAAGCTCTTGTCGCCCAGCAGCATCGCCACGACGAGCGTCGCCGGCGGCCGGGCCTCGACGTGGAGCAGCTCCGGCTTGATCTGCGTCGGCATGACGCTGCCGGAAAGGTCCCACGCTTCGAGTTCCGTGTCGGTGAGAACGTCGCCGTACTGGTCGAGCATCCAGAAGGCGTAAATCGGCAGCAGATGGGCGTGGCGGACTTCCTTAACCCGTTGAACCGCCCGGTATTCCTTCAGACCCTGCTTGCCGTTGAGGTCGATGAACTTGAGGGCCGCGCTGGTTCCGCCGGGGGCGCTCGCCCGCCAGACTTCCCCGAACGCCCCGCGCCCGAGGAAATGCGCGAGCCGATAGCCCGGGATCGGTTCGTCCCCTTTGCGGAGCATGGCCAGCGCATCCTCGGCTCGGCGAAGCGAAACCCGCCTTGTGGCCAACGCCGTCCGGCAGGTGCGAAGCGCGCCGCGCCCCCAAATGCGGCGCGGGCGACTGTACGTATATGTATTATGGCACTTTCACCGTCCATTGAAAGCGCGAATGCGACCGACTGCGTTACCCGACAACCCCGCAGTTAATCCGGATTTTTTGCCCAAACCGCGACAAGCGCGCCGTGCCAAGCCTCAGAATAAGCTTGAATTCGCGGCCTGACCTGGTCTTTGCGGTCGCCCGGGCCGTCGCGAGGTGCGCCTGGTTCAGGGAACCATCCACGGGGCCCGCAGACTGCCCGCCAACTTTTGCCGCAATCCCGGGTCGTTTAGAATCGGCCATCCAGACACATCCCTGTCCACTGCCCATTCTTGCAGGAATCTCCCGATGACCAACGCTCCCGGCGGAAGCGGCGGCCCCGTTGCTCCAGGCCAACCCATCGCCCCAGGCCAAATCGACACCGTGATGCACGAAAGCCGGCTCTTCCCGCCGCCGGCCGAGTTCGCCGCCAAGGCCCGCATCGGCTCCATGGCCGCTTATCGGGCGATGTACGACGAGGCAAAAGCCGACCCGGCGGCGTTCTGGGGCAAGCTGGCCGGCGAGCTGCACTGGTTCGAGCCGTACAAGGACGTCCTCCGCTGGAAGGAGCCGTTCGCGGAGTGGTTCGCCGGCGGCAAGACGAATGCGTCGTACAATTGCCTCGACGCGCACGCGAATACGCCGCGGTGGAATAAGACGGCGCTGATCTGGGAAGGCGAGCCGGGCGACGAGCGGCGGCTTACCTACGCCGAGTTGCACCGCGAGGTCTGCAAATTTGCCAATGTGCTCAAAAACCTCGGCGTCGGCCAAGGCGACGTCGTGTCGATCTACATGCCGATGACGCCGGAATTGGCGATCGCCATGCTCGCCTGCGCGCGGATCGGGGCGGTTCACTCGGTGATCTTCGCCGGCTTCTCCGCCGAAGCGATCGCGGACCGCAATCACGACGCCAGCGCGAAGCTGCAAATCACCGCCGACGGCTCCTGGCGACGCGGCAAACAGTTGCCCCTCAAGGACACCGTCGACGAGGCGCTGGCGAAATCGCCCACCGTGCGGAAGTGCGTCGTTTTGAAGCGAACCGGCGCGAACGTGAACATGACCGCCGGCCGCGACTATTGGTGGCACGAATTGATGGACAACGCGTCGCCCGATTGCCCCGCCACGCCGCTCGACAGCGAAACGCCGCTCTACATCCTCTACACCAGCGGCTCGACCGGCAAACCCAAGGGCATCAAGCACACGACCGCGGGCTACAACCTGTACGTCAAAAAAACCTTCGAGTGGGTCTTCGACCACCGCGACGAAGACATCTTCTGGTGTACCGCCGACATCGGCTGGGTCACCGGGCACAGCTACGTCGTCTACGGCCCGCTCTCCGCCGGGGCGACTGTATTGATGTACGAAGGCGCGCCGAACTTTCCAGACGAAAGCCGCTTCTGGCAGTTGATCGAGAAGTATCGCGTGACGATCTTCTACACCGCGCCGACGGCAATTCGTGCGTTCATCAAGTGGGGCGACCACCACGTCGACAAGCACGATTTGTCGAGCTTGCGGCTCTTAGGCACCGTCGGCGAAGGGATCAATCCCGAAGCCTGGATGTGGTATCACCGCAAAATCGGCCGCGAGAAGTGCCCGATCGTCGACACGTGGTGGCAGACCGAAACCGGCGGGATCATGATGACCCCGCTCCCCGGCGCGATTCCGACCAAGCCGGGAAGCTGCACCAAGCCGCTGCCCGGAATTCTGCCCGCCATCGTCACGCCGTCGGGCAGGGAAGTTCCGCAAGGCCAAGGCGGCTGGCTCGTGATGACGCACCCATGGCCCGGCATGCTCCGCGGCATCTGGGGCGACGACGCGCGGTTCAAGGAACAGTATTGGAGCAAAGTGCCCGGCAAGTACCTCGCCGGCGACAACGCCCGCTGCGACGCCGACGGCTACTACTGGATCATGGGCCGCATCGACGACGTGCTGAACGTGTCGGGCCATCGCCTCTCGACGATCGAAATCGAAAGCGCCCTGGTCAGTCATCCGGCCGTCGCCGAAGCGGCAGCGGTCGGCCGGCCCGACGAAATCAAAGGCGATGCGGTGGCCGTGTTCGTCGTCCTCAAGCAAGGCGAACCCGGCGACGCGCTCAAGAAAGAACTCCAAAACCACGTCCGCCACGAAATCGGCGCGCTCGCCGTGCCCGACGATGTCCGCTTCACCGGCGCGTTACCAAAGACCCGCAGCGGCAAAATCATGCGGCGTCTGCTAAAAGACATCGCCAGCGGCAAAGCCGAAACCGGCGACACGACGACGCTGGAAGATTTCAGCGTGCTGGCGAAGCTGCGCGGGGATGAGGAGTGACTCTCACCCGGGAGCCACGCCAGAACGAATGACGAATTGGCGAGTATAATAAGGTTGCGGC
>QEVJ01000110.1 GCA_003576845.1 Planctomycetota bacterium
GATGATCCCCAGGGCGGCCAGGAACATGAGTGGTTCACGGAGGACGAACGCCGGATCGAAGAGCATTCCGACGGAGACGAAGAAGATCACCGAGAAGGCGTCGCGCATGGGAAGGGCGTCGGCGGCGGCCTGGTGGCTTACCGGCGATTGGGCGACGACCATGCCGGCCAAAAACGCGCCGAGGGCCATAGACGCGCCGAAGAACGCATACGCCGCGGCGGCCATCGAAATCGAGAACACGAGCACGGTGAGCGTGAACAGCTCGCGCGAGCGGAGGCGGGCGACCTGCACGAGCACCCACGGCACGACGCGGGCGCCGACGAGCGCGACGATCGCCACGAGCACGGCGAGCTTGGCCAGGGCCACACCGAGCGCGGACCAGAGTCCGGTGGCCGCAGACGATGCGGACTCATCGCCGCTGCCGCCGTTGAGGACGGGAATCAGCACGAGGACGACGACCGTGAACACGTCTTCGACGAGCAGCCAGCCGACGGCGACGTGGCCCTCCGGCGATTCGAGTTTGTCGGCGTCCATGAGAACGCGCATCAGCACGACGGTGCTGGCGACGGCCATCGCCATGCCGAGGACGGCGGACGTCGTGGGCGAGAGTCCGAACGCCGTGAACGCCGCCATGCCGAGGACGGTGGCGACGAGGCTTTGACCGACCGCGCCGGGAATCGCGACCGACTTGACGGCGAGCAGGTCCTTGACGTGGAAATGGAGTCCGACGCCGAACATCAGCAGGATCACGCCGACTTCGGCGAGTTGATGGGCGAGATGGACGTCGGCGATGAAGCCGGGCGTTCGGGGACCGACGGCGACACCCGCGAGGAGATACCCGACGATGGGCGAGAAGCCAAGCCGCTGGGTCAAGAGGCCGAGCACCCAAGCGGCAACGAAGCCGACGGCGATCGTGGTAATGAGCGGGAGGTCGTGCATTACGGAGAATGGCCGGACGTGAGCGCACCGACAGGAACGATTATGATGTCCTTATAGGTGTCTCGCGGCGGTAGGGCAATGCGTCATGTCGCAGGTTATCGGGGCCTGTTCGCGACGTGCGATGACGGGAAACCACGCTGTTTTCAAGGAATATTCATGCGCGCTTTGCAACGCTGTGCTGTGATGGTCGCACTGTTTGCTGTTGGCATCAATTGCGGCGGCTGTCAGCACGAGAAGCCGAAATCCGTCGTCCGACTGCGAGGCGACATCTCTGCGTCAAGCAGGCGCAATCTAGGGTTTGATTTCGGGTTTGGCGTTCGCAAGGTAAAATTCAGCTCGACTTCTTCCGATGATTTGGAGATCGATCGCCAGCGGCTGCAATCGATCATTCGCGAAGCGTCGGAGGAAAAGCCGGCGTGTATCTCCGTTCTCGCAAGGGAGGAAGGTCCGTGGGTCTTCTATCTTGGGCATAGTCTCGTCGATCACGAGGTCGTACTCGAACTGTCGTCGGACACGCCGATCACCGTCAATGGTTTCGTTTATGCCGAGCCAATACCTCTAGCGCCCGGGGCGCACGGCTTTCGCATCACAAATGACGCGGTATCCACGCGTGTCGAACACGTCTCCTTACCGCTCGACGCGAATGAAAGCGACGACCCCGGGACTTGATCGTCGCCTCGGCGGTCAAGTGGAACTTGCGGCGCGGCGAAGATTCATCAGCAGTTCCGGTGGCGGCGTGAATCCCGACTCGGCTAACGCTGCAAGATAGTCTTCGGGGCGATTGAGATTTCGCAGGGAGTCGAGGCGCGGGTCGGCGGCACGGAGTTCGTCGACGCTGATGCGTCGGGCGGCGATTTCGTCGAGGAGGTCCGTCGTGCGGAGCCGGCCGGCGGCAAGCATTCGGTTGACGGCGGCGAGGACGCCGGTGCGATAGACGGCCGACAGCGGATGGGCGAATTGGCCGTCGCAGGGAACTGCCGCGTCGGCGACCGCGAGGCGGTCGGCGAGCGCTTGGACGAAGGCCGGGACGAGCAGCGGGGCGTCGCAGCTTGTGGCGTAGACGGCGTCGGCATCGGCGGCGATTGCCCGTAGTCCGGCGGCGAGGCCTTCGAGCGGACCGCGATTGGGGCGCGCGTCGGCGGCGAACCGGCAGGGCGTGGCGAGCGTGGGCGGCGTTTGGCCGTGGGCGGTAACGACGACAATCGGCGAGGCGACTTCGGAAAGCCGGCGGACGACGCGGGCGAGCATCGTTTCGTCGCCGAAAAGCAAATCGGCCTTCGGCATGCCCATCCGGGTGCTGCTTCCGCCGCAGAGGACGATCGCGCCGAGTCGCATGTCGGGATTCCCGAGTGTTCTGAAGGTCGATCGGCTCGATACTTCGCATTCCAAGCACTTCTCGACGGCCCCGTAGCGGAAGTCGCAAGGCTTCCGAGCGTTCGCGCCATGCGCACGGGTCGGAAATCGTGCGATTTCCGCTACGGTCGTCCGCTCAGACCGGCCACAGCGATGCGTTTATTCTCTGTTAGCGATGGCCCATTGCGCGGTTCCGCGCGGTAATGGCGGCCCTTGCCGGGCAAACTCCGCGGCGAGGGCGTAAAGCGTACCGATTTCAGCGGAAAACGATTTCGATACCGCGGAAAAACCAAACTGACTCTTAACTTTCGCCTAACATGGCGGTGGTAGATTTCCAGTGAAGACACTAAGGTGAGTATTAAGGCTCGATGAGGAAAACAGGTATGGCGAAAGAACGAATCCTCGTCGTCGACGATGAGGAGGACCTGCTGGAGTTGGTCCGGTACAACCTAACGCGCGAGGGCTATCGCGTCACGTGCGTTTCGACGGGCGAAGACGCGATCGAATCGGCCCGCCGCGAGGTGCCGGACCTCGTAATTCTCGATCTGCTGTTGCCGAACGTCGATGGGCTGGAAGTCTGCCGGCGGCTCAAGGGGGACTCGAAAACGAAGCACATTCCGATCTTGATGCTGACGGCCAAGACGGAAGAGGCCGACGTGGTGGCGGGGCTGGAACTGGGGGCCGACGACTACATGACCAAGCCGTTCAGCCCGCGGGTGCTCTTGGCCCGCGTGAAGGCGGTGATGCGGCGGAGATCGGTGGCGGCGCCGGACGAGCGGAGCGTCGTGCGGATTCACGAGCTGGTGGTCGACCCGGGCCGGCACGAGGCGTTGCTCGAAGGGAAGCAGATCGAGCTGACGTACACGGAGTTCGCATTGCTGCACTTTTTGGCCCGCAAGCCGGGCTGGACGTTCACGCGGAGCCAGATCGTCGACGCGGTGAAGGGGGAGGATTATCCGGTGACGGAGCGGTCGGTGGACGTGCAGGTGGCCGGGCTGCGGAAGAAGCTGGGGCCCCACGCCGAGTACGTGCAGACGGTGCGGGGCGTAGGGTATCGGTTCAAGGAATAGGGTTGAGGGGCGAGGATTGAGGATGGAGGATTGTGGGAAAGACGGTACATTTCAGCGTTCCCTCAACCCTCATTCCTCGCTCCTTTCCGGACCGATCCGTGCGCAACCGTCGTCTCGTCTGGCAAATTTTTCCGGCGTTTTTGATCATCGCGCTCACCGCGCTGTTTGCGGCGGGGTGGTTTGCCGCGCGGTCGTTCGAGGCGTTTTATCTCGACCACATCGACGGGGAATTGCACCTTCGCAACGAGCTGGTCATTCGCGACGGCGCTCCGCTGCTGGCTGCAAGCACGGCGAAGGATATCGCGGAGCTCCGCGAGCTGGTCAAGTATTTGGGCCAACGCACCGCCACGCGGTACACCGTCATGCGGCCGGACGGCGTGGTCGTCGCGGACACCGATCACGCGCCCGAGGACATGGAGAACCACGCGACGCGGGACGAAATGGCGGCGGCTCTGGCATCGGGCGAGGGCGTGGCATCGCACTTCAGCAATACGACCAAGCAGCGGATGCGGTACGTCGCGCAGGTCATCGCGCACGACGGGCGGGTCGTCGGCGTCGTGCGCTCGGCGCTCAAGATCACGCAAATCGACGACGAAATCTCGTACGTCCGCAATCGGTTCTTTGCCTGGGGCTTCTTCGTCGCGCTCTGCACGGCGGGCGTTAGCTGGCTGATGGCCCGGCGGATCACGCGGCCGATCGAAGAGATGCGCCGCGGGGCGGAAAGCTATGCGCGGGGAGAACTCGACTATCAGCTTCCGCTGCCGGAGTCGTACGAGCTGGCCGGTTTAGCCTCGGCGCTCAATTCGATGGCATCGCAGCTCGAAGACCGTATTCAGACCATCCTGCGGCAAAGCAGCGAGCAGAACGCCGTGCTGGCGAGCATGGCCGAAGGAGTGCTCGCCGTCGATCCGCGGGAAAAGATCATTACGCTCAATTCGGCGGCGGCGGCCCTGCTCGAATGCAACCGCGAGCGGGCGTTGGGACGCAACGTGCAGGACTTCGTGCTGCATCCCGAGCTGCGCAAGTTCGTGTTGCACGCTCTGGCGTGCGACGAGCCGATTCAGCAGGACATCGCGCTCGAAGCGGGTTTTCGGCGGATCATCCAAGCCCGCGGAACGGCCCTGGGCGAACGCGGCGCGCGGCGGGGGGCGGTGATCGTGCTCAACGACGTGACGAACGTCCGCCGGCTCGAGAACCTGCGGCGCGATTTCGTCGCCAACGTCTCGCACGAGCTCAAGACGCCGATTACGTCGATCAAAGGCTTCGTCGAAACGCTGCTCGACGGAGCGCTCGACGATCGGGCCGACGCGGAACGATTCTTGGGCATCGTCGGCAAGCAGGCGGATCGGCTGGCGGCAATCGTCGATGACTTATTGAGCCTGGCCAAGATCGAGCAAAGCGACGACACGGAACTCGACGTTCACGAAACGGACGTTCGCGAGGTGATTCAGTCGGCCATCGTGTCGTGCCAGGCGCTGGCGAAGGAGCGGCACGTTTCGGTCGTGTTCGACTCGGACGGCAGCGTGACGGCCGAGGTTTCGCCGCCGTTGTTGGAACAGGCGGTCGTGAATCTGCTCGACAACGCGATCAAATACAGCGGCGCCGATTCGGAAGTCGTCCTGGCCGCGAAGACGACGCCGACGGAAGTGCTGATTTCGGTGACAGATCACGGCGTCGGGGTCGAGGCGGAGCACATTCCGCGGCTCTTCGAGCGGTTCTACCGCGTGGACAAGGCCCGCAGCCGAAAGTTGGGCGGGACGGGCTTGGGGCTGGCGATCGTGAAGCACATCGTGAGCGCGCATCGGGGCCGCGTGGCGGTCGAAAGCCAGCCCGGGGTCGGCAGCACGTTCACGATCCATCTGCCTAAGCCGCACAGCCGGTGACGTGCGGGCCGAATGATGCGACCCGCGCCTTGTCGTGCAGAGTGACCGGGTTCGTTTCTGCGATCAGCGGTGAGAGCAGCGCGCGGCATTTCCTAACACAATCCTAACAATTGTAGTTCGGGACACCGTACTTCTTTCCCAATCCGCGTCGGCCGCGCTCTGCGCCCCCTCTGACGAATACACGAATCAACCTTTTGTTGCGCGACCCTACTTGTCGCACGCCGCGCGAGAAGGCTATTCTGAGTCTAACAAAAACATAGCGAATACCTAACGAAGTTCTAACCCTCCCTTAGCGCCGCCAGCGCCGCGTCGGATTCCGGTTCTCTCGCCGCGCGCGATCGCACCGCCGGATTCTCTGTCGCCGGCCTTCGGCAAGGAACGCACGATGTTCAAACTTCTCCCCACGAACACCAAGTTCTTCGATCTCTTCGACCGCAGCACGGAGATCATGGTCCGGGCGTCGGACCGGTTCGCCGCGTTCGTCGGCGACTACGAAAACCCCGAGCGTCATGCCGAGGAGATCAAGTCGCTCGAACACGAAGCGGACGAGGTGACGCACGAAGGCATGGAGATGCTGCACCAGTCGTTCATTACACCATTGGAGCGGCCCGACATCCGCCGGCTGATCGAATCGCTCGACGATGTGCTCGACCTGCTGGACGACGCGGCGCGGCGGTTCGTGCTGTATGAAATTACGGAGGTGCTCCCGGAAATCCGGGAGCTTGCCCGCGTTCTAGTCGAAGCGACGAGAACGGTAGCTCAAGCGGTGCACGGTCTGCGGCACATACACAAGCAGTCGAAAGAAATCCTCCAGTTCTGCATCGAGATTCGGCGGCTGGAGAACGAAGGCGACCTGATCAACCACGAGATGCTCGCCCGACTGTTCAAGACGGAAACGGACTTCTTCAAGGTGCTGAAGTGGAAGGAGATCATCGACGACGTGGAGTCGGCGATCGACCGCTGCCAGGACGTGGCGAACGTCGTCGAGGGCATCGTGCTCGAGAATACGTAGCACCGCTGGTCCGTTTGGGCGCTGTTTGCCCTCGCGCGTAACCGCCGGTCGCCGTTGCCGTTCGCATTTACGTTCACTTCGCCAACCGGCACTTCATCTCCCAGTCCCGTCGTTTCCAACGAGAGTCCGATTATGTTCGGCGAATGGACCATCCTCGTCGTGCTGGTAATCTTTGCCGCATTGGCGTTCGACTACATCAACGGCTTTCACGACACGGCCAACGCGATTGCGACGGTCGTGTCGACGCGCGTTCTCTCGCCGCGCGATGCGATTCTGATGGCGACCGTGCTGAATTTCGCCGGCGCGTATTGGTCCGGCGGGAAGGTGGCGAAAACCGTCTCGTCCGGCCTGGTCGATCCGACGGGCGTGACGCAGGCCGTCGTTCTGGCGGCGATCGTCGGGGCAATCGCGTGGAATCTGATCACGTGGTACTACGGCATCCCGAGTAGTTCGTCGCACGCGCTCATGGGCGGACTCTGCGGCGCCGCGATTACACACGCCGCCGGGCTCGATGTGCTCATCTGGACGCGCGACAAGCCGGGATCGCTCGTGCCCGATGGCTTGCTGTGGAAGGCGATCATTCCGATCTTCCTTTCGCCGCTGGGGGCGTTCGTGGTTGGCATGACGGTGATGTGGCTCATATTCTTTTTGTTTCAGACCGCGCAGCCGGGCCGCGTGGGGCGCGTGTTCCGGTGGATGCAAATCGCGTCGTCGGCCATGATGTCCGTCATGCACGGCAGCAACGACGCTCAAAAGAGCATGGGCATCATTACGATGGCGCTGTTCACGCAAGGCCTGATGCCGGACGCCGACCCCAAGTCGCTGGCACCGCCGGCGTGGGTGATCGGGGCGTGCGCACTCGCGATGGCGGCCGGGACGTCGGTCGGCGGTTGGCGGATCATTAAGACGATGGGCCACAAGATCATCAAGCTCGAGCCGGTCCACGGCTTCGCCGCCGAAACGTCGGCTGCTGCGATCATCGGCCTGGCGGACTTCTACAGCGCCCCGATCAGCACCACGCACACGATTTCCGGGGCAATCTTCGGCGTCGGGGCGGCGAAACGCCTGGCCGCGGTCCGTTGGGCGGTGGCCGAGCGGATGGTCGTCGCCTGGTTTCTGACGTTGCCGGCGTCCGGGATCGTGGCGGCGATTACCTATTGGCTGTTGACGCTGTGCGGCCTGGAATGACGGCCCCGCGGCGTCCGTCGACGAGCATTCGCGGCGCTCGGCGTTCGGTTTCAAAACGGGCGCTGCGTGCGTAAAAAGCGCATTGTTCCCGCGAGATCACACCAAATAGAAGGGTAGTGACAACATAAGCGCCAGCATATAGTAGACTCCTGAGTAAGGTGTAACGGGACGATTAACATGAACGTCACTCACTCCGGAGAAATGGTGTCATGGCGCGCAGCGCAAAGAACGGTGGTATGACCGGCAGCGACGCGATTCGCGAGCAGCTTGAAATTAACCCCAAGGCCTCGCCGAGCGAAATCAAGCAGGCGCTGACGGCCAAGGGCATCAAGGTTTCGGACAGCCTGATCAGCGCGGTGAAGTATCGCAAGCGAAAGGGCAAGAAGGGCCGCAAGAAGCCGGGCCGCAAGCCGGGTCGTCCCGCCGCCGCGAAGGCGAAAGCCGCCGGCGACACGATCTCGGTCGACGCCCTCGTTGCCGCGAGCAAGCTGGTGCAGACGCTCGGCGGAGCGGACAACGCCATCAAGGCGATCGGCGTGCTCAAGCGCGTCGGCGGTTAGCATCGTGCAACTTGCGTAGGTCAGGCACTGCTCGTGCCTGACGGAATCGCCGAAAGACGTTGCTGGTCGTGTCATGCCAAATGCGCATCGCGGCCGCGCGCCGCAGCCGTCAGGCACGGGAGTGCCTGACCTACCGATCTACGTTGTCGTGCGTTATTCATAGCAGCGAATCGAACAACCGCGCCGTGTTTTGGGCGACCTTGCGCCAGAGCGGCCGGTTGTTCCACCGTTGGGCATCGAGCGGTTCGCTGTCGGCCATATTGCGGGCTTGCTCCACGTGTAGCTGGGCGACGACTTGCGGGTCGTAAACGAGCAGCGTGATTTCCGCGTTGAGGGCAAACGAGCGGATGTCGAGATTGCTCGACCCGATCGTCGCCACGTCGTCGTCGATGCTCACGTGTTTGGCGTGCAACAGGCCCTGCTTGTAGAGGTAGATTTTTACGCCCGCTTCGAGTAGTTCGTCGTAGAACGAACGCTGGGCGAGACCGACGAGCACCTGGTCGACGACCTTCGACACGACGAGATGGACCTCGACGCCGCGGAGGGCGGCCGACTGGATGGCTTGCAGCAGCGACGCGTCGGGAATGAAGTATGGCGTGGTAATGACGATCCGGCGTTGGGCCGCGTGGACCAGGGCGACGATCAGCTTCAAATTTCCCGCGAAGGGATATCCCGGGCCGCTCGGCAGCGCTTGCGCGAGCACGTCTCCGGTGCTCGGCGGGGCGACGAAGATGCCGTCGTCGTGCTCTTCGTGCTCGGTCTCGATGTGGTGGTCCGTGAGAAACGTCGCTTGTAGCTGCAGGACGACCGGACCGGTTACGCGGGCGACCAGCTCCTTGTAGACGATGCCGCGCTTGAAGTCGGCGTTGATGATGTTCTGCGAACCGACGTAGCCGATGCGGCCGTCGATGACCGCGATCTTGCGATGATTGCGGAGGTCGAAGCGGATTCGCCACGGCCGAAAGAGGCTCGCCGGCAACACTTCGACGACCTCTACGCCGGCCGCCCGCATCGCCGGGCCGAGCTCGCGAATCGCGCGGCGCGAGGCGAAACTGTCGATGAGCAGCCGGCACGTGACGCCGCGACTGGCCGCGCGGATGAGGGCATCGCTGACGCGGCGGCCGGTCGCGTCGGTGCCAAAGATGTAATAGAGCAAGTGGACGTGCCGCTCGGCCGCGTCGATGTCGGCGACGAGCCGGTCGATGCTGCCGTCGTAGTCGCTGAGCAGCTCGACGCTGTTTCCACCCAAGATGCCGAAGTCGCCGAGCCCCTGGGCGAGCGCCACGGCCGACTCGAACTCGTGCGGCACGTCGGGATGCGAGACGTTCTGGTTGAACCAATCGCTTCCCCGCGCGCGAATGAACCGCGACGACCGGGCCTGCAACTCGACGCGCCGCCGCGGCAGATTGGGGCGACCGAGAATGCTGTAGATGAGCAAACCGACGATCGGCTCGACGAAGATCAGCATCAACCACCCCCGCGCCGCCGCGGGGCTTCGCCGCTGCGGCACGTACACGAGCATGACGAGGCGGATCGTCCACTCGACGGTGAGGAAGGACCACGTGAGATAGTGAAGGTCGGACACGGGAGCGGGAGGTTGGAGGTTGGAGGTTGGAGGTTGGAGGTTAGAGATTGGAATTGTCGTCGGGTATGATTGTGGTTGGCGGCGCGTGGGTTGGACAGAGGGTTGTCCGTAGGTCAGGCCAAGCGGCGTTGGACGTTGCGATTCTCGAAAGACTCTGCCCGCGCCGGCCTGACGGGAGTTGCCGATGGAACGTCGATCCCGTCAGGCCGGCGCGGGTTGGGGTTTGCGAGAATGGCGGAGTCGTTTGCCGCTTGGCCTGACCTACGTTGGTTGTCGACGCGCGAGGTGAACGCGATGTCCGAGTACCGTCGGTATTTTGTGCCGGGAGGGAGTTACTTCTTCACCGTGGTGACGTTTGGCAGGCAACCTATTCTTTGTGGCGACACGGCGCGAGCGTTGTTGAGGGCGTGCATCGAGGGCGAGCGGATTCGTCGGCCATTTTGGCTTGATGCGATTGTGTTGCTGCCCGACCATTTGCACGCGATCTGGTCGTTGCCCGGCGGCGACGCTGATTATTCGAGTAGGTGGGCGGATATCAAGGCGGCATTCACGCAACGCTGGCTGCGGCTCGGCGGAAACGAGCGATCGGTGACGCAGCCACAGCGACGCGACGGCCGGCGCGGAGTTTGGCAGCGGCGATTTTTCGAGCACACGATTCGCGACGAGGACGACTTTCAGACCCACCTCGACTACATTCACTTCAATCCGGTGAAACACGGATTGGCGGCATCCGCGAAGGAGTGGCCGTATTCGACATTTCATCGTTACGTCGAGATGGGCGTGTACGATGCAGCATGGGGGCGCGGCGCTGGGCCGAAGATCGACGTCGATGAAACGTTGGTGGAATAGAAAGCGCGTCGCAACGCGAAGCGCAGATGCGTAGGTCAGGCCAAGCGGCGCTGGACGTTGCTATTATCGACGGATTCGGCCCGCGCCGGCCTGACGGGGTTGGCGCAGGAGCGTTGGTTCCGTCAGGCCGGCGCGGGTTGGGGTTTGCGAGAATGGCGGAGTCGTTTGCCGCTTGGCCTGACCTACGCTCGCTACATCGCGTCGCCTTCGGGTGAATTGGAAAGCCGCCTATGTGTTACTTCCTTTCGCTTGGCATTGCCGCGTGTTTCCGAGAGAAGGTCGAAGAGACTGGTCGCGGCCGTCGTGGGTTGAGCGTTGCTCCGGCGGCGAACCCAAGCGTGGTCGCGTTGTTTCCGCGGGGCGATGCGGTGTTCGACGTTACGCGCGGCGGGTGTTCTTGCGACCTTGTGGCGTCGGAGCCGCCGCCGCGTGCCGTCGACGAAGCCCGGCTGCGCGAAGGCTATCGCAAGCAAGGCTGGTCGGCGGCGAAAATCGAACGAGCGGTTCGTCAGGCCGCCCTGCACGCGGCGCGATCGGCCGAGCGCGAAGCGTCGGGCGAGAGCATCGCGGAACAGTTTCGCGAACTTGTCGCGAATCTTGCCGAGAGAACCGGCGGCGTGCGGCTGTTCGTTCACATGTTCGACGGCGATCAGACCTGCGAGCACGTGAAATCGAGCGGCCAGGTGACGATGAGCATCAACGAGTTCCGCGGCGGGGCGGAGTTGGTCGAGGACGTGCTGATTTCGCTCGTTCCGTCCAAGGCGTTAAGGTAGGTCAGGCCAAGCGGCGATGGACGTTGCTATTCTCGAAGGAATTGCCCCGCGCCGGTCTGACGGGAATCGCCAATGGAGCGGTTCCGTCAGGCTGGCGCGGGTTGGGCTTTGCAACAATGGTGGAGTCGTTTGCCGCTTGGCCTGACCTACGGCTACTTACGGCAATCATGCCGCGGCACATTGCTTTCGTTGCGACGCCGAAGGAAGCCACGCGGGAGTTCGTTGCCGCCGTGCATCGCCTTACGCGGAAGCTCGACGACGATCCGTACACCGACGCGCTGTGGGGAATTGTGACCGGGTTTGACGCGGAAAATGCTCTGAATATCGTGCAAACTTCTTCGCCGCTTTTGGTAAAGAAAGTGGCCGCGGGAACCGACGTCGAGTTGGCCGCTTGCGTCGAGGGCGTGTGGTATTGCGAGCTCGTGAAGAACCGCATGATGCGCAAGCTGCCCAATGGCGCGGCACGCGAGGAGCGTGGGCCGGACGACACGACGCGGGCATTGGCGGCAACGCTGGCGGATTATCGCGCCGATCTGTTCGTGACCTCGGGCCATGCCACGGAGCGCGATTGGCAGATCGGTTTTGCGTATCGCAACGGCTCGTTTCGCTCGAAGGCCGGCAAGCTGTTTGGCCACCCGATTTCGGGCGAGCCGTTCGAGATCAGGTCCGACAATCCGAAGGTGTATCTCGCCGTCGGCAATTGCTTGATGGGCCACATCGACTCGCAAGACGCGATGGCCCTCGCGTGGATGAACTCGGCCGGCGTGCGGCAGATGGCGGGCTACACCGTGCTGACGTGGTACGGCTACGCGGGCTGGGGCCTGCTCGATTATTACGTCGATCAGCCGGGCCGCTTCAACCTGGCCGAGGCGTTCTTTGCGAATCAGCAGGCGCTCTTGCATCGGCTCGAAACCGAGTTTCCGGAGACTGCCCGCGAGAATCCCGAGCCGGGCAAGACGCGCGGCCGCGGCGACGCGGCGGGATTGCTGCACGACCGCGACGTGCTCGCGTTCTACGGCGATCCGAAGTGGGACGCGCGGCTCGCGCCGGGACCGCTGCGCTGGCAGCAACGTTTGGTCGAGAAAGACGGCAAGTGGACGCTGACCATCGCGCCGAAAGCCGGGGCCGACACGTTCAAGACGGTAAACAAGAATGGTTCACAACGCGGCGGGCGACCGATCGTCGCGCTATTGCCGCGGCGGATCGGCGGCAAGGTGGAGATCGAAAGCGGCGCGGAATTGAAGCCGGTGATTACGGATGATTTTGTCCTCGTGCCGTTGCCGGCTGGCGTGGTGAAGGAGCAGTATGAGGTGGTGTTTCGCGAGGTAAATTGACGAGAGCAACATGTCCAAGATCGTCCAAAACAAGCGGCCTCGTCGCTATCGATGCTTTGCGGGTACTTGTCGCGGCGTCGCGGCTTGGCCCGTCGTTGCCGCGGTGTTTGTGTCGCAAACCATGTCCGCTGGCTATTGGGTATCCTGGCCGCTTCTTGCCTCCGACGAGTTTGCGGAGCGACGGCTCCTCGAGATTACGCCTTTGGGTACCTCACTCGTCGACGTCGAGAGAACGCTTGTCGCCAGGAACTGGAGGCCATCGCTAGGGCGAGGGCGGCGCGGGATGTTATTGTCGCAAACGATTAGCCCGCGGTGGTTGCGACGTTATCTTCCGGTGCACGTCCATGCGATTTGGATTTTTGACGACGACAACAACTTGGATGAAATCCGGATCGAGCGCTCTTTGGACGGCCCATAGTTGGGTAGGTCAGGCCAAGCGGCGATGGGCGTTGTCATCTTCGAGTGACGTCATCCGCGACGGCCAAACGGAATCGCTGGTGGATCGTCCATTCTGTCAGGCCGGCGCGGGTTGGAGTCGTGTATGATGGTTGGGTCGTTTGGCCGCTTGGCATGACCTACCCCCGACCCGACTCTCTTTCGCTTATGCTCCCGCTTGCTCGGCTTGAAACGCTGCTTCGCGGCTTCGGCGATTTACGGATTGCGCTCGTCGGCGATTTGTATCTGGACCGCTATCTCGACATCGAGCCGGGCGTGCGCGAAATGTCCATCGAGACGGGGCTCGAGGCGTATCAGGTTTCGCGGGTGCGGAACTCGCCGGGCGTGGTGGGGACCGTGATGAACAATCTCGCGGCGCTCGGCGTTGGAAGCAACGGCGGTCTTGAACCCGGCGGCAAGCTCGTGCCCGTAACCGTGATCGGCGACGATGGGCATGGTGACGACTTGATTCGGTGCCTGGCGAGGCTGCCGGTCGATCCGCGGCACGTGCTCCGCGATCCGGCGCGGCTCACGCCGACGTACACGAAACCGATGCAGCCCGTCGCGGCGACGACTAGCGGTGCGGCGGGTTCGGCGTGGCGCGAGTTGAATCGGCTCGATGTGCGGACTCGCGGACCGCTCGGCGACGAAACGCGGCGGGAACTTTGCAAGCGCGTGCGGGCGGCGTTCGACGAGTGCGACGGCGTGATCGTCTGCGACCAGGTCGTCGAAACCGGCTGGGGCGTCGTCTCGCCGGAGGTGCGGGCGTTTCTACGGCAGCTTTCCCGGGAGAGGCCGGAAAAGCTCGTGTTCGTCGACAGTCGGGCGCACATGGGTGAATTCGATTTCGGCACGCTCAAGCCGAACCGGGCGGAATGCCTCCAGTCGATCGGCGTCGACCCGACGGCTCGCGACGACGGTGACGTACTCCTACGGCGGGCGGTCGCGGCGATGGTCGAGCGAACCGGCCGGGCGGTGTTTTGCACGCTCAGCGAGCGCGGGATTCTCGTCGCAACGCCGCAAGACCGTAGGTCAGGCACTCCCGTGCCTGACGGAGCTACGATGGACGCGAGTTCGTGCAATGCCGGTGTAGAGCGACGTCCGCCGCGCGATCTGTCAGGCACGGGAGTGCCTGACCTACCATTGGGCGTCATCGTGCCGGCCCCGCCGGTTCGCGGCGAGATCGACATCGTCGGCGCCGGCGACAGCGCGACGGCCGGGATCGTGGCGTCGCTATTGTGTGGCGCGACGGAAATCGAAGCAGCCGTCGTCGGC
This sequence comes from Planctomycetota bacterium, assembly GCA_003576845.1. Lineage (GTDB taxonomy): Bacteria > Planctomycetota > Planctomycetia > Pirellulales > PLA5 > PLA5. The sequence goes on from QEVJ01000110.1 coordinate 14,257, forward strand.
AACCTGGTCGCTTCGATCACGATCGAGCAACTCGGCACCACGGGCACCGCAACGCCGGAGCAGGTCGTCGCGCGGTGGCAGGAAGCGTTCGCGGCAACGTGAACGAAACCGTCGCCGCAATCGGCAATACCCCCCTTGTTGTGCGTTTCACGTGAAACGCTTCGAAGTCGTGCTAGCACGATTTATTTCTATGCGCGGCGGCCGGGCGGTTCCGCGTTCAAAAGAGCTGGTCGATCACCACCTGCATGAACCGGTCGGGCTTGCCGCAGGTGGTGTGCTTGAACTTCTTGAGCACGGCGTCCACGTCGGCGGCGGTGATCGACAGGCCCTTGCTGTCGGCCAGCGCAATGCCCAGGCGAACGTAGGCGTTGTCTTCCGGGTCGTCGAAGCTGGTACACCAGTAGTCGGGCTTCGAGGTGCCGGCTTTGAGTTGGGCGTAGCCGGCGGCGGATTCGAGGGTCGACGCGCTGAACCCGGCCATCGTGCCGACATAGCCGTAGTGAAAGTTGCCGGGCATGTCGTAGCGGTAGTGCGTTCCGGCGAAGAGGATGCCCGCGGTCTTGTCGCCTTTGAGGGCGTTGTTCTTGAAGTCCCAGGGGCCGCCGTTCTGCACCTGGTTTTTGAACCAGCGGAGCGTCAGGCCCTTGTCGACCAGGATGCCGCCCAGGCCAATCAGCGCGGAGCCGATGCCGGGCCGTTTTCCATTGGCGATTTTGCCGTTCGCGAGCAACTGGCCGACGAACCAGCTTGTGATATCGCGGGGAGCACCGTTGGGACCGCTCATAGTCTTCTCCTGATAGGCGAGGCGTCGTGGGCGAGATGAGGCTATTCGTTAGAGCGCAGTTTTTCGGGCGATGTTACTTGGCAGTGTCGCTTCCCCCCTTGTTGTGCGTTTCACGTGAAACGCGCCGAGATCGTGCTAGCACCCGCAACCGGCCAACGCGCCGCATTCTCGTAGGGTGGGCTGTGCCCACCGCCGCCGTCTAGCCGAAGCCGCGCCGCGATTACATGCCCGTTGGCGTCGAGCAGTCTTCCCGAAATCGAGTGCCCTTGGATCGGCAACGCGGGGCGAAATGGACGGTCCGGTGGGCACAGCCCACCCTACGCTCGAATTCCGCGCCGGCTTATGAAAGGGTAGAATTGAACGTGAGGAACTCGCGCGATGATTACTTACGAACAGCGACTCGACGCCGACCGCCGCTGGGCGTTTTTGGAGGGGAGCATGCACTTCGAGGGCGGCAGCGCGGTTCACAAGACGCTGACCAAGCTCGCCGCGAAGCTCGACGAGATCGGCGTGCCGTATGCGATTGCCGGCGGGATGGCGCTGTTCTTTCACGGCTACCGGCGGTTCACCGAGGACGTCGATGTCGTCGTCACGGCGGACGGATTGCGGCGGATTCATGAGGAGTTGGAAGGGCGCGGTTATGTGCCGCCGTTTGCGGGAAGCAAGAATCTGCGCGACGCCGAGACGGGCGTGCGGATCGAGTTTCTCATCACGGGCCAGTTCCCCGGGGACGGTTTGCCGAAACCGGTCGCGTTCCCGGACCCCGGCGAGAAACAGACGGTGATCGAGGGTGCGCGGTTCGTGCCGCTGCAAACGATGATCGAAATGAAGCTCGCGTCGGGGATGACGAACCCGCGACGGCTGCGCGATTTCAGCGACGTACAGGACGTCATTCAGAACCTGGCACTCGACGCCGACTTCGCCGACCGGCTCGATCCGTATGTGCGCGAAAAGTACCGGGAGCTTTGGCGAGCGGTGCGCGACGATCCGAATCGCGAGCCGTGATCGCGCCCGATGCGCATTGCACGCGCTTCGCGACTGTCGCACCCCTCTTCTTGTGCGTTTCACGTGAAACGCGTCGATTTCGTGCTAGCACGAAGTCGTGCGTGCGTTGGCGCGGCGCGTCGGACACCCATTAGGGTGTAAAAAAAGAGGCATTCCGAGCACGCCCCGCGCTCAAGTAAAATCGCGCCCCGCGAAATGCGATGCTCGCGACGCGGTTCCGCTCGTCGAGCGCGCTCCCCATCGCGACCACCACACGCTCCCCGAATCCCGAATCACGACCCCTGTGTCCCGCACGTTTTCGATCGCCAATCAGAAAGGCGGCGTCGGCAAGACGACGACGGCGATCAATCTCGCCGCCGCGTTGGCACGGAGCGGTGCGCGCACGCTGCTGGTCGATCTCGATCCGCAGTGCAACGCGACGAGCGGGCTGGGACTAATACCGATCACCGATCATCCGCTGGCAACCGGAGCGCCGCTGCGCGACGCAATCAACAACACCGCCGTCGCCGGGCTCGACCTGCTGCCCGGCAGCCGATCGTATCGCGATGTCGCGTACCTCGCTCAAGGCGACGCCGTCGCGGCGGTCACGCTCGAACGACAGATGTCCGCGGGCCTGGCCGGATACGACTACGCCCTGTTCGATTGCCCGCCTTCGCTCGGCCGGCTCACGGAAATCGCCCTCTCCATCTCCGACGAAGTGCTGATGCCGATTCAGTGCGAATACTTCGCGATGGAGGGCCTCACGGAAATGATCCAGGTCATCGGCCGGATCATACATCAATCGCGCCGCCTGAAGTTCGGCGGCATTGTGCTCACCATGTACGATCCCGCGCTCGAGCTCACCGGCGAAGTCGACGCCGAGGTGCGCGAGTTTTTCGGCGACATCGTGTTCCAAACCGTTATTCCCCGCGACGTGGCCGTCTCGGAAGCTCCGAGCCACGGCCAATCGGTCCTCGACTACGCGCCGCGTTCGCGTGGGGCGCGGGCCTACGTCGAACTCTGCCTGGAGGTTCTCGAAACATGAGCGAACAACGACGACTCGGCCGCGGACTCGAAGCCCTGCTCAGCCAGAGCTATCAACCGGTCGGCCCGCAGATTTACGAGGCCCACGACCCGGGGCAAAGCCACGACGGTGGACAGCATGACAACCCGATGCCATTCGACGCCGAACTGGCCACCGGCGCGATCGACACGGCGCACGATGGCGGCATCGTCTACATTCCGGTTCACGACATTTCGCCGAACCGCTTCCAGCCGCGGCAAGACTTCGACGAGACCGAACTCGACGAACTGGCGGAGAGCATTCGGCAGCACGGCGTGATTCAGCCAATCGTGGTTCGCCGCGTCGAAGAGGGCCGCATCGAGCTGATCTCCGGCGAGCGGAGGCTGCGGGCCGCGATCAAGGCGGGCTGGGCCGACATGCCCACGTGGATTCGCGAAGCCGACGACCGGCAAGTGGCCGAAATCGCGATCGTCGAGAACGTACAGCGGAAGGACCTCAATCCGCTGGAAAAGGCGGCGTCGTTTCAGAGCTATATCGAAACCTATGGTTGCTCGAAGGAAGAGCTCGCCGCGCGCGTGCAAGTCGATCGCTCGACCGTGTCGAACCTGATCCGCTTGCTCGAACTACCTAAGGAAGTGCAAGCGAGCATTCGTTCCGGAGCGCTTTCGCAAGGGCACGCCCGAGCGCTCTTGCCGCTCGGGGACGAGCAGGAGCAGGTGCAACTCTGCCGGCGGATTCTGGCCGAGCAACTCAATGTGCGCGAGGTCGAGGAAGCCGTTACCGAGATCGTCACGCGGCTCGACGGGCCGCAGGATCATGGCTGCGCGCCGTGGTCGGGCAACTCGCCGGAAGCGATGGACGCGGTTCGGCAAGGAATGTCCGATAGCCACGACGACGCCAGCGATGAGGGCGCAAGCGTGGAAAGCGCTGGCGGCGATGGCGCAAGCGACGAGTACGCAAGCGACGCAGGCATGCCCAACAACGAGGCAGCCCCGCGCAAGAAGAAGACGATCAAACCGCCGTCGCGCAGCGCCTATCTGGCGACGCTGGAACACGAGCTGCGGACCGCGCTCGGCACGAAAGTCGAGATCAAAGAAGCCGCCCGCCGCCGCGGTCGTGGACAAATTATTGTCCATTTCCAAACGCCGCAGGAGTTCGAGCGGTTGCAACGGTATTTGCTCGATGCGGCGTCAGCGCCGATTCAGAGCGAGGCGGGGTAAGTAGATCCTATTTTGGCCATCCGGATGGATTTCCAGGGGCTGGAACTTGGACATGCTTGACGAACTCAATTTCATTTCGCAAATCCTCGCCGCTCTTGGCGTGACGGCGGCAGTGTTGTCTGGCATTCGACGCGCCTTGGAGCGACGACGGTGGGAAGCGTTTCGATGCACCGTAAATGAATGGACCGACGACATGCTTGCGGTTGGCATCCGGATCGACAAGCGGTTGACGGAAGAAGAATGGCAGTCCGAATGCGAGGCGATGCTGACCAACGTCGGCTTTACGCCGATAGAGGTCACTGCGATGCTTCCCGTTTCGATCGTAGTGGCAAAAGGAGTTTCGTCCACCAAGTTTCTCGCATAAGGAGGAAAAGCCATGTCAGAACCACGTCGACCGTCGGCCGAGGAAAGGGAGGCCGCTCAAGCGCGGAAAGAAAGACTCGAAGCAGAGCTTCGTCGTAAGCGGCTCCGCTACGGACTTGGCTTTATGCTGTGCGTCGCGTGCGCAAGCGCCGTTGCTGCATATGGGCCCGTGCTCGTTGCCTATTCGATATTCGGCCTCGGCGCAATCGCGCTGGTGCACGCACTCGACGCTCACAGCCATTTACAGAGCATTCGGCAACGCCCCGCGGTTTCGCTCATTCCGGACTTTTCGGTTCTTTCTGCAGTACAATCCGAGAAAACCTCCAGCGCTTTAACCGACCGTTAGGCCGCCGCGTCGAAGGCTAAGAATGCGCCCAAACCGCGACGACCCAACAATCTGCATTGTGGCTCAGCAGTTCTCGAAAGTGGGCGTCCCACTCCCGCCATGCTTCAGAATTCTCGTCGCTTGGCTCTCGCGTCAATTTCCAACCGAAGCCGTAAATGTCGCTCCATGCTCCATCCGACGTCACGACCGCCGCGGCCTCGACGTCGGCTGGCAGTCGTTGCATTTCGCAGATGTTGCCGGCGTACGCACGGCGAATACTTGGAGGCAATCGACCCTCGGAAATCGGGTCGTTGAACAAATTATCGAGCGGTCCCACCAAGTAGTCGAAACGCCCTGCTATCGGCGTTTCGTCGTCGCATTGCCAGTGTGGCAAGAGCTGTGAATGAACGTAATCGCTAATGCGGTCGGGCGGAACCGTGTAGGGAACGAGCACAAGAACTTTTGTTTTCATCGTCCATTCCTGCGCTCGTGAGATCACCATTAGGTGAGCACTCTCATATCCTCGGAGTCGCAATCGCACATGACAGGCAGTCAGCGCTCATGGCGACATGCCAATGTACTCCGCCAACTTTCCGACAGCCATTCCACCGCCGCCAACCCCCGCGCCGCCTCGCCATCGCCCTTGGCTTCGTGCATGCCCCAGTTCGCCCGTGCGACGGTCCACTCGGGGCACGGCCGTTCGACGAGGGAAATCGCCATTCCCGCGGCCACCGGGCCTTCTTCGAGAACGCGAAGGTACCAGCCGGTCTTGCCCGTCTCGATTACTTGAGCCGCGAGCGTCTTGATTCCCCAGCGGCGAGCGAGCTTCCAACACGGCTGCCGCGGCTGCGAAATCTGAAACGCGGCGTCGCCGATCCGCCATACGTCGCCGATGCAGACGTCCGCTTCGACCAGACCTTCGATCGAGAAGTTTTCGCCGAACGCGCCGGGCGTCACCGCGTCGCGCTCGATGCCGTGTGCCGCGAGCACGCCGCGCCAGTAGGCGTAGTGATCGAGCGAGTACACGCAGACGGCCTTGTCGACGCCGCCGTGGTTCATGAGATCCGCCTGCGCGTCACCGTCGAGATTCGTCCGCCGCGCGACGACCGAACCACCGACGGGCGTCTTGTAGAACCCGGTCGACCAGGGCCGCTCGCCCGCCGCCGATGCGATTTCGGCGCCGCCGTGCTCGCGCGGCCCACCCACTTGAATCGACGCGAGCCGACCTTGCGTTACGTTTGTCATAACCGGTCCAACGCTGCGCGGCAACGCGCTTCCTGTCGCTGCCCGACGGCGGCGAGCTAGGTATTAGCGATGACTACTTTACTCGTCTGGCTCGGAATTCCACAGTCCCTCGTGATAATGGGCGAAGAGTTCGACGACGATCGCATTCAAGTCGCCGAAACCGGCCTCGATCTGTGCGTCGGCTAGGCCCTTCGCGCGCAACGCTTGAACGAGTTCGCTCAGCTTGTTCGCAATGGGCGACGGCCGAAGCTGTCGCCGCCCGTCGTACTCGACCAGCTTGCCCAGGAACATGCCCGATGCCGGCCCGAGATCGCCGTCTCGCGTGCGATCGACGGCGCTGACCGTGAACTTGGCAAAGTCGTCGCCGATCGCGACGCTGTCGAGGCCGGCCGCCTGCAACTCGACGATAATCGCGACGAGCATCTTGCCGATCGCCGAATACGCGAGCCGCGCGGCGTCCGCCGATTCCACGAGAGCGCCGCGAAACATCTGCCGCAACGTATCCGCAAACGCCGCGCGAATCCGGCGAACCAGGTCCGGGTCGCCCATGTCGAGTTCGTCGAAGATGACCAGCAACCGCCGGGCATCGTCGTCGCTCATCCCCCGAAACCGCTCCCGATCTTCCGCCGGCATCTGCTCCCAATGCCCCGCGGCCATCAAACGCTCGATCAGGCTGTCTCGGTAGGTCATCGGTCGTTCAAAAAGGGGACGGGAGTCTTTGTTTCGATCCGCGCGTGACGTCGTCGCCAGCGCCGCCGCGCCAACAGGCCCGCCACACCCAAGAGCCCCATCAACACCGTCGACGGCTCCGGAATGACTCCGCCGCCGCCCGGCGTGCCGGTCAAGAAAGCGGCATCGGAGCCGAACTCGACCACGAGTCCGTTCGTAAGAAATTCCAATCCCGTGAGCGGATCGCTCAGTGCGAGCGTCGCGATCCATTCGTCCTGGATCGCGCCCAATCCGCCCAGCGGCACGACCGCCGGCGATGCAATCAAACCGCCCTGCGGC
>QEVJ01000111.1 GCA_003576845.1 Planctomycetota bacterium
CCGGCCGAATAACATTTCGGAAAACGACGCCCGCCACGTGCCCACGACCACCGCCGCAGCAATCGCCAGCGAGAGACTCGTGATCGCCACGCGCCGTAGGTAGGCCCGCAGTTGTCCGCGCTGTCGGTAGTGCTCGACGTATCGGGCCATCGAGCCTTGGATGCCGAACGAGACGATGGCGGCGCCGCTGCTGAGGAACACGAACGCCAGCGCCCATTGGCCGACTTCGTCCTGGTCGAGCCAGCGGCAAAGCAGTATTTCGCGCAAGAATCCCAGCCCGCGCTGGGCCACGGCCAGCAGCAACACCCACGTCAGGCTGCCGAACAGGCTGTCGGCGCGCGGCCCGACCGCGGCGGTCGACGCGAGTTCGGCGGAATCGGGACGATGGGCCATGCGCGCGGGGTATCAGCGGACGGCGGGAAGCGCCGCGTTCGGAGCCTTTTGGGAGGCTCGCTTCGCAAGAATACGCCACGCCGCCGAGGCCGGGCGCGATGGTTAGTCGCCGTCGATTCGCAATTGCCCGCAGAATCGCTCCAATCTATATTGAGGTGCTTCGACTTCCCGCCGTGTTGTTCCGCACGGGGCGGCCCCCAGACACCCCGCGCCCTCTATGTCCGACGTCGCGTTCATCACCAAGTCGCAGGCCGAACCCCCGTTTTTCGTGGGGGTCGATTTGGGTGGCACGAATATCAAGGTCGGCCTCGTCGACGACCGCGGCCGCCCGCTGGTCAAGCGCAGCCTGCCGACCGACGTTCCCCGCGGGCCACAAGACGCCGCAGAGCGGATGGGTAAGGCCGTCCTGGAAGTCATTGCCGAAACCGGGCTGGCGGTCGGCGATGTCGCTCACGTCGGGCTCGGCTCGCCGGGAACGATGGATGTTCCAGCCGGCATGTTGCTCGAACCGCCCAACCTCCGCGGTTGGGAGAACTTCCCGATCCGCGATCGCGTGTCGCAGCATTGCGGATTACCCGTGGCGTTCGCCAACGACGCCAACGCGGCCGCCTACGGCGAGTTTTGGGTCGGCTCCGGCCGCGCGTTTCATAGCATGGTGCTCCTCACCCTGGGCACCGGCGTCGGAGGCGGAATTATCATCGGCGACCATTCCGTCGACGGCGAACACAGCCACGGCAGCGAGTGCGGGCATATAATTATCGACCACCACGACGACGCCCGGATGTGCAACTGCGGCCACACCGGACACCTGGAGGCTTACGCCAGCGCGACCGCCGTCGTCAAAAGGGCGCACGACTTGCTCGACGCTCGTCGCGACACGTCGGTTCACCGCCGACTCGAACGGGGCGACGAGTTGACGACGCTGCTCCTCGCCGAGGAGGCCACCGCCGGCGACGCCTTTGCAATGGAACTGATCCTCGAAGCGGCGATGTACCTGGGCGTTGGCGTGGCAAGCTTGATGCACACCGTCGATCCCGATGGCGTGGTGCTCGGCGGCGCGATGACCTATGGCGGTCACGATTCGCCCGTCGGCCGCAAGTTCCTCGAACGGGTCCGCGAAGAAGTCCGCCGCCGCACGTTCCCGGTGCTCCGCGAAAGAACTATCGTCGACTTCGCTTCGCTCGGCAGCGACGCCGGGTACATCGGCGCGGCTGGCATCGGGCGTTTGGCGTACAGAAAGAGGTTGGAGGTTAGAGGTTAGAGGTTAGAGGTTAGAGGTTGGACGATTTGAATTGAATGGTGATTGGAGAATAGTGAACTGTGAATTGTTAGTTGTCGTTTGATCCCGTATGCCGAATCCCGAATCCTAAATCCCCCTGATCTCTGACCCCCCGGCCCCCGACCCCTGTTCATGCCCGATCTCAAGCACATTCGCAACTTCTGCATCGTCGCCCATATCGACCACGGCAAGAGCACGCTTGCCGACCGGCTGATGCAGAGCACCGGCGAGCGGGAGCTGCGCGCGCAGATGCTCGACGATATGGACCTGGAGCGCGAGCGGGGCATCACGATCAAGGCCCGCGCCGTGCGGATGATTCATAAGCACAGGGGTGAAGAATATGAGCTCAATCTGATCGATACACCCGGCCACGTCGACTTTCATTATGAGGTCTCAAGGTCGCTGGCTTGCTGCGAAGGGGCGCTGTTGCTTGTCGATGCGTTTCAGGGGGTCGAAGCCCAAACGGTCGCCAATGCGTTCGCGGCAATGGATGCCAACCTGACGATCGTGCCAGTCATCAACAAGATCGATCTGACGCACGCTCGCACGGATGAAGTGAAGCTCGAAATGCACCAGACGCTGGCCATCGAGCCAGACGAGGTCGTGTTGTGCAGCGCGAAGTCCGGCTTGGGCATTCCCGAGCTTCTCGAAGCGATCGTCGAACGGATCGAACCGCCCGAGGGCGATCCGGAAGCGCCGCTCCAAGCGATGGTCTTCGATTCGCACTACGATGAGTTCCGAGGCGCGATCACTTACGTTCGGGTGATGAACGGCACGGTCCGCAGGGGGCAGAAGATCCGTTTCCTCCGCGCCGGCGAGAATCACGACGTGCTCGAACTCGGCCAATTCGTTCCCCACCGCCGGCCGTGCGATTCGCTGTCCGCGGGACAGGTCGGCTATTTGATCTGCAACATCAAATCGCTCGGCGAGATTCACGTCGGCGACACCGTGAGCATTCCCGGCGAATCAGGAGCGAAGCCGCTGCCGGGCTACAAAGAACCCAAGCGGATGGTGTTCTGCGGACTGTTTCCGTCCGATGGCCAAAACTTCGACGAACTCCGCGAAGCTCTCTCGAAGCTGGCGATCAACGACCCAAGCTTCGAGTTCGAGCCGGAAACCAGCGACGCGCTCGGCTTCGGCTTTCGCTGCGGGTTTTTGGGCCTGTTGCACATGGAAATCATCCAGCAGCGGCTCGAACAGGAGTCCGACATCGACGTCGTGCAAACGGCGCCGAACGTGACCTACGAAATCACGCTCCGCACGGGCGAAGTCCTGCAAATTCACAAGCCGCAGGATGTGCCCGACGCCGGCGAAATCGAAGAGTTCCGCCAGCCGATCGTCAAGGTGAGCATCATTCTGCCGAGCGAGTACATCGGCCCGATCATGCAGCTCTGCAACGACCGCCGGGGTAAGTTCGTGCGGACGGAATACCTCTCGCCGACGCGGGCAATGTTGGTCTACGAAATCCCGCTCGCCGAAGTCATCTACGACATGCACGACAAGCTCAAGAGCGCGACGCGCGGCTACGGCACGATGGACTACGAGGTCATCGGGTTTCAGCCGGCGGATCTGGTGCGGCTGGACATTTTGGTCGGCGGCAAGCGGGTCGATGCCCTGTCGATCATCTGCGACCGCCGCGACGCCGACCGCCGGGGCCGAGCGGTCGTCAAGAAGCTCCGCACCGAGATCGACCGCCACATGTTCGAGATCGCCCTGCAAGCGGCGATCGGCAGCCGCGTGATCGCCCGCGAAACGATCTCGGCGATGCGTAAGAACGTCACCGCGAAATGCTACGGAGGCGACATTACGCGGAAGCGCAAGCTATGGGCCAAGCAGCGCGAGGGCAAGAAGCGGATGAAGTCGATCGGCAACGTCGACATCCCGCAGAAGGCATTTTTGGCGGTGCTGGAGACGGGCGCGGACAGCGACAAGTAAGCGGGCATGAAGGTAGGATGACTCCGCAATTGCGAAAGGCGAGAAGTGAACGGATTCTGCAAGAGGCAGGCATACCATTTCTGCCGTCACTTCCGTGCGTGGAGTCAGAGGAAGAAACGGAATTGCGCACTTCAGAGGAAGTAGGCATTCGAATTTGCTGTCTGCTTTGCGTCGCAGGAACTGCGTTCGAGTCAGGCGATTCGGTCTTTGCGGAGTATTTGCGCAAAAACCGTTTGTGGGAGCACCTGTCTCCGCAGGAGACTTCCTATCTCACGAATCCCACACTTAACGCACAAACGTCACGGAATATGACATGGCGTTGCGAAGCGGCAGTCGTGCTCATGTGGGCTGTGAGACTATTCGATGATTTGCCCCTACCTCGCGAAGAAACTGACACGACCGAAATCGTGTCGCGAATGCCCGAAATGAGCACACCACCATGGAACTTCATTCGCGCATTGGAATTGCGTTCCAAGTCCGAGATTCTCGACGCGTCCGATTTGATTTATCGCATGCACTGGGCAACGAGACAGGCGCGGATCGATGGAAACAAAGCTCCAGGCGGCCTTGTTCCGGGCATGGTGCAGGAATGGCACCATGCGATCAATTGGCTGACGATTTACGACGAAGATCCCTCGGAATGGGATGCCGTACCGACCGACACCTGATGCCGGTTTTTTGTACGCGCCGCCAGTCCTCGCAACGATCAGTCCTCGTCGTCCGGCAGGTCCTCGTCCTCGTCGTCGCCGAACCCCTGAAAGCTCGCGTCCGCGCCTTCGGCGGCGATGCCGTCGTCGGCGAGTTCGTCGTCCTCTTCCTCGAAGTCGTCGTCGAAATCGTCGTCGAAATCGTCGTCGTCAAATCCGGCGAGATCCTCGTCGTCTTCCATGTCGAACAGCGCGTGCGACGGCTTGCCGAGCAGCAAAGGCTCGTCGTCACCGTCGAGCGATTCGTCGGCGGGGTCTTTCAGCGATTCGTCCGAATCGTCGGCGTCGGACGACTGGTCGGCGGAGCGGGCCATGGCAGTCCTTAATAACAAACGGGCAATGCGGTTACGCGAGCGAGCGGTTCCAAGACCGGGACCCCAAGGTAGGCCCGAATCCAACCGCATGTCAACCGGCTAACCGTCGTATTATACGCTTTGCCGAGGCGCGGGGCGTACCGTCGCGGCATTCTTGCGGCCAGACGCAAGGGAGCGCCTCGGTCGGCGTTTGCCTTTCGTTTCCCGGCTCGGCCGCGAATTGCAGGCCCCCGCGCGGGAATCGCCGGTTGCAAATTCACCCCGGACGTAGACAATCCAACGCAAGGCCGACGGGGCCCTGCGCCAAATCGTATTCCCGGCGGTCGGTCGCGCTCGTTTGTCGGGCCGCCTGTCCCATCGCACCATCGACCCCAAGAATCATCATGTCGCTCACAGGAAAAACGGCTCTCGTCACCGGCGGAGGCACCGGCATCGGACTGGGAATTGCCGTCGCGCTGGCTCGGGCAGGGTGCCGCGTGGCCATCTCCGGCCGCCGTGCCGAAGTCTTGGACTCCGCCATCGCCGCGCGCAAGACCGAACCCGCGATGATCGGGCACGTCGTCGACGTCGCCGACCGCGCCAGCGTCGCCGCACTGTTTCGTTGGGCCGAAAAGACGCTGGGGCCAATCGACATACTCGTCAATTCCGCCGGCGTGAACATCCGCCGCCGCACGATGGCCGACATGCCGCCTGAGGAGTGGGACCGCGTTCTGGCGATCAACGCAACCGGGGTTTACAACTGCATGCGCGAGGCGTTGCCCGCAATGGCCCAACGCCGAGACGGCCTGATCGTCACGATTTCGTCGATTTCCGGCCTGCGGGCGTCGATGCTTGGCGGGACGGCCTATTCGGCGTCGAAATTCGCCGCCTCGGCCCTCTGCACCGCGGTGGCCCTTGAGTACGGCAAGCTGGGCATCCGCGTTACGAACCTCGCCCCGGGCGAGGTCGACACGCCGATTCTCGAACAACGGCCAAGCCCCGTTTCCGACGACCATCGAGCACGGATATTGCAGCCCGAAGATGTCGGCGCCGCGGTGGTGATGATCGCCGGCTTGCCGCCCCGGGCGCACATTCCGGAGTTGATCATCAAGCCGACCTGGCAGGATTTTTCATAATGCGTTGTCGACGCGAAGAGTTTAGTTGCTAACGACGTCGCCTCTCTCAGTATCCGATCCTAGTTCGCTAAATCTGCCGCGGAGCGAGCATGATGGACGTCCGAGCGTCGCACCTGTGGCACGCCCGCGATGCGGCGGACATCGCCCGCGAGCTGAACAGCGACTTTTCGCGTGGTCTTCGGGCGGCTGAGGCGGCCCGGCGTCTGGCGGAACACGGGCCGAATCGCCTGGCCGAAGCGCCGCCCGATCCCTGGTGGCGGAAGCTCGCCGCGCAGTTTCGCGACCTCGTAATCTGGATACTCATCGCCGCGGCGATTATTGCCGGCGCGATCGGCGAATGGATCGATGCCGGGGCGATCCTAGCCATCGTCGTGCTCAACGGCTTGGTGGGGTATTTGCAAGAAGCCCGTGCGGAAAAGGCCCTCGCTTCGCTCAAGAGCCTTTCGTCGCCCCATGCGCGCGCGATGCGCGATGGCGCCGTGGCGTTGATCGAAGCCGCGGAACTCGTGCCGGGCGACCGGATCGAACTCGAAGCCGGCGACCACGTCCCCGCCGACGCCCGCCTCGTCGAGGCATTCGCGCTCCAGGCCCAGGAAGCCGCCCTCACCGGCGAAAGCGCCCCGGTGAACAAGTCCACCAAGTCCGTGGATCAAGATACGAGCCTCGCCGAACGGACCAACATGGTCTTCATGGGCACGGTCATTACGGCGGGCAAGGCTGCGGCCCTGGTCACCGGCACCGGAATGGCCACCGAACTCGGCGCCATCGCCGGCCTGCTCGCCCACGAAGAACGCGAGCCGACGCCGCTACAGCGACGGCTCGCCGACCTCGGCCGCACGCTGCTTTATGTCTGTCTCACGCTCGTCGCGATCATCTTCGCGCTCCACGTCGCTCGCGGCGAGGACAAATTTCAAGTGTTCCTGCTCGCCGTGAGTTTGGCCGTCGCCGCCGTGCCCGAAGGCTTGCCGGCGGTGGTCACGATGACCCTCGCCGTGGGCCTGCGGCGGATGGTGCGCCGCAACGCGCTCGTCCGCAAGCTGCCGAGCGTCGAAACGCTGGGGGCGGTCACCGTGATTTGTTCGGACAAAACCGGCACACTCACGCGCAACGAAATGACCGTCCGCCGCGTCGTCCTGGCCAACGCCGAGTTCGACGTTACCGGCGGCGGATATCAGCCGCGCGGCGAGTTTATCGCGCGCCCGGCCAGCCGCAATGGCGCCGGCAAACCTGTGGATCGCGCCGACTTGCCTTCCGAATTGCGTTTGCTCCTGGAAATTGCGGCCTATTGCAACCACGCCCAACTCCGCCAGAACCCCGAACATGGCGGTTGGGAGATCATCGGCGATCCGACCGAAGGCGCGCTCGTCGTCGCGGCCCGCAAAGCCGGCATCGACCCACAGGCGAACGCGCGGCGCGTGCTGGGCGCGTTGCCGTTCGATTCGCAGCGAAAGATGATGTCGGTCGCCGTCGCGGACGCCGACGGCAAGCCGGTGATGTTCACCAAAGGCGCACCCGACGTGCTTTTGGCACGCTGCAAGTTCGAGCGCGTCGGCGAAGAAGTCGTACCGCTCGACCACGAGCGCCGCGCTGCGATCGAACGGGCCAACGCCGACATGGCTGCCGGCGCACTCCGCGTGCTGGCGCTGGCCTATCGCGATGATCTGGCAATTGACGACCACGACGCCGATGCCGCCACGGCCCAACTCGCGGAGGAGAACCTCGTTTTCGTAGGACTCGTCGGCATGATCGACCCGCCGCGCGACGAAGTGAAAGTCGCGGTGGCCCAGTGCCGTGCCGCCGGAGTTCGGCCCGTGATGATTACCGGCGATCATCCGGCGACCGCCGCCGCTATCGCCCGCGAACTCGGCGTTCTCGACCACGCCGCCGGCGACGCCGTGACCGGGAGGGAACTCGATGCGCTCGACGATCGGGCGTTGGCCGAGCGGGTACCGGAGATCTCGGTCTATGCCCGCGTCACTGCCGAACACAAACTCCGCGTGGTCCGGGCATGGCAGAAAAACCGGCATATCGTGGCGATGACCGGGGACGGCGTGAACGACGCGCCCGCCGTCAAAGCCGCCGACATCGGCATCGCGATGGGCATTACCGGCACCGACGTAACGAAGGAAGCGTCGGACATGGTGCTCATGGACGACAATTTCGCGTCGATCGTCAGCGCCGTCGAAGAGGGCCGCGGCATTTTCGATAACATTCGCAAGGCGGTCCACTATCTGCTGTCTTGCAATGCTAGCGAAGTGCTCGTGATGTTCGTGGCCGCTGTGGCCGGGTGGCCGGCGCCGCTGCTGCCCGTTCAGATTCTGTGGATCAACCTCGTTACCGACGGCCTTCCGGCACTCGCGCTGGGCCTGGAGCCGCCGGAGCGCGACGTAATGCACCATCCGCCGCGGCCGGCCCGCGAGCCGGTGATTACCCGCGACCGCGGACTGTTTATCGTGGTCCACGGGTGCTTGATGGCCGCGGCGGTGCTCGTAGGCTTTGGCCTCGTGTACGACGGCACGGACGCTACGGAGCCGCGCGCGCGTCACACGGCGTTCTGCTTGATGGCGTTCACGCAATTGGCCTACGCCTTTGCGTGCCGCAGTCCGCGGCGGACGCTGCCGGAGTTAGGCGTCCGAACGAACGTGCCGATGTTCGCGGCGATTGCAATTTCGACATCGCTTCAATTGCTCGTGGTGTTCCTGCCGAGCGCTCAGACGGTGTTCCAGACGCAGGCGGCCGCGGAAGCGCCTTGGCTCTGGATCGTCGTGCTCGCCCTCACGCCGGTCACCGTTGTCGAGGTGGGGAAGTTGCTGTACTCAGCCCGACGCAACCGCCGCCATCCTTCCGCGAATCCCCCGGCGTCGAACTGACGACCGGCGGGGTCGAAATCGTCCAAAAAACGAGCGATTCAGGGGCTTGTCGGGCCGGGGGCGATTGTGCCATATTTCACAATCTTTGATTTCGGACCCCATCGGCGGCTGCCGACGCGATTACGACGGAACGAACGTGGCGGACTTCTTTCACTATGATCTCGGGCTTTGGCCGGGCGTGGCGAAGGCGCTGGCCGCCGTGATTCAGTGCGCGTTGCTGCTCAATGTCGTCGCGGTCGGCGCGTTGGTCTTCATCTGGCTCGAACGTAAAGTCAGCGGGCGGATTCAGGATCGACTTGGCCCGACCCGGGTGGGCGGCAAATTCGGCTGGCTCCAGACGCTCGCCGACGGTGTTAAGTTGATTACCAAAGAGGACTTGGTGCCCAAGGAGGCCGATGGCTTCCTCTTCAAGGCGGCCCCGTACATCTCGTTCTGCTCGTCGTTCGCCGCCTATATGGCGCTGCCATTTTCGAGCGGTTGGGTGGGATTGCCGATCAACACGGCCGTGTTCTTCATTGTCGCGGTCGTGGGATTGGAAGTCTTTGGCGTGATATTGGCCGGGTACGCCTCCGGCTCGAAGTGGTCGCTCTTCGGCGGCATGCGGGAAGCGGCCCAGGTGGTCAGTTACGAAGTGCCGCTCGGATTGTGCGTGGTCGTCCCGGTCGTCATTGCCGGCACGATGGACCTCGTCGCCATCGGCGACATGCAAGCCGGGCTGTTCACCAACTGGTTCGTGCTTCACGATCCGTTTACGTTCATCACGTTCTTCGTATACCTCACCTGCGCCACGGCCAGTGTGAACCGGGCGCCGTTCGACCTGGCCGAAGCCGAAAGCGAGCTGGTCGCCGGCTTTCATACCGAATACTCCGGCCTCCGGTGGAGCATCTTTTTCATGGCCGAGTACGGCTCGATGTTCGCCGTGAGCGCCTTGGCCGCGATCTTGTTCCTGGGCGGATGGAATGGGCCGATTCCGCTCACGTCCCTGCTCGGCCTCACCGACGTGGGCGAGCCGGCGGCGATAGGCGCGTTCTTGTCGTGGCTGTGCGGCGAAGAGTGGGGTCCGCGGGTGGCCGGGTACCTTGGCCGCCTACTCGGTATGACTAATTTGATTTTCAAGGCCTGCCTCGGGGTGACCGCGATGATGTGGGTTCGCTGGACGCTGCCGCGGTTACGCATCGATCAGGTCATTACGACCTGCTTGAAATACTGCACGCCGATTGCCGCCGTGATGTTCGTCGGCGCGTGCTTGTGGAAGGTCGGCGGTATCCCGTTCGCGAACGACTTCGTACCGCACCAGGACCGATTGGAAGTTCGCGAAAGCTATCACCGCACGTGGGGCAAGCCGCGGGAAGACAAGCCCAAGGCCCCTCCCATAACGAACGCAACAACCGAAAGCACCGTAGCCACTGCGGCGACCCGGTAGGGTGGGCTGTGCCACCGGTGAGACGAACGAGACGAGCAAATCTGTCGTAGGCAGCGTCGGCCCAGCCGGCGGGCTGCGGCGGGAGTCAGAAGCGTGGATTCGATCAACGTACATTCGCTGCTGTTTCTGCTGTTCGCGGCGGTCGCCTGCGCGTTTGCCGTGGCGGTCGTCGTGACGAGCAATGTCGTGCGGATGGCGTTCTATCTCGTTGTGTCCCTCGGGGCGACGGCCGGCCTGTACTTTCTCGCCGGCGCCGATTTCGTCGGCGCGATGCAATTGATGATCTACGTCGGCGGCACGCTCGTGCTGCTCGTGTTCGGCGTGATGCTCACCGCACAGGGCCCGTTCATCTCGATGCGAACGCGGGCCGGCGAGTGGATCATCGCCGCCGTTGTCGGTTCGTCCCTGCTGGGCTTGCTGCTGTCGACGGCGTTTCGCGTCGATGCCTGGAAGCCGCCGGCGGAAGCTCGCGAACAGACTGCCAGCGTCACATCGTCGCGGCTCGGCGGAGGGCTGCTCGGCTACCGCGTCGACCGCATGGAGCAAGCGGCCGCCGAGCAAGCCGATCCCACGCTCGCCAAGAATTCGCAAGGCATGTCCGGCTACCTGATGCCGTTCGAGGTTATCTCCGTCCACTTACTCGTAGTCCTCATCGCCGCGGCCTATCTCGCACGCCCCAAAAAGCGCGTCGGCCCACGTGAAGCGTAACGCCGCGTTACCTGAATCCTGAATCCCGAATCCCGTCCCCCGACCATGAACTTGCTCACCGAACCGATCGGCATTTCGCACTACCTCGCCGTGGGCGCGGTGATGTTCGTCGCCGGCGCGGTGTGCATGGCGACCAAGCGCAACGCCTTGGGCATTTTGATGGGGATCGAGTTAGTACTCAACGGCGCGAACGTCAACTTCGTCGCCTTCAGCAGCGAATACCTCCGCTCCGGACCCCGGGCGTCGCTCGGTTTGGACGGACAGTTGATCGCGCTGTTCGTGATCGTCCTCGCCGCGGCGGAAGCCGCCGTGGCGCTCGCGATCGCCCTGAACTTTTACAACAACCACGCCACGATCGACGTCGATCGGGCCGACGACCTGAAGGGTTGAGGCGTCGGAGAAATGCAAAAGGCAAAATGAAGAATGCAAAATGGATCGCGATTCCGCTGCGTCGTCGCCGCCAATTTGGTTCCGCATTTTTCATTCTTCATTTTGCATTTTGCATTCCTAATACTTGATCGCCGGATTTGCGCCTTGTAATGGATCTCGCATCGACACTACCGACGCTGCTTGGGGCCGCTTGGCTGTTGCCGCTGGCGTCGTTCGTGATTGTCTGGCTGTTCGGTCCGCGGTTGGGCCACGCCGGCAAGCACGCGGGCTATGTTGCGACCGGGGCGATCCTCGGATCGTTTGTCCTTGCATTGATCGCACTGTTGTCGTGGACCGGCAAGCACGGCGTGTTTGTCGAAGCGCACCACGACGAGTCGCACGCAGGCGCGCCCACTGCGCCGCCGCGGAGCGAATCGTCGCCGAGCAAGTCTCCGGTCCAGTTCCGCCTCGTCGCTGCAGCCGCGGAAGGCGAACATGCCGATTACGCCCACTACGACCACGAAGGCAAAGCCTATTACACCGGCGACTGGTACACGCTCGCCAAGTTCGGCAAATTGCAACTGACGATCGGCTATTACATCGATTCGCTCACCGTGGTCATGTTCTGCATGGTCACGCTGATCGCCTCGTGCATTCACTTCTACGCCCAGGGGTACATGCACGATGAACTGCACGATGTCGAAGACCACGAAGTGACGCTGTCCGACGGCCATCATTTGCACCGCCGCGGGCGCTATCACCGCTTCTTCCAATATCTGTCGCTGTTTTGCTTCAGCATGTTGGGCGTCGTGTTATCCGGCAATATGGCGATGACGTTCGTGTTCTGGGAGTTGGTCGGCGTCTGCTCCTATTTCCTGATCGGGTTCTACATCGAGCGCAAGAGCGCATCGACGGCGGCCAATAAGGCGTTCATCGTCAACCGCGTCGGCGACTTTGGCATGCTTATCGGTATGATGGCCCTCTGGTCGAGTCTTGGCACGTTCAACTTCGGCGATATGGCGGTCGAGGATGCCGCGTCCGGCGAAACGCGATCACAAGCTGGCATTTTCAGCCAGGTCCGTCCTGGGCCGAGTCACGAGCTCGTCGTCCCGGAGGGCATGAAGCAAGCCGCCGCGGCGACGGGATCCGAGGATACGGAGCGGTGTGGATACTGGCTGTTGGTGATCGCCGGCGTCGGCATTTTTTGCGGCTGCGTTGGGAAGAGCGCGCAGTTTCCGCTACACACGTGGTTGCCGGACGCGATGGAAGGTCCCACGCCGGTTTCCGCGCTCGTCCACTCGGCGACGATGGTGGCCGCCGGCGTGTATCTGGCGGGCCGGTTCTATCCCGTCTTCGCGCCCGAGGCGTTGCTCGTCATTGCGGTCATCGGCTGCATCACGCTGTTCATCGCCGCGACGATCGCCATCACGGCCGTCGACATCAAACGAGTGCTGGCCTATTCGACCGTCAGCCAACTCGGGTACATGATGTTCGCCCTCGGCGTCGGCGGTTGGGTAGCCGGGATGATGCACCTCGTTACGCACGCCTTCTTCAAGAGCCTGCTCTTCATGTGCAGCGGCTCGGTAATCCATGCCGTGCACACGAACGACATGACGAAGATGGGCGGCTTGCGGAAAAAGATGCCCTGGACCGCGTACACGATGCTCGTCGGCTGCCTGGCGATCGCCGGCGCCGGCATTCCGTTCCTCGTCGGTTTCAGCGGGTACTACTCGAAGGACGCCATCATCGCCCAGGCCATCGCGTACAAGGAAGTGAATCCGCTTTGGGGCGTGACGCTATTCGTCGCGGCCGGCGGTGCGGCGACTACGGCGTTCTACATGTTCCGGCTCTGGTACATGACGTTTTCGGGCCAGCCGCGCGACGCGCACAAATACGACCACGCGCACGAATCGCCGAAGGTGATGTACTATCCGCTCGTCGTGCTGAGCGTGTTTGCAATCGCCGTCGCGTGGCCGATCACGATCGTCGGCGACGCCGCCGAGGGCAGTCCGCTCGTTCACCTGCTCAATCAGGCCGTCCCGGACGGCGTCGGCTCGATGGAGGGCGCCGTTCGTGGGACGCTCGCGGCGTCGGTCGCGATTCCTTCGGAACATGCTTCCCACGTCGACGCGATCCACTCTGCGGCCACGATGCTCGCGTTCAGCACGGCCTTGGGCGGGTTTCTGCTCGCCACGTTGTTCTACGGCTGGAAGTACTTGGACCCGGCCGAGGTCCGCAATCAGTTCCCGCAAGTTTATCGCTTCTTGTGGAACAAGTGGTGGTTCGACGAGCTTTACGATGCGCTGTTCGTCAAGCCGGCCCATTTGCTCGCAGCGGTTGCGGCTTGGCTGGACAAAAACGTGCTGGACCGGATCATCGACGGTTCCGCGAAGGTAACGCTGGTCGCGTCGCGGTACGACGACTGGTTCGATCGGCTGTTCGTCGACGGACTGGTGAATTGGTTTGGCCGCTGGACCTACGGCGTCGGCCTCGCGTTTCGCCGCCTGCAAACGGGCAGCGTCCGGCAGTACGCGATGTTCGTCGTGTTGGGCACGGTGGTATTGTTCTTTTTGCTGTCCTTGTTCCTCGGAACCGCGGTGGGGCGGTAGTCGGTGTAGGGTGGGCTGTGCCCATCAGGATTCGTCCGGGATTCGTCGAATCACGTAACCGTCGGAACCAACTCGCAACAAACGCATAATCGAGATGCATAGTTCGGTGGGCACAGCCCACCCTACAAGAGACCATTGATGAGTTCTGCCTTGGTATTGCTGAGCCTGGTGGTGTTCCTACCGTCGGTGGGTGCGCTGGCGCTGGCGTTTTTTCCGCGCAAGTCGGAGGACGCGAGCCGGTGGTTTGCGCTCGCCACGACGGTCGTGACGTTCCTGCTCACTGCTTGGATGGCCATTCCCGGCGACGGCAAATCGGCTCAGTTCCAGCTCGGCGTCGCCGAGATGCAGAACGTGTTCAACGTCTCGTGGCTGCCGTCGTTCGGCGTGCAGTATTACATGGGCGTCGACGGCATCAGCTTTCCGCTCGTGCTCTTGACCACGTTTTTAAGCGTGTTGGCGATGGGCGCCGCCTGGCCGATCGCAAAACACGTCAAGGGTTACTGCATTTTGTTCCTGTTGTTGGAGACGGGCATGCTCGGCGCGTTCGTCGCGCTCGATTTCTTCCTGTTCTTCATCTTTTGGGAAGTGATGCTCCTGCCGATGTATTTTTTGATCGGCATCTGGGGTGGTCCGCGGCGGGAATATGCGGCCATCAAGTTCTTCTTGTACACGATGCTCGGCGGCGTGTGCATGGTCGTCGCGCTGCTCGCGCTGTACTTCAACAGCGACGTGACCAAACTGATTGGTAAGCTCTCGCCCGCCGAATGGCGCGCGACGCATTTGCTCGACGCTTACGACTCCCGGATCGACGCCGCGGTCACCGGCGATGCGCGGACGTTCAAGGCGGTCGAGCTCATGCAGGCGGACATCGCCTCGGGCGCGGCGACGGAGCACACGTTCAATATCCTCGCCATGCAGCAGCTCGGCCAGAAGACCGACGCCTTCGACGCGGTGTTGCTCGGCGGCAAGTCGATCCAATGGTGGGCGTTCGTGCTGCTGTTCATCGGCTTCGTCATCAAGGTCCCGAGCGTGCCGTTCCACACGTGGCTGCCCGATGCGCACGTCGAAGCGCCGACGCCGATTTCAATGATTCTGGCCGGCGTGCTCTTGAAGCTGGGCGGCTACGGCTTGATTCGGATTTGCTATCCGATCTGCCCCGACGCGGCCCACGATCTAGCGTATTTCGTCGTGACGATCGGCGTGGTGAGCATGATCTACGGCGCGTTCGCCGCCCTCAACCAAAAGGACTTCAAACGCCTCGTCGCCTATAGCTCCGTGAGTCACATGGGCTACGTGGTTGCGGGCTTGGGCGTGTGGAGCGCAGCCGCGGCGACAGGTTACGACGCCGACTACTGGAAGATGGGCATGAACGGGGCGATGTTCCAGATGATCGCCCACGGGATCAGCTCGGCCGGCATGTTCTTCATGGTCGGCGTGCTCTACGACCGGGTCCACCACCGCAACTTGAACGAGTTCGGCGGACTGTTTGCCAAGATGCCCGTGTATTGCTGTCTGGCTTGGGTCATCTTTCTCGCTGGCGTCGGCTTGCCCGGCTTGTGCGGGTTTATCGGCGAGGCGTGCGTGACGCTTTCTGTTTGGAAGTTCAGCCCGGTGTTGGCCGTCGTCACCGCATTTACCGTGATACTTACCGCCGGGTACATCCTGTGGGCGTTTCAGCGAGTGTACTTGGGCGCGGAGTATAAAGGACCGCATGAAGAGGCGCTCGTGCCGAGCACGTGGCGCGAACGGGCGATCGGCGCCACGCTCGTCGCCGCCGCGATCCTGTTCGGCGTGTTGCCCTATCAGACCGTGTTTCGGTACATGACGCCGAGCGTCGATAAGGTCGTGGCCGACCTGGTCGCATGGCAAAGGCGGGACGATGCCGTTGCCCCCGCCGCGGCGATGGCGGGCGCGTCGACCGAACCGGAAGCCGCGACGCCGGCCGCCAATGCGGTAAGCGCGAACGAGTAGCAAGTTCCAACCGCGGCCCAGCGTGGCGGCGGTCCGAGTGAAGCGAGAATTGCGACCGTGGACTTTTCCCAAGTCATATCAAACCTGACTAAGCACACGTCGGAGAGCGTCTGGCTGTTTCAGCCGGAAATCTGGCTGTGTGCCACGATCGTCGTCGTATTGCTCACGCGGCTGTTCGGCGTTCAGCGGGCAATCAGCCCATTTGCCGTGTCGGTCGCCGGCTGCGCGATCGCCCTCGGCGTACAGATTTCGATGATGCGGGCGTTTCCGGAAGGTTTTGCCGGCCCCCAGCCCGGCCGGTTCGAGTTCTTCGACGGGCTATTGGTTTACGACAACGTCACGATCTTCTTCCGGCTCTTTCTATTGGTGTTCGCGCTGCTGTTGCTGGTGCTGATGCGGGTGACGGGCGTGCCCGACCGCGACGCGTCGAGCGACGTGTTTCCGCTCGTTCTCGGATCGACGCTCGGCATGTGCCTGATGGCGTCGGCCAATCACTTGTTGATCGTGTTTTTGGGCGTCGAAATGGCGAGCGTCCCGTCGTATGCGTTGGCCGGCATGCTCAAGGGGCGTCGCCGCGGCAGCGAAGCGGCGCTTAAATATGCGGTGTTCGGCGCGGGTGCGGCGGGCGTGATGCTGTACGGCATCAGCCTGTTGGGCGGCGTTTTGGGAACGGTGCATCTGCCGACGATGGCCGCGCGGCTGTCCGAGATTTCCTGGTCGACGGCGGGCGGCGAAGTCGTCGCACTGGCGCTCGGCGGGCTGATGGTGATGGTCGGCTTGGCGTTCAAGCTTTCGGCCGTTCCGTTTCACTTCTGGTGTCCCGACGTGTTCGAAGGCGCGACCGCGGAAGTCAATGCGTTCTTGTCCGTCGCGTCGAAGGCGGCGGCATTGGCATTGCTCGTGCGGGTTGCCTTCGGCGTAAGTCATTTGCCGGCCGGTGCGGATTTGGCGCCGGCTGCGCCCACTGCAACGACGACCGCGGCATTGTCGGTGACCGAAGCGTCGGTTGCGTGGGCCGCGAGTGAAAAGACGATTGCGGCCGAAACCGATTCCGGTCTCTCGCCCGTTCGGAGTTACGTCAGCAAGCTGATCGCGTTCGTGGCGATCATCACTTGCACGTTCGGCAACCTCGCCGCTTACGGCCAGACGAATATCAAGCGGCTCTTGGCCTATTCGACGATCGCCCACGCGGGCTACATGATGATGCCGGTGGCCGCGGCCGTCGCGCTCGTGGGAGATCCTTCGCGCCACGCGACCGCCGTCGAAGCGATCGGCGCTTTGCTCGTCTATGCAGTAACGTACTTGTTCATGAATTTGGGCGCGTTTGCCATCGTCGCCTTTCTCCGCAACAAGTTGTTGAGCGAGGAGATTGCCGATTACGCCGGTTTGATTCGCTCCTGCCCGACGCTGGTCGTGTGCTTCGTGATCGTGCTGCTCAGTCTCGTGGGCATTCCGCCCTTGGCCGGGTTCGCCGGAAAGTTCGTCGTGTTCGTGTCGCTGGCCAAGTCGCAGTCGTTCCTGCTCTTGGTGGTAGCGGCGCTCAATACGGCGGTCAGTCTGTTCTATTACCTCCGCGTGGTGAAGGTGATGTGCATCGACCCCGAGCCGGAGTCCCGATCGCCGGTAGCGTTTTCGGCCCTTTCGCCGTCGATGTGGTATACGGTGGCGGTGACGGTGCCGGTCGTGCTTTTGGGCGTGTTGTTCTTCTACGTGATCGACGCGGCCAACGCGGCCGTGCGGCACTTGTTGTAGGGCCATCGCCGCACGAGGAGCACGATCATGACCACAGCCGATCGCACCGCGACGCTCAATCGCTTGCTGCAGATCCACTACCGGTCGCTGCCGATGTATCTGGCCAGCGCTCGGCCGTGGGTGCCGCGGGGCCACGAAAAGGCCGCCGAAACGCTCGAGCTGATCGTCGAGGATCAGAAGCGGACCGTCGACAAGATTACCCACGCGCTGCTCGATCTCGGGGCCGACATCGACCTGGGCGAGTTCCCGATGGTCTACACCGACCTGCACGATCTGTCGGTCGACTACGTGCTCAAGGAACTCGTCGAGGCCCAACGCCGCGACGTGGCGGCGATCGAGGATTGCGTGGCCGATCTCGCCGGCGATCCGCTGGCCCAGGAAGCGCTCGGCGCCGCCAAGGGGCATCTCGAATCGCTCGAAGAAGCGGTCGCGGAAACGGCCGCGCGCTAGTCTTGCGCGGAGGCCGCCATGCAACTGGTCGACACCCACGTCCACCTCGACCAGGAAGAATTCGACGCCGACCGCGCCGAAGTCATTGCTCGGGCGCACGCGGCGGGCGTATCGGCGATCGTCGCCATCGGCACGACCGCCGCATCGAGCGAGTCCGTCGTGAAAATGGCGGCCGAACACCCCGGCGTGTTCGCGGCTGTCGGCATTCAGCCAAACTATTGCGTTCAAGCCGCCGCGGAGGACTGGGAGCGAATTGTCGAGCTTGCCCGGCGACCCGGCGTCGTGGCGATTGGCGAGACCGGCCTCGACCGCTATTGGGACTACACGCCATTCGCGGTCCAACAAGATTATTTCGACCGCCACATCGACCTCGCCGCGCGGCTCGGCCTGCCGTTCGTCGTGCACATGCGCGATTGCGGCGACGACATCCTCGCCGCACTGCGGGCGGCGCACGAACGGCACGGCTCCCTGAGCGGCGTGATGCACTCCTTCACCGGCGACGCCGACCTCGCGGAAGCGTGCGTCGAATTGGGTCTCTATATCAGCTTTGCCGGCATGGCAACGTTCAAGAAATCGGCCGAGTCGCGGGCCGTCGCGGCGGCCATTCCCGCGGACAGGATTCTCGTCGAGACCGACAGCCCGTACCTTTCGCCCGAGCCTTATCGCGGCAAGCGGAACGAACCGGCCCACGTCGTCCACACGGCAGCGTGTCTCGCGGCGGCACGGGGAGAGACTCCGGAAGCATTTGCGGAGCAGACGACGGCGAACGCCCGGCGGCTTTTCCGGCTCGAGCGATAGCAGGATCTCGGCCGAATCTGCCGATCGCCACAACACGGCCGCCAATGCTACGTCAACTGGAACTTGGAGACCGTCCGCACCACGGCGTGATCGTCCGGGAACGTATGAAACGCCTTGACGGTCAAGCTTCGCAAGCGCGTTTCAACGTGCATGAACGAGAGCGCCCCGAGCGCGATGCGACCGCTCGCGTCGAACCGATGGAGCAATCCATTAGCGCTCGATTCCCACGCCAGATCGTGCTGATAGCTCCAGAACAGGGCGGGTTCCACGCGCTCGAGCTGAAAATCGCACTCGTAGACCACCCCTCCTCGGCACTCGACCCGTTCGTGTTGCGGCCCCCTGAGCGGATGGCCAAACAACCGGCGTTTCTCGGGCAATGGATGGTGGGCGGCCGCCGCAACTTCCGTCAGCGTAATGCCCTGGTGACGCCAGCGGATCACATGGCCCGCGCTCGTGATTGCGATCTCGGCCTCGAACGCGCCGCGGGCGAATTTTCGCGCCTTGTAGACCTCGAACAACTCCGGGTGGAGCGAGCGGTTGAACAGGTGAAACACCAACTCGGCGATCTTGGGGCGAGCGGAGAGCACGAGGGTGTTTCCCAAAACGTAGTCGGCGCCGAGAGATTCGGCCGCGCGTTGGTCGTATTCGCGGTACAATCGAAATGAAGTCGTTCGACGGGCACGGCGGCGCGTCGCTCGGCGATTTGCCGCCGCTTTGGTCGATTATAGATTGTGTCGCGGCCGCCACAAAGCCAATTTTGCGGTGCAAAAAGCGCGCCTCGATTAGGACTTGACTTTGCGCCGCCGCGGGCGCTACGGTCTTCGTTCAAGTGCGCGGCGGCGTCGCTCGCCGGCCTTCCGATCTTTTATGACCAGGCGGCAAAGACGTCGTAAAGCGCGTGCGTTCCGGCGGCGATGCCGAAGCCGCGAAAGAGGAACAGCGCCGAGAAGAACACGCCCGCCGCAAAGCGAAACGTGATGCGAAACGGATCGAGCGGCTCGCCGAATGCGCCGACGTGGTGTGCCGCGGAAAAGAGCGCGCTCGTGACGCACACCGCGACGACGACGGACGTTCGCGGTCGGACCTTGGCGGCACGGAGCGCCAATGTGCAGGCCGGCAGCAGCATCAGGCGAAACAACGTCTCTTCATAGACGCCTGCGCCGAAGAAGCTGACCAGATGGGCGAATCCTTCGCGCAACGAGCCGTGCGACGCCTGTTGGGCGATGATCTCCGCGGTAGACAGAACGACGAGCGGAACGTCGAGCCAATCGAACAGCCGGCGCTGTACGTGCACGCCGGCGAGCAGCACGGCGGCCAATAGGGCGCACTCGATGGCCATGCCCCCCAAGACGGACGACCGCACGCGCCACGGTTGGGTTGTCGTATGGTGCCAGGCCAGCAGGATCCCGACGATCGACGCGGGCAAGGCAATCGACGAAGCCACGCCGAACGCGCCGAGCAACTGGCGCAACCACACGTCCGCCCCGTTGAGAATCGCCCCCGTGCCCTGGAGCACCACGCCGAGTTCGTATACTGCCAGCAGCGGCAGCGCGAACAACAAGCTCGCCAGCGGTCGCCGCGACTGCTGAAAATAGCCCTCTCCGGCGGGGCTGGAATCTAGAATCGTGTCGCTCATGACGAACCGGCGCGGGCAAGAATGCGTGAGAAAGTCCCCTGCGCTACGCCTTGCCCATCAGCTCCGTTACCAGCTTTGCCACGAGCGCCGGGTTATCTTGTTTGACGAGATGATCGATCCGCGATGCCGGCACTTTGAGCTTTTCCAGGGCTCCGGCAATCCGTTCCCACAACTGCTTCCGCTTCTTGCCCTCGGCCAAATACAAGTCGGTCACCAGCTCGCTGAGCTTTTGCAGCGAGATGGCTTCCATGTTCTGGTAATAGTTTTTGATGATCCGTTCTTGATAGGCGGTGCGTTTGGCCATGCATCACGCGGAGCGAAGGGTGAAGTTGTGGAAGTCTCAGTCAAGACGAAAGGCCGCGGCATCGGTGCGGCCGACGATGGACAAATCGTTGCAAAAAACGGCACGTGCGTAAAGATCGGCGTTGCTCGCATCCTCCGATGCGGATGAGGCGGCCGACGGCGCTCCCAGCGTCAGCCGCCGCCGATTGCGGGGAGAAAATGAATCTCGCTATCGGCGGCCACGGCGGCGAGCAATCCGCGGGCCGTGACCGTGCCGTCGATCGACGCGGCGATCCCCGGCGAGAGCCCGTCGCCGTACACGAGCCGCCTGGCCAATCCCGGATACGCCCGATCGAGCTCCGCGATCACCTCGCGAAGCGTCGTTCCGCCCACCTCGACTTCGGCGGCTCCCATTGTCAAATCGCGGAGTTGCGGTTGCAAATAGACGCGAGCCATTGGATTTCATGCTTCGCCGGTGGACATTACACCTGGGCCAAAATGTAAGTCTAACCGAGAACGCCATGCGGGCCATGCCGTCGAGACGCGGTCGTGTTACGATAGCATTCCTGCGTGTGGCGAATCCGACGATTCGCGGAAAAAGAAAGAGCCGAACGATGCCAGCAAAACCTCGCCTTCTGTTCGTCTGCATCGAAAACGCCAACCGCAGTCAGATGGCTCAGGCGTTCGCCACGATGCTCTCCGGCGGCGCCGTCGAGGCAGATAGCGCCGGTTCCCGGCCGTCTGGTGCGGTCAACCCGCGGGCGGTTCAGTTCATGCGGGAAGTAGGCTACGATCTGTCGCAGCACGAATCGAAGTCGCTCGACCAGTTCCAAGGACAGGAAATCGACGTGGCGGTGACGATGGGTTGCGGCGACGCTTGCCCGGCGGTACGCGCTCGGCGCCGCGAGGAATGGCACATCCCCGATCCGAAGCATCTCGGGGACGAGGAGTTCCGAGCCGTCCGCGAGTTGATTCGGGGCAAAGTCGCCGATTTACTCGCCAGCTTGGCTACGTCGTCAGCGAAAACGCACCCTTGACGCAACGCCGGCGATCTCACTTCGCCAAGCCGCCGTTGACCGCGATCGTTTGGCCGTTGAGATAGTCGTTTTTCGGCGAGGCGAGGAAGTGGACCACGCGGGCGACGTCCTGCGGCGTTCCCCAGCGGCCGGCGAGGCTCTCGCGTTTTGCACGGCCCTGCCAGTAGTCCGAAGCCGCATCGCCCCAAGCCGTCTTGATCCACCCCGGCGCGACGCAGAGCGCGCGAACTTCGGGCGCGAGACTCTTGGCGAGGCTGCGCGTAAACGCCATCACGGCTGCCTTGGTGGTGCCGAAGATTTGGCCGGCGTCGCCCTCCATGCCGGTTTCCGCTTGATCCCAGCCGACGTTGACGATAACGCCGCGGCCCCGCTGTTTCATCCGCGCGCCGACGGCGCGCGAAAGTTGGAACGTGCCTGCGACATCGACGCGCCAGAGCAGTTCCAGCTTCTCGTCGGCCGTTGCTTGCGACGCGGCAGTGGTGAGCACGTCGGCGCCGGCGTTGTTGATCCAAATGTCGATCCCGCCGCGCCATTGCCACGCCGCCTCGGCTAGCCGCCGGCACTCATCGCGATCGGCGATGTCGGCGAGTTCCACGCGGACCGCGACGCCGAATGCGGCAATCGCCGCCGCCGTTTCGTCGGCGCCGGTGCGGTTGCGATTGCCGTGGACGAGGCAATTCGCCCCAGCGGACGCGAGTTCGATCGCGATCGCGCGGCCAATTCCGCTTGAAGAACCGGTGACGACGGCCGTAAGCCCCGCAAGCTCTCCGGACTCGGCGATGGAGGGCTCGGCGGTCATGGCCAAGGGGCTAAGCGTTATCCGGCCGCGATCTTCATTTCGGCCAAGTGTTGCGCGGTCCCGACGAGGCGGTCCCAATTCTCGTGAATGTACTGCGGCGGCCCGCCAATTTGAGCCAC
>QEVJ01000265.1 GCA_003576845.1 Planctomycetota bacterium
CGCCGGAAACCGCTCAAGCCGCAATGAGCGCTCTCTACCGCCGTTGGTTGCAAGCGGCGGGGGTCAACGTGGCGGACGACGCGGTGGTCGAAATCAACCCTCGTTTCGCCCTCGACGCGGAAGAACTCGCCGCAAAGTTGCCGCCTGGTTGGCGCATGGATGGGTCGGTTTATTTGGAGTAACCGCACCATCTCTGTATTGGCGGCGTCCCGCCGCCGGCACATCCTATCTCGCGCCATTTTCGGCGCCAGACCACCGTGGCTACGACGGCGGCTCCTCCTTGCGCCGACATTGAACATTCGCGCGAACCTGAGCTTGCCGCTATCGCTCCTGGTCTTTCCCGGGACCGTCTTTGCACGCGCAACGGCCTTCGTAAAATGAAGTAAGCGAAGGAGTTCCTTCGTAAGCCGCGAAGACGCCGCGGTTCGTTCCGCAGCGAGGAATCCATTTTGTCAACGAATTGCGCCGGTTTTGCGAATTCGATTTTCCACTACCTACGGGGACCCGTGGAGCCAGAAACCAGTTACTCCATTGAACAACTTCCGCGAATAATCGATGGCGCGTGGGGCGCCGATCGGTTTCGCCTGCGCCGGCGCTTACGCGGCGTCGAGCAGGCGCGCGCGGCGGGAAAGCCGTTTGATCGCAGCCTGGAGCGCCTGGCGCGCGAGGTGGAGCAATCGGTGGAACTGCGGCAGCGGCGACTCGCCAAGCGGCCGCCGGTTCGGTACGAGGACAACTTGCCGATTCTCGCCCGTCGAGAAGAAATCGCCCAAGCCATCGCCCAACATCCGGTCGTCGTGGTCTCGGGCGAGACGGGGTCGGGCAAATCGACGCAACATCCCAAGATTTGCCTGGAGTTAGGCCGCGGGATCGACGGGATCATCGGGCACACGCAGCCCCGCCGAATCGCTGCCCGATCGGTCGCGTCGCGCTTGGCCGAGGAACTGCGGACACCGCTGGGCGATGCGGTGGGCTTCAAGATTCGCTTTGCCGACGTCACCAAGCCCGAAACGTACATCAAGCTGATGACCGACGGCATCTTGCTGGCCGAGACGCAGTCAGACCATTTTCTAAATCAATACGACACGATCATTCTCGACGAGGCCCACGAACGGTCGCTGAACATCGACTTCCTGTTAGGGTACATGAAGCGGCTGCTCGACAAGCGGCGCGACCTGCGGGTCATCATCACGTCGGCCACCATTGACGCGGCACGGTTCGCCGAACACTTTTCCTTCGGGCAAAGTCCGGCGCCGGTGATTGAAGTCTCGGGACGCACCTATCCCGTGGAGGTCCGCTATCGCCCGTTGGAAAGCGACGAGGACGGCGCCGACGACTCCGACGTGCAACAGGCCATCGCCACCGCCGTGGACGAGTTGACCGCCGAAGGCCCTGGCGACATGCTCGTGTTCCTGCCCACCGAGCGCGACATTCGCGAAACCGCCAAGACGCTCCGCGGCCACACACTGCGCGACGGTCGCAAAACCGACATCCTGCCGCTATACGCGCGGCTTTCGGCGGCTGAGCAAAACCGCATCTTCCAGACCGGCGGCCCACGCCGGATCGTGCTGGCTACCAACGTGGCCGAGTCGTCGCTCACGGTGCCGGGGATTCGCTACGTGATCGACACCGGCACGGCCCGCATCAGTCGCTACTCGGCCCGGTCCCAGGTGCAGCGATTGCCCATCGAGCCGGTGTCGCAAGCCTCGGCCGACCAGCGCAAGGGCCGTTGCGGTCGCATCGGCCCAGGCATTTGCATTCGCTTGTATAGCGAAGAAGATTACCTTGCCCGCGACCGTTACACTACTCCCGAAATCCGCCGCACCAACCTGGCGTCGGTCATTCTGCAATCCGAAGCGCTGCGGCTGGGGCCGATCAACGAGTTTCCCTTTCTCGACCCGCCGCGTCCCGAACACATTCGCGACGGTTACAAGACGCTGTTCGAGCTAGGCGCGATCGACGACGAGCAGCGGCTGACCGACGTCGGCCAGCGCTTGGCGCGAATGCCGGTCGATCCGCGCATCGGGCGGATCATTCTCGCGGCCGCCAAGGAAGGATCGCTGCACGAGGTTCTGATTATCGCCTCGGCCCTGGAGGTGCGCGACCCGCGCGAGCGCCCCGTCGAGAAACAACAGGCGGCCGACGAGCGGCACGCGCAGTTCGCGCACGAGGAATCGGACTTCCTGAGTTATCTCAAACTGTGGGACTTCTATCACCACTTGAAGGAAACGCTTTCGCGGAATCAGCTTCAGAGGGCGTGCCGCGATAACTTCCTCTCGCAAAACCGCCTGCGCGAATGGGTTGATATTCACCGGCAGCTTTATCAATTGGTGCGCGAGAGCGGCTACAAGCCCGGCCCCAGGCGCAATGACTACAAAGCCACGCATCGCGCGTTGCTGACGGGGTTGCTCTCGAACATCGCGCTCGAATGATCGGCGAGATAAGGTCCGACATGACGATAATCGTCGCCTTGCGGCGGTTCGACCTTGATCACCTCGGCGCCAAGATCGGCAAGCAAAGCCGTGCAATAAGGCCCCGCCAACACGCGCGTGAAATCAAGGACACGCAAGCCCTCAAGCGGGCGGGTTCCCTGCCCTTCATCCGCCGTCGATCGCGCGGTCGCGTCTTTCAGCATTCCAAGTCCCAATCGTCTCAACCAATACCCGGCGCAAAACGGCGGGAAGATCGCACAAACCGGCAGTGGCCATTAAACAATTTGTTCTTATTCTCCAAATTAGCGGGAACGCCACGCCGATCGCTCGCAAGCCTTTGCGATTGCTGCAAGACCGTAAGTGCAACGGAAAGTGGAATACCGCCGCGCAACACGCCGGCGAGAGACCGTCCCGCGGAAGCGGGAACCGGAAGACCATCATGCGCTTGGCTCGCGCCTAACTGTCCACGCGGT
>QEVJ01000266.1 GCA_003576845.1 Planctomycetota bacterium
ACGAGCATGAGACTTACCTCCAACACAAAAAAGGACCCGCCCACGAATTATTCGCAGGCGGGCACGGTCTGGGAAGTTATTTAATCCTCGGTCCATACGGACAGAAATATCCCCGCCAGGATTCGAACCTGTAACCTTCGGCTCCGGAAACAGAACGGCCATTCGCCTGAGTTCGTGCTGCGCAGTGTCTTGCGTCGAGAGCAAAATCCAGAACAGCAACTGGGCAACTCGCGGGCGACGGCTCAAGACGCCGGACGACGGTGTGTGGCGTCAACGACGAAGTCGCAACCGCCGCCCGCTTGGACAACTCCCGTACGCAGCAAATAGCGTTCGCTGGACCAGTTCAGCCGACTTCGGAGGGAGTGCGGCCTTCGTGGTGCGCAACGCGGTAGTTGCGATTGTCGTCCCCAGATTCTACCGGCATCGCCGCTGCAGTGTGGTCGAGACGCTCCTTCGGGTCGCGGCGCCTTTCACTTCCGACTTGCCTTTACCATTGTCTCCTTCCTAGGTGAACTATCTGTCGTACAGGACGATGTCGGTTCTTGCCGTGTGCGTCGCATGTCGTCTCCCACGCCCGCGCAATGGGTTGATCTCGTCGACGTGAACGGCGCGAAGTGCGACGTCGACCGCCGGTTGTCGTGCCTCAGGTGTCGCGCGCCGGCGGGGCAGCGACTTATGTTCCGATCGGCCGCGCACCGCAAAGAGCGTATCAACCGCCACGACATTGAGACCTTGCCGATCCCGGCGCGCGACGCGGGCGATCAGTGCCGCCGGTTGCGGACTTAGCGCGGGCATTTCGACGGCCACGCCAGCTTGAGTATCTACCGTCGCCCCGTCGCGCGTGTATTCGTTGAAGTTCGTCGCGTCGATGACGACGACGCTCGGTCCGGTCCAAGAACCCACGAGGTTCACACCGTCGGCGGGCGTGCCCGTCACTTTGAGAACGTTGGTGTCCGAGAGGTCAACGACTTCGCTCGATTCGATGCGGAGGGTCTGCCCGAGGGCGTCCACGGCGAGGTCGATCGTCTCGAAGCGGGCCAAATGCGATACGGCCGAAAGGTCGAGCGTCGTCGCACCGCCGACACGCAACGTGTCGCTGCCCAAGCCGCCATCGTTCGTGGCGTCGTCGGCGTCGTACACGATCGTGTCGGCGCCGCCCTGACCGCGCAGCACGTCGGCGCCTCCGCGGCCGTCGAGCAAGTCGCCGGCCGTGTTGCCGGTCAATTCGTTGGCGGCGTCGTTGCCGCGAAGCGTGTTCGCGACGCCTTGGC
The DNA here is from genome assembly GCA_003576845.1 of Planctomycetota bacterium. GTDB lineage: Bacteria > Planctomycetota > Planctomycetia > Pirellulales > PLA5 > PLA5. The sequence continues at coordinate 1,272 of QEVJ01000266.1, forward strand.
CGCCGGTGACGTTCTCGAAATAGGCCGATCCGTCGTCGCCGGCCGAGTCGACAAGCTCGACGCCAACGTTCACCGTGCCGCCCGCCGCTGGCAACGACAAGTCGATGCTGATCGCTGCGGCAAAGGCGCCCAAGAACTGGATCAGGTCGACTCCGCCGGGCGCCGCGCCGCCGTCGCGGACCGTGCCCGCGTCTTCCACGATCGTCTCGGTCACGGCGACGGCCGGACTGGCGCTTAGGTAAAACGTGTCGTGATTCGGCCCGCCGATGAACGTATCGCTGCCGCTGCCGCCCTCGAGCGTGTCGTCTCCCTTGTGTCCGCTGAGCGTGTCGTCGCCGGTGTTGCCGCGGAACATGTTGGCGCTCGCGTTGCCGCTGAGCGTGTCCGCCGCGGATCCGCCAAAGGCGTTCTCGAAATTCAGCGCCTGGCCCGGCGCGCCGGTGACGACCGTTCGCAATGTATGCGCGGCCAGCGCCGCATCGGACGTGAGGTCGACGGTGACGGGATCGAGCGCGCCGAGCAGGGCGAAGTTGAGCAAGTCGGTTCCTTCGCCGCCCAGTTCGATCAGCGTATCGGTTTGCACGCCGACCGCGGTCGCGAAGTGATAGCCGTCGTTGCCCGCGCCGCCCAGCAGGGTATCGGAGCCGTCGCGGCCTTCGAGCCCATCGTCGCCGGCGCCGCCTTCGAGGCGATTGGCGGCGGCGTTGCCGACCAAGAAATCGCTGCCCGCTCCGCCGATTGCGTTCTCGACGCGTTCGGGATTGGTGAACGCCAGTTCGCGGTCACCATGCGCCAAGAACGGTCCGATGGCATACAGAAACAGCGACAGATCTTCGGAAGCCGAGAGCGCCGAAAAATCGAGCGTATCGACTCCGCCCGATGCCAGGTTCGACTCGGTGATCGTGTCGGTTTCCGCTTCGCCGAGCGTTCCCTCGAACACGTAACGGTCGTCGTCGTCGCCACCTTCGAGCACGTCGTCGCCCGCGCCGCCTTGCAACACGTCGTCCCCACCAAGTCCGGCGAGCGCGTCCGCGCCGCCATTGCCGAGTAGCACGTTGGCCACGTCGCTACCGCTAAGATCGTCGTCGCCGTCGCCGCCGATGACGTTTTCGACGTTCGCCACGCCGTCGACGCCGGTGGCTGTGCCCAGAGCGAGGTCGACCGTCACCGGCGCAGCTTGCGAGAACGCAGCGTAATCGAGCGTGTCGATGCCCAGTCCGCCGTCGATCGTTCCCAATCCGCCCGCAAGTTCGACGCCGTCGGCCGTGAAGATGAAGCGATCGTTCCCTTCGCCGCCGACGAGGACCTCAATGTCATCGTCGGCGTGCGCGACCGAGTTCGTTCCGTCGGTCACGGTGACGCTGCCTAGCGTAAGCGTCAGATCGAGCGCGAGGGCCGAGAAGTCAAAGCGATCCGCGGCGCCGCCGGTGTCGGTAACGATGTCGCTCCCCCAGCCAGCCTCGAAGCGATACACGTCGTCGCCGCCGACGCCCGCTAGCGCGTCGTCGCCGGCATTGCCGACGAGCAAGTTCGCGGCGGCGTTGCCGGTCAAGGAATCGTCGCCTGCGCCTCCCAGGAGGTTCTCGATGACGAGCGGCGTCGTCACGACGATCAT
>QEVJ01000267.1 GCA_003576845.1 Planctomycetota bacterium
ACGGTCGTCGGCGACCGCCCAAAAGACAGCGGCATGCGCTGGAGCGAACCCGGCTCCAATGCCGTCTGCCACGCCCGCAGCCTATTCAATAGCGAGCCCCGCTAGCACGGCATTCCAACGGCTTATTTCAACGGTATCGGGATTAAATAACATCCCAAATTGAGATGCCGTATTTGCTGCACAGGTCGTGCTAGCACCGGCGAGTTCGGGAGGTTGTTTCGTCCTCGATCCTGACGCTCACACCCAATTAACCCCCATTGAACGCACCGGGGGCAATCGACGCGACGCCATCCGATGCGCCGAACACCGACGAAACGCGACCGTGCATATACACGCCGCCGCCACTTACCTCCGAGCCGGCGTCCCCCGCAACGTCACGCGCGCCGAATCGCGATACGCCTTCCCCTGCTCGTACAGCGCCATTCGCTCCGACAGCTCGCGCAAAATGTCGGCGTTTTCCTGCGGGGCGTGTTTGATCGCCTCCTTCATCGTCGATTGGGCGTCATCGAAGCGGCCGGCGCTGGCATAGGCCGCGGCCAGCGTGTCGATGTAGCGATAATCGTTCCAACCGTCGATTTGCAGCGCCTTAGATGCCGCTTCGACCGCTTTCTTCGTGTCGCGGAAGCGTTCGTCGGGGCATGTCGCCATCAGCCACGCCGCGCCTTGGAGCGCCGCGCCCAGATTCGGATCGAGCTCCATTGCCTTGCGATAGTCCACGGCGGCGCGGTCGTAAAGTCCTTGTTCGGTGTACGCCAGCCCGCGGTGCGTGTACGCGAGGGCATTCTTGGGGTTCAAGCGGATCGCCCGATCGTAATCTTCGACGGCCGATGGATGTTGCCGCGCGCCCCACTTTGCGTGGCCGCGGCTACTATAGGCGGCAGCGTCGTTGGGATTGAGCCTGAGGGCCTGGTTGTAGTCGGCGATCGCGTCGTCGTAGCGGCGCTGGCCGAACTTCAACTCGCCCCGATTGAACCATGCGTCGGCATGGCCGGGATTGAGTTCGATCGCTTTGTCGAAGTCCTTGAGCGCCCCGTCGAAGTCGCGCATTTGGGCGAGGCTCACGCCGCGATTGTGATACGCCCGCCAGCACGCAGCGTCGAGATTGATCGCGGCTTCGAACTCGGCGAGCGACTGCTGGTCGACCTTGGCCAATTCTTCCGGCGTCGCTTTCGGACTGACCGAGCGGAGCATCGTCTCGCCGCGGCGATTGTGGGCCCAGGCCATTAGCTTGGCGGCATAGTCGGCCGTGTTCTTGTCGACGCCGGCCTGCAAGCCGCGCTGGCAGATTTCGATGACTTCCGTGTAGTCACGCATCGACCCGGCGGTTTTCGTCTTAGCGAAGGCGACTTTGTTGATCATGTCGCGGCCTGTCTTGGTGATGTCGGTTGGCTCTTGCTCGGCCGGCGTCGGCTCGCCCTGGTCTTGCGGGTTGGCCCGCGGCTGCGTCGTTCGGGGTTGTGTCGCCCGCGGCTGTGTCGTTCGCGGCTGGCGGTTCGCACCGGGTTGTTGCGCTGCCGCGTTCACGCCGAGTGCGGAAAAGCACGCTAGCACGGCCAGCAAGCGCGCCGCACGCGAAACCGGAAGAGCGACAAACGACCGCAACATGACTATCCTCCTTGCAAGACGCGAATAATCGCCAACGTTCGAGCAAATCTCCAGTCGCCGAGAACGGCGCGCCCCCTCCCCATCCGGCGCGCCGATTGTAGACACCCGGCCCAACGAACGCCACGCCGATTTCTGTTAGAATGGATGGACTTGATTTTGGTCGCCGCCTTTGCACCGTCGCAGCCGCTCGATTGCCATGCCCGGCGCTCCGCTCGACGTTTTGGTCATCGCCCCGCATCCCGACGATGCCGAATTGGGCGCGGCGGGGGCAATTCTCAAGCTCAAGGCCGAGGGCCGGCGCGTCGGCATCCTCGACCTGACCGACGGCGAGCCGACGCCGCACGGATCGCCCGAAACCCGCCGCCGCGAAACGGCCGCCGCGACAGCGATTCTCGGCGTCGATTGGCGCGATAATCTCGGCCTACCCAACCGCCGTCTCGAAGCGACGCTCGAAGCCCGGGCGAAGCTCGCCGGCGTGATTCGCACGCTCCGCCCGACGTGGCTCTTCGCGCCCTATTGGGTCGACGCCCACCCCGATCACGTCGCCGCGACCGAACTGGTCGAAGCCGCCCGGTTTTGGGCAAAGCTCAGCAAGACCGACCTTACCGGCGAGCCGTTCCATCCGCGGCGGATTTACAACTACTACTGCGTCCACCTCAAGCTCGCTCCGCAACCGGCGTTCGTCCTCGACATCTCGGACCACTGGGAGCAGAAGCTCGCGGCGATTCGCTGCTACGAAAGCCAATTCATCACCGGCCGCCCGACCGAAGAGCCTACGTTCCTGGACCAACTCCGCGACGAAGCCGCCTACTGGGGCAAGACCATCGGGACCCGCTATGGCGAGCCATACACTTGCCGCGAGCCAATCGGCGTGGCGAGCATGGCGGGACTCGTTTGACCGTTCGGATTAGTTGTGACCGGCGCCGCGAGGCTCGGCCACTGCTTCACTCCGCCTTCCTGACCTTGCCAATGTACAAAACCAAATCGTTCCAAATCACAGGCCGCGGCTCATGTGACTCGCCGCCGGGGTCGATTGCCCAGATTGGTTCGCCGTCGCGGTAAGGACCGAGGATTAAATAACTTCCCAGACCGTGCCCGCCTGCGAATAATTCGTGGGCGGGTCCTTTTTTGTGTTGCAGGTAAGTCTCATGCTCGTCACGCGTTATCCGGACTTATTCACCCTCGATATGAATTGAGCGTTTGAGCGTCGTGCGTGGCGTCGGGATGAAATGCGGGCGCGGCGGCCCCTTCCCCGGTGGTTTG
>QEVJ01000268.1 GCA_003576845.1 Planctomycetota bacterium
CGTGAACGTGTTGCGATCACCATTGCCCCGAGACTTCGCCGAGTTGTGGGCAGAGGACATTCAAGGGGTGCGACGATGAACCGACGGCCAACATTGCGCCAAGAGATTCAATTGCGGGCGATGGGCTACCAGCTTGTCCGTCGACCAACCACGGCCGCGGAAGCAATGGGCCGCGTGTTCGACGAACTGGCGGAACGCGAACACGATGAGCGCGAGCGCCGGCACTTGACCGACCGCAACCGACCGCACGAGCAACCGCCCACGATCCGCGTTGACGTGCGCCGCAGCAAGCGCAGCGCTTGGACGCGGTTCGTCGACGCCATCGCCGCATGGCTCGGCTACGAACGCCGGGGGACACCCCGGGCGGCAGGCACCCCCACCACGGGGGAGAAAACTGGCAGGGTCCTCCCAAGGGGGTAGCCCCTAATTCGGGTCTTTGATTTGCACGTTTTGTGCGCGTACCAAACAAAAAAACTCAGGTTGTAGCGATTCATGGCGAAGCGAAAACGACAGCCGGCATCGGAGCCGGGCGTGATTACCACCCGCGACGGAATGGCCGCGGCCTACCAGACCAGCCGCACCACCGTCGACCGATGGCGTTTGCGAGACGGTTTTCCGAAGGGACCGCCCTGGCACAAGGCTGCGGTCGATCGGTTTCTCGAATCGTTCGGCTCGCCGTTCGCGCCGAGCCGTGCTGAACACCGCCGGGAGCGGCGAGCGGCGAAGCGCGAGGCCCAACGTGCGGACTCGGGCGGACCGTTCGCCGACGCGGCGGTGCGGTTCGTCGAGGGCGTTCGGCCGATCATCGCGGAGGCGCGATTGCCCGCGGACCGTGCGGAAGAATTGCTCGTTGACGTGGCAGAGCACTTTCACTGTGCGCTGGGAATGAGGCTGGGCGGCTGGGTTCCAGATTTCTGGCGCGTAGTCGGGCTGTTCGATGAAATGTCCCGCGTCGCGGACCGACGCGAGGCAAACGAATCCTAACCGCGGCGCTGCCGCACAACTCCAAAGGAAATCGAACCATGAACGACCGTCTTAATGCCCAACGCCGCCGATCCGGCGTCACGTCGGGGACTCCGCACGCGGACTCTGTTCAGCACTTTTTGATTCTGAACGTGCTCCCACCGGGCGGGTCGGCGTTTGGCGTCCCGGTGTTTCGCGACAAGTACGCGAAGACCGTGGAGGATTACTTTTTCGGTAATCTCGCGACCGAGAAAATCCAGAGCTATCAAGTTCACGACCCGTTTCACATTTGCTGTGCGTTCGGTCCGGAAGAGATCAACGCGGACAACGGCGTTGATTCGGGCGACATTGTGCTTGCGCATTGGAGCAACTATTCCAAGCGCTACGAGGTCGTGTACCCCTACGGGCTGGTGCGCCCGGCAACGCTGAGTGAAGACCTGGAGCCGGGGGCGGACGCGGCGGGGCAAATCGAGTCTCACGACCGCGACGGCAATCCCGGCGGCGGCATCCCTGGCGTGCAAATTTACAGTTGGCAGGGCGGCGGTTCGGATACGATCCCGAGCGGATCGAAGGTGCAAGTGTGGTACGAAAGCGGCGCGCGACGCTGGTGGACGAATTCGTTTTTCAAGGAAGACCCGCCGCCACCGTAAGGCATCTAACGAGAGGACGACGATGCAAGTTGAAGTGACCCAACGTAAGCTGCACGGTTTGGCATGGCGTTTCCGCGGTCTGCCGCGCGATCGTCTCTTGCAGATCGCGGCGGCAGCAACACATGCAGCGGCAGTCGCAGACTCCGTCGACCGGAATTGTTCGCGTGAGTTGGCGGAAGCGCGGATAGCGCGACGGCGTTTGGACGTGGCAGCGGCCGTTGATTTTTTGGCGAGCCTCGTGCCGTTCGCGGTGGATGGAAGTTGGCGACGTTTTTTCGCCCCGCGACTCACGCTCCATTGCGGCGTCGATGCGTCCCAAGCCTCGTTCGCGGTTCCGATTAACGGCGCGCGTAAACGAGGCCGACGAATGCTCGCCGCGGCGTTCGATGAAGGCAAGGCTGAACAACGGCAACTGGTGACCGAGATTCTGTCGATCGACGACTAACACGAAGGGACGAAAACTATGCCAATGATTCCCGCCCAACTCTTACCGCTGCTATACGACGACTACCTAGGTGTCGCCCGTAAAGGTGTCGTTCCTCCCGTTACGACGCATCGCGCCGTCTTTGGTCGCACGCGGATCGTGCCGAAATACAAGGGCATCTCCGAACTTGTCGCTAAGGTATCTGGCAGGACGCGAGCACGACCGAAATTCAGTGGCGTGTACGGCGTTGTCTCGAATGAGGCGGCGATCTTCGCTGCGGAGAAGCGAGCGCTATTCGGCGATTCGCTCACGACGCTTGCGGATTTTCAGGGGTTCATTACGCGGTTCGTGGCGATCATCGAAGGCGCTACGGTCGTGTCCGACCTGTTCATGGAATATCTGCTGACAGAGGGCTGGGAATACGATCTCGCGGAAGCGCCCGAGGGCGGCACGCTGGACGCGCGGCACTTGCTCTACTGGCTCGATATCAAACTCAAAGAGAACAAGCAAGCCATCGGCTACACAAATCGACTGAGCGAAGCGGGCGGAAGCTGGGGCGCGGCAGCGCCCACAACGCTGACGCAAGCCGACCCGCTTGATCTCGTGACGACGCTGGAGGGATTGGCCTGCAACGTCGCGATCATCGACCCGCAGGCGGTGGATGACGGCGATCCGTCGTCGTCCGATGGTCCGGTAATCGTCACGTATCAGAGCGGGAGCAACAACACTTGCACGCTTTTAGACGGGACGACGGCGAAAACCTACAATGATGGCGACGGGGCCAGCGCACAGCGCAAATCTATTCACCGACGCCAATAAAAACACGTTCCAATATCGCCTGTGGGGCGGCAACGGCAATAGCGCAGCCGCTTCTGCGGGCGGTCTCAAAAACACCGACGAAACGGGCGGTGGTAGTTCGACGCGGTTCGGCAATTCAACTAAGCCCTGCATTGTGCTGGTCCGTTACGCCACCATTCACGTTTTGCGTAAAGAAATAAGCTGGGAGAAGCGGGTCACGAATGCGCCGGCCTACATTCTGCCGATGGGCTATCCCGGCGAACTGCCGATCGTTCGCATGGGCAGTTCGACAGACAGCGACACATCGCCCATGTCGGTTGGTGCGAGTGCGATGATTACGGTCGGCGGATCGTCCGCGGCGCAAGCTCGGATGAACGTCCACCTTCGTAATATCGAATTGTGGGGCAACCGCGACAGCGACGCCGGCGGCGGAGCGCTCATCTTCGCGCCCACGCTGATTTACTATCATTCGGGCATTTCTGCCAATTTGTCGAGCGGTTCGATTCGACATTGCGTGTTCCGCAAGACGCAATTCATCCGCCACGATGATTCGCTCAAAGATACCTACCCGCACTTGGTCGATGCGGTGTGGGCCACCCGTAGCGCAGCGTACAACTTCAGCGCCGGCGTGTTCGCGGAATGCGACGATTTCGTGTTCGATTCCAACTATGTCGAACCGGCTGCGAAAGCAACGTGGCGCGCCAAGCATCTTAACCAACGGGTCACACGCAACACGTTTGCCGGCGTCAAGACGAACAGCATGATCGTCTGCGGCACGGCCACGAATCCGACGCAAAACCTTTACATCGCCGACAATCACGTAGAAGTTTACGACAAGGTGGGCATCGACGTGTTCAATGCTCAGTCGGGCGCGATCATCGAGCGAAACCGCTGCCACGACTATGGCAACTCGACGTATTCGCAGGAAGGCGGCGGGACGGGTTTTCAAATTACTAACTGCGCCGGGTTCATCGTGCGGAACAACGTGGTTTTCAATCACGAGACGGCAATCAGCGGTGCTATCGGCATTGCAATCAGCACAACGACCGGGACGACGGAGAATGGCCAAGTCTATGGTAACATCGTCTATCGCGGCGTGATTCGCATGGATGACAACAGCGGCGGCGGCAATCTCACCGGCATGGAGATTTACAACAATCTCTGCGCCGGCATGACA
>QEVJ01000112.1 GCA_003576845.1 Planctomycetota bacterium
CATGAACAAGACAAACCGCCAACACGCCGCTACGGCACGCCTATTAAGCACAGCATAAAACAAATGCTAGCAACCGAAATGCTAGTACAAAGCACTGAGGTTGGAGGTTAGAGGTTAGACGCGCGGTGTTCATAGCTGGGGTTCAGGCCGAACTGTGCGAGGACCTGGCATTCGGCGGCGCGCATGGTTTTGCGCTTTGTTGGAGTCAGATCGTCGAAGCCGGCCAAATGCAGCGCTCCGTGAACGACGTAGAGCAACAGCTCATCTTCCGCGCTCCAGCCATACTTCGGCGCTTCGCGGGCCGCCGTATCGACGCTCGCCACGATGTCGCCCTCGATCCGGTTGCCGTCCTGCTCGATCAGGAAGCTCAGTACGTCGGTCGGATAGTCGTGCTGCAAGTGCCGCGCGTTCATTTCGTGAATCGTCGGATCGTCGACGAGAGCCACGCTCACGACCCCGTCATCCACACCGCCCAACGCCAGCGCTGCCTTAACGCCCAAGCGCATGCGCCGGGCGTCAACGCGAACTCCGGACACGCGCTTGTGAATCGTCACCCGCAACAACGCCAACCCCCGCAATCCCCGAATCCCGACCCCGTCCCTACACCCGCAACCGCTCCCGCTCCAGCCGCTCGGCGACGAACCCGATCGCTCGCGGAGCCATGCGGCTGTAATACTCGAAGCCGTGCCCTCCGCCGGTCGTTTCCAGATCGCATTCGTGCGGCACGCCGAGCGAATAAAGCTTCATCCGCAGCCGGTCCGCGCTGTCGAACCAGCGATAATCCGTCGGATCGCAACAAAAAAACTGGTGCCGCGGCCAGTTGAGCGGATGCACGTGCAAGATCGCCGTGTCTTGCCGCGCGGCTTCGCGGTCCGGGTACATCAGCGGCAACGTCTCGTCGCCTTCATCGAACCGCTGATGATAGTCGATCGCCGGCGACAGCGCCGCGACGACCGGAAAAAGATTCGGATACTTGAAGGCGAACCGCAACGCGCCTTGCCCGCCCATGCTCGTGCCCAAGAGTCCGATCCGCGGCGGGGCGGCGTTCCAGCGCTCGGCCAGGTGCGGGAGCACGTTGTCGAGCACGTGCCGCTCGGCAGTGAGCCGCGAATCGAACTCGCTGCAAATCTTGTCGGTCCACCAGCTCCGCGCGGTCATCGGCGCGAACACCCGCAGGCCGTGCCGCTCGAACTCGGCGGTGAACGCAGGCTTGCCGGAGAGCCGGTTCAGATGCACCCCATGCAGGTAGAGCACAACGTAGCCGTGCGGGCTCGGCGCGTCCGGCTCGAACACGTCGCACGCATGCCCGGCGAGCGTCGTTTGCGTCCATTGGCCCATGATGGCGTCGTTTCTCGGCGTGCGGTAAATCTACTGGCCCTCCGCCGGGCCGTGCATTATTCTTGTAATCGCGATATACGAATTGTCAGATTGCGTTCGCGATCCTGCAAGCGGCCGACGTGGACGAGGAGCCTTCGGAAACCGCAAAGGAGCAAAGACGCAAAGGATTCGGGAAGACGTTCGGTACTTTTTTGTTCTTCTTTGCACCTTTGCTTCTTTGCGGTAAATCGACCAGACCAATCGAGGAGAACCTCATGCGAACTTTGACGTTGCTCGCCGCGATGTTCTGCGGCGCTGCGGGTCTTGCCGACGAGGCGGCGAAGGTCTCGTATCGCGACGATTTCCAGAAGGGCGCGGACAACTGGGAGCCGATGGACAAGTCGATCTGGACGCTCCGCCAACACGACGACAACTACGTCTTTAGCCAGTTCAAGAAGGAGTCGAAGTACAAGCCGCCCGTTCGCAGCCCGGTGAACATCGCCCTGCTCAAGGACAACGACGTGGGCGACTTCGCGCTGACGGCCAAGGTGCTCAGCACGCACAAGGACTACGGCCATCGCGACGCCGTGCTCGTGTTCGGCTATCGGGATGCGTCGCACTTCTATTACGTCCATCTCGGCAAGGAAACCGACGACCACGCCAACCAGATCTTCATCGTCAATGGTTCGCCGCGGACGAAGATTTCGACCAAGACGTCGAAGGGGACGCCGTGGGACGAGAAGTGGCACACGGTGAAGATCGCGCGCCGCGTGGCCGACGGAACGATCGAGGTCTACTTCGACGACATGAAAACGCCCGCGATGACCGCGAGCGACAAGACGTTCGCCCACGGTCGGATCGGCATCGGTTCGTTCGACGACACGACGGACTGGGACGACATCGAGCTAGAGGGCACAGCCGCAAAGAAGTAGCACCAAGCCGCCACCCATCGCCCAGCACCCGTTTCCTGTCTCCTGTCTCCCGACTCCTGACTCCTGACTCCTGACTCCTCCACCCATGTCCCCAGAAGCCAAACTCGCCGAACTCGGTCTCGAACTTCCTCCCGCCGCGAAGCCGGCGGGCGTGTACACGCCGATCGTCGTCGTCGGCAATCTGGCTTATACCTCGGGCCATTTGCCCGTGCGGCCCGACGGCACGCGCGTCGAGGGCAAAGTTGGTGCGTCGCTCACGGTGGAACAGGGGCACGAAGCCGCGAAGCTGACGGGCCTCGCGATTCTCTCGACGCTCAAGGCCAATCTCGGCAGTCTCGACCGCGTGAAGCGGCTGGTCAAAGCGATGGGCCTCGTCAACGCGACGCCTGAGTTCACGCAACATCCGGCCGTCATCAACGGCTTCAGCGAGCTGATCGCCGAAGTGTTCGGCCGCGAGCGAGGAATCGGTGCCCGCAGCGCGTTCGGCGCGGGTTCGCTGCCGCTAGGAGTCGCCGTCGAGATCGAAGCGGTGTTCGAGATCGAATAGGCCGATGCGGGGCGGAACCGAGCGGTCGTCGGCGGCTAACGGCGCATGACTCGCTGGGCATTGCACCTAGTTTCGCGGCAGGTTTTCACATTGGTGCTCGCTGGGCGAAAGATGCGGTTCGGCGCACTCGACGAGATATACACGCGGCGGCTGGCGCTGCGCCGAACGCGGCGCGGCGATCTCGACGATTACGTCCGCTTGTTCCGCGATCCGCGGGTCGCCGCGACGCTTGGCCCGGCGAGGTCCGCGGCGCAGACCGCGGAAATCGTCGAAAACGCGATCGCCCATTGGCAAGAGCACGGCTTCGGCCTCTGGACCGCGCGCGACAGACCGTCGGGAGCATTCGTCGGACGCGGCGGCCTCCGCAAGGCGATGGTCGAAGGCCGAAGCGAAGTCGAAGTCGCGTATGCTTTGACGCCCGAATACTGGGGGCGCGGACTGGCGACCGAACTGGCGATCGAGAGCGTCCGCGCGGCGTTCGCCGAACTGCAACTGGCAGAACTGGTTTGCTTCACCACGCCGGCGAATCGCGCTTCGCAACGCGTGATGGAAAAGGCCGGGTTCCGCTACGAACGCGACATCACCCACGCCGACCTGCCGCACGTCTTGTACCGCCACACGCAGCAGGCATGGGAGGCGGGCATCTAATGCACGCCGGACTGAGCGAAGTGAGTCCCGCAGGCACGCCAGACCAGCCCGGCGCGCGGGCCATGACAAGGTCGCGCTATGGCAAAGTCTCCCGACCTTGCCATGCCCCCGACCGCCAGGTCTCCAATCCCGCCATCGCCCGAGGCCGACCCAACGCCGCAAATGCAAATCGTTTGCAAACGTTTCACGTGAAACGCACAACAAGGGTGAGAAAATCTGCCCTTGACAACGCTGCAGTTTGCCACGGCGCTTGCCTAAACCGCCCCGTCGCAACGGCGGGCTGCCGGCCGGTCGATGTCACGTCCGGACGGCGAGAGTCAAAAAAGCGCTCGCCGCCAGTCCTGGCGGCGATGCGCGTTGGAGGCCCTCTCGCGGTCGAACCACGACGCCGCGATTGCACGCGGCGCCGATCGGCCGCTTCGCTACTCCTTCGTGAATTTGAACGTCACGCCCTCGGGCAGCTTGTCGCCCATGTCGGCGGCGGTCATGGTCCGCTCGTCCGCGAACGTGAACGTCATCTCGCGAATTTCCTTCGCCGCCTTCGTTGCGGTTTCTTCCTCCTCCGTGTCCTCGCCATCGTCGTCGGCGTCTTCCGATTCGTCGTCGTCGCCTTCGGCGGCTTCGTCTTCCTCGTTATCCTTGGCCGACGTAATCCGGATCGTGATGTTCGGGCCGTCGGTCTTCACGACTTCCCACGTGCCGGTCTGCTTCTTGTCCTTCTCGGGCACGTCGGGCGCGAAAAACTCGCCGGTCGTCGTGCCGTCTTCGCCGAACGTGAGATTGACCTTCATCTGGCTGAACTGATCCTTGACGATTTTGAGCACGAGCTGAGCCTGCTCGGCCGGAACTTCCTTGAACTTCTCGTCGGCTTGCAGTTCCGCGTCGTTCACTTCCACGACGCCGGACCACTTGCCTTGCAGCAATTCCTTGGAAGCCTTCGGCGCTTCGGCCGAGACGGACGCCGTCAGCACCAGCCACGCCGCGGCGAACACAAGAGTACGGACCTTCATCGAATGTTGCTCCACTGAGAAAATGAATGCAAGAAACGCGACACGATGCCTCGAACAGCCGGCGCGAACGCCGCCTAATCGGGCGCGTAAATATAGGTCGACGTTTCGCGGCCGCACTGAGGATTTGGCAGCGGCGTTTTGCGAGCCAAACGCCCGTCGCAACGATGCGAATTCGCCACGTTTTCTTCCGTAAATCCGGCGTCCAAAGCACGGCCAGTAGACCGTCGCGATCAGGTTGGGTTCGGATATAATACCGGCATGGCCGAAAACCCATACCAGTCGCCAGAGACGAATAGCGCCCCGCGGAGCATGAAGTCGGCGCGGCTGCGGAACTCGCTGGTCGTGGGCTACCCGTTCGGTCTTCTTACGGCGATCATCGTCATCAACGAGAGCGACACGGGGCGATTGTGGCGCGGCATCTCGGTGTTTACCGTGGGCTGGTTCGTCTGTTCGCTCGCCCTGCTAGGAATTTCGCGATGGTGGAACGGCCGTCGCGGATGAAATTCGGGGCGTCACGCCCGAAACGCTAGCTGTCTCTCCGCTATCGTTGACGCCCCCCGGCCTAATCCGTAAACTCGGGGGACATTTTCCGGCTCGGCGTATGCGCCGAGTCAGCGTGTTGCCGGACTGTGAGTGGCGAATCGCTTTGGCGAATGCCCCCGCAGCGTGTGCTGTCGGCGAAGGGATTCGCCTCCTACAGTCTCAATTGGCGACAGGCATCCGTTTACATCAACGTTTTTCAATAGGACGCCTATGCCCGCCGCCCTCGACCAGTTGGCCATCAACACGATTCGCACCTTGAGCATGGACGCCGTCCAGGCGGCGGTGAGCGGGCATCCGGGCACGCCGATGGCGCTGGCCCCGGTCGCGTATCAGCTTTGGCAGCGGCACCTGCGGTTCGATCCGGCCGACCCGACGTGGCCCGCGCGCGATCGGTTCGTGCTGAGCTGCGGCCATGCCTCGATGCTGCTCTATTCGCTGTTGCACCTCTCGGGCGTGAAGCAGGTGTCGCACGACGGCCGCGTGCTCGACGAGCCGGCCGTGCCGCTCGACGAGGTGAAACGCTTCCGCCAACTCCACAGCCGCACCCCCGGCCATCCCGAGTATCGCGACACGGGCGGCGTGGAGACGACGACCGGCCCGCTCGGCCAGGGCATCGGCAACAGCGTCGGCATGGCGATCGCCGGCAAGTGGCTCGCCGCGCGGTACGATCGCCCGGGCTTCGACCTGTTCGGCTTCGACACGTACGCCCTGTGCAGCGACGGCGACTTGATGGAAGGCGTCGGGTCCGAGGCCGCATCGCTCGCCGGGCACTTGAAGCTCGACAACCTGTGCTGGATCTACGACGACAACGGCATCACGATCGAAGGCCACACCGACCTCGCGTTCAGCGAAGAAGTCGCCACGCGGTTCGTCGGCTATGGCTGGCACGTGGTCAAAGTGGACGACGCCAACGATCTGGCCGCGCTCGACGCCGCGTATGCCGAGTTCAAGCGAACGGCCGGCAAGCCGACGCTGATCGTCGTCAAGAGCGTGATCGGCTACGGCTCGCCGAACAAGGCCAACTCGCACGACGCGCACGGCGCTGCCCTGGGCGAAGAGGAAGTCCGGCTCACCAAGGCCGTCTACGGCTGCCCGGTCGACCAGCACTTTTGCGTGCCGCCGGAAGCGAAGCAGGCTTTTGCCGACGGGATCGGCAAGCGCGGCGGCGACGCCCATGCGGCGTGGAACAATAAGTTCGCCGAATATCGCACCACGCACCCGGAACTCGCCGCCGAGTGGGAAACGATGCTCTCGGGCAAGCTGCCCGCCGGTTGGGACGCGGAAATTCCCGCCTTTCCCGCCGACGCCAAGGGGATCGCCTCGCGGGCGAGTTCCGGCAAGGTGCTCAACGCCGTGGCGAAGCGCGTCCCGTGGATGCTCGGCGGTTCGGCCGACCTCGCCCCGTCGAACAACACCAACCTCGGCTTCGAGGGCGCAGGCGAGTTCCACCGCACGCCGGGCGGACGCAACTTTCATTTCGGCATCCGCGAGCACGGCATGGCCGCCGCGCTCAACGGCATGGCCCTCTGCGGGCTGCGGCCCTTCGGCGGCACGTTTTTCGTGTTCACGGACTACATGCGGCCGTCGATGCGGCTCGCCTCGATCATGCGCCTGCCGGTGCTGTATATCCTCACGCACGATTCGATCGGCTTGGGCGAAGACGGACCGACGCACCAGCCGGTCGAGCATCTGGCCGCGTGCCGAGCGATGCCGAACCTGCTCGTGATGCGGCCCGGCGACGCGAACGAAGTGGCCGAAGCGTATCGGGCGATTTTGCCGATTACCGATCGGCCGGTAGCGCTCGTTCTCTCGCGGCAGAACCTGCCGACGCTCGACCGCGCGAAATATGCCTCGGCCTCGGGAACGGCGCGGGGCGGTTACGTGCTCCTCGACGCGCCGGGTGGCACTGGCTCGGCCAGTGGCGCGCCCGACGTGATCCTCATCGGCACGGGCAGCGAATTGTCGCTCGCCGTAGCGGCGGCCGAGCAGTTGGCGGGCGAAGGCGTGAAGGCCCGCGTGGTGAGTCTGCCGTGTTGGGAGCTGTTCGACGCGCAAGACGCGGCGTATCGCGAATCGGTCTTGCCGGCAAGCGTCACGGCCCGCGTCGCGGTCGAAGCGGCAATCCAGCAGGGCTGGGAGAAGTATCTCGGAGCACGCGGGCGGTTCGTCGGCATGACCGGCTTCGGAGCATCCGCTCCGGCCGGAGCGCTCTACAAGCACTTCGGCATCACGGCCGACCGCGTCGCCGCCGAAGCCCGCGAGCTGCTCAGGGGCTGAGATTTGAGAATGCAGAATGCAAAATGAAGAATGAAGAATGCGAGGCGACGCCACGATGCGGTTGGGTGCCAAAGTGGGCATTTTTCATTTTTCATTTTGCATTCTGCATTCACTCCTCGTGCGTTAACCGTTAATTGGCCGCTGTTGGCTGTGCCGCTTCCGGCGGCGGGTCCATGCGGACGAGCAGATACTCTTCCGTCCGCTCCGTGCCGAAGTGGACGAGGACCGACGTTTGGTCCTTGGTCAAGTTGTAAACGCCCGTCTCCATAACGGTGTCTTTCTTGTCGCCGACGAACCAGCTTGCGCGTTGGGTCTTCTTGTCGACCGCGCCTTGAATCGGCAGATTCCGATTCGTGGCCGTATTGACGTACGTGCCGTTGATGACGCCGTCCTTGTTGACGGCGAGCTGGAAGTACTTCGTCGGCTGTTTTTCCTCCTTGCTGGTCGACAGACCGAACACGCCCAGCGGCAACCACTCTTCGTTCGCGTCCATCGCGATCGGCGAGGCAAGCTGATCCGCGCCCGTCGCGGCGATGTCCGCGGCCTGTTGGGCGTATTCCTCGGGCGTGGCGACGGCCTGATCGTCGACGTATACGGCTTGTTCGTCGGAATAGCAATTGCCGCCGCTGCCGTAGTCGTAGTAATAGGGCTCGCCGTAGCCGCCGCCCGCCCACCAACCGGTAAGCGCCGCGGCCGTCGCGACCGTCCACCAGCCGTGGGCGTAGGGATGGTTGTAGTGGAAGTAACCGTGGGCCAGGTGTGGATATTCCAGCCGCCAGCCCGGCTCGCCGATGTCGTCGCGGAGGTCGTTCCAGATTTCTCCGCGGTTGTTCTGCCAGTTGTCGCGGACTCCGTTCGCCCAGTCTTGGCGCTCGGTCTGGCGGGTCTGGCGGTTGTCGGAGAATTGCGATTTCCACTCGCCGCGGTTCTCCGCGCGGTCTCCGCGGTTGGCCATGCGGTCGTCGGCGCGGCCCTGCATGTTCGTGGCTCGGTCGCCGAGATTGGCCGCGCGGTCACCCGCGCTCGGAGCTCGGTTGCCGAGGTTGCCCGCGCCGGCTTCAGGCATGTTCAGGAAACCGCCCAGGTCCGACGCCGAGGGGCGTTGGCCCGGTCGATTGGCGATGCCCGAGCCGCCGGCGCCGGGACGGGTCGCAATGCCGGGCGAACCCGCGCCGGGGCGATTTGCAACGGAACCGCCCGTACCGGGCCGAGCAATCGGTTGCGATGGCCGCGGCGTCGAGGGACGAGCGGTCGGTTGCGATGGCCGCGGCGTCGACGGACGTGCAGTAGGTGTGGAAGGTCGTGGCGCTGGCCGCGCGGCAGGCGCCGATGGGCGCGGGGCTGGGCGCGAAGACATCGTGGGACCGCGACTCATGCCGCCGCCCGAGGGACGCGACATTCCGCCGCCGCCGGCGCGGGCGCCACCACCGCCGCCACCGCGTCCGCCGCCACGTGCGTAGATTTCGGGCGCAAACGCCATATTCAATGCCGCCGCCAAACACAAATAGAACGAGAGGTGTTTTGTCATCGAAGCACCGGTTGAAAGCACGAGTTGATTTGATAAGGGTTTCGGAGTCGGCGTCGCGCGAGGCGCTTATTCTAATTCTTGCAATTCCGCAGCGGCGGCGTCGCCTTCCATGCCCGCCGGTTCGCGCACGACTTCGACCTCGTCGACGTTCGGCAACAGTTCTCCTTCGAGATCGCGGGCGATCGACTTCCAGCCGAACCGGTTCTCGTCGATGTAGCGGAACACGGTCGTGGCCGTGCCTTGGCGGCCGTCGGCGAGCGTGTTCGTCGAGCGGACGGTCCATTGGTTACCGTCGCGCGTCCACAGGCCCTCCGAAAATCCGCCGTCGGAATCGAACGCCCAGGAGCGAATCTGCTTTCTGACCGGATCGTAGCCGACGACCTGGCCGCCTTCGAGCTGCACGCTGTCGCCGATCGCGATGCTGAACGTGCGGACGAGAAACGCGCCGTTGCCCATCCACTTGACGCTCGTGCGGACCGTCGCTTCGTCGTTGTCGTCGACCCAATCGCCGACCATCCAGTCGAGTTCCTTGAGCTTGTCGAACGGCGACGCGGCGGCGGGCGATTCCGTTTCGCGGACGCTATCGAGCAGCCACTTGCCGTCCTTGCGGACGTGTACGGCGGTGTAGGTGGACTCTTCCGTTGCTTCGCCGGGCCGGCGGACGAGGGCCGTGCCGTCCTCGATCGCAACGTCGTCGGTGACGAAGCGGAGCGAGCTGATTTTCACCTGAAGCCGTGCGTCGCCCGCTTCGGCAAACACGGCGGCGAATGCTTTTTCGATCGCCTCGCGGCCGGTGACTTTCTTTCCGTCGACCGCGTGCACGGCGTCGGGCGCCCAAAACGCGGCCAGCGCCTTGGCGTCGCGGCGGGTGAACGCGGCGGCGTAAGCCTGCGCCGAGGCGCGAATTGCGGCTTCGTCGGCCGCGCGATCGGCCCGCAATGGCGACGCGGCAAGCGCCAACACGGCGCAAAGCAAGTAGCAAATACCCAATCGAGCGGCCCGCATGATGATACCCTCCGCGGCAGTTTCGAGACGATGCAAGTGCGTGACGAGGCGCTAAGCATCGTGCGCGCCGCAAGAAGAGACGGGACGGCGGCGACCTCGTGCAGTATTATACTTCGCAATTCGCGGAAAAAAGCCCGTCTCCGCGGGTATCTCTCGCCTTTTCGGGGGTGTTTTCCAAGCCGCAATGACCGCGGAAGCTCCGTCGCCGGCATCACGCTGTTGGACTTCTCCCTTTCCTCCGTATGTTTCGCGCTTTCGTCCTTTCGCACTTTCGCGATTGGCAAAAACGATCCCGGGAAACGAAGGCGTGCGGCGTTAGCCGTGCAGAATGGCCGATCGGCGTCCACCAAGAATGATGTGGAAACCGGCGGCAAGGAGAAACGGACGGAATGCAACAGGCAAAATGACGAACGAAAAGCGGAAGCTGGCGGCACGCGCTGCTTCGGCGTCGTCCGTCGCGCGGTAGAATGTCCTGCGTCGCCGGCCGCGAACGGCATCGTTCGCGCCGGCCATGCCGCCCGCCGCGGCTTTCGTCGGCCTCTGTTTCACCGGAGCCTCGCATGTCCGAAGTCACGATCCGTATGCGTCCCAACGGTCCACTCGTCGTCGAAGGCCCGGTGAAGGTCCTCGACCAGAACGGCAACCCGTTCCCGCTCAATCCGGACAAGCCGCTCGTGGCGCTGTGCCGCTGCGGCGGGTCGCAGAATCGGCCATTCTGCGACGGCTCGCACAAGACGAACGGGTTTGTGTGCGAACGCCTCGCGCCGACAACGTAACGGAAACGGCGTTGCTGGCGTTTTAGGTCCGTTCTTCGGCGGCTGAGGTGCTACCCGACGCGGCCGAACAGCCGACCGACAGGTTTTCCGCAACGCGAACCGGCCGAGCGATCGCGGCGCCCTCGACGCCCTTCGATTGCGCAACGTCGCGAACCGCCGCGTGTTGCGCGGCGATTCGGTATGTGCCGATCGCCTTCGGCGGTTCGGGCGAACGTCGCGCGGCTGGCAGTTGGGAGTCGGCCCGCGCTAGAATCGGCACTTCGTCGGTCTGCCGAGCCGCTCGTGAACCAGTGGCCGCCGACGAGCGATCCGTCCCCATCTAGACCCGCGAGGAATTCCGCGCATGGAAGTTTCGTCCGCAAGCGCTCCGTCCGAAGTCGAAGCCGCGTCGCAGCCGTTTCTCGGCCGCTGGCATCGTTTGATCAGCACCACGAACTGGGAGAAGGGCCGAATCATCGGCGAATGGCGCGAGGCCCTCATCGAGGCTGGCAGCGCGGCGGTCGATTACGCCGACGAAGCTTGGGCCGCGCGGGTCGGCGGCGTCACCAGCCAGCACGTTGGCCGCTTGCGCCGCGTGTGGGCCCGTTTCGGAGCGACGCATACGAGCTACGAGGGCCTGTATTGGAGCCACTTTCAAGCCGCGCTCGATTGGGAAGACGCCGAAATGTGGCTCGAAGGGGCGCTGCAGAACGACTGGTCCGTTAGCCAGATGCGCGAGCGGCGGGCCGCAACCCTCGGCGACGTGGCCGCCCGCGCGGATGAACTCGCCTCTCAAGTCGACGCGGAAGCCGCGCGAGAACAGGCCGCGGCGGAAGATTCGTCTCCAGGCGACGATCGCATCACGCCGTCGGTCGCGCGGCTCTCGGCGGCGGATCTTGGCGATGCGGAGGGCGACAGAACCACCGTTGAAGATGAAGCGGACGAGGCCCCGTTTGGCGACGGCGAGGAAACGGCCGAAGAACCCGCGCCGCGCCGCGCTCCGATTGTGCAACCGTTCGCCGAGTTGCCGGAATTGCCCGACGACTTACAGGCGGCGTTCGACACGTTCAAGCTGGCGATCTTGAATCACCGGCGCGAGGGTTGGACGCAAGTCTCGTGCGGCGACGTCGTGGCGACGCTCGATGCGCTCAAGACGCTGGCGACGGCGCCGCTGGAAGAGTGACCGGCACAACGCCAATGGTGAATGGAAAGTTGTGAATGGTGAACTGCCTTCATTCACAATTCACAATTCACCATTTACCAATCACAATTCCTCCCTCCCGAACACGGATGCCTTGCGAGCCACGGACGGCTCTCTATGGATTGCCGTTATTTCATCGCCGCCGCGGCTTTCGCTTTCTCGCGCTCGAGCCGCAGCTTTTCCAGCGGCGAGAGCGGCTTTTCGGCCGGCTTGCTCTCCGCCGGTTTGGCTTGAGCCGTCGCGGCGGGCATCGGCGCGGCCGCCGGTTGATCGGGCTTCGGCGGCAACGGCACGTCGATCCGCAACTCGCCGCCGTAGAGCATGTGAACGACCGGCTCGCCTTGCTCGATCACGGTCGCGCGAGCGAGCACCGACTTGTGCTTCCCGGCCGGCGAGTCTTTCGCCGTCTTCACCTTGAACGCAAGCTGCGGCATGTCTTTGGTGAGCTTGAGCGGTTCGGCCGTCACGCCCGCCGGCAAACCGAGCAACTCGACCGTCGCTTCGTCGGCGAAATCCGCGTTCTTGGTCACGCCGACGACGAGATCGACTTCCTGCCCCTGCTCGACCGACGCCTTTTGATAAGCGAAGCCGACGTAGGGCGCGGCGATCGCCAGCGTGGCCAGTTGCGACGAAACTTCGATCGCCCCGTTGCCGACCCCGGCCCGGCCGATGACGACGATCTTGTGGTTGCCGATCTCCGCGCCGCCGTTCGCAGTGAGCGGAATCTCGGCCGAGTTCTGGCCCTCGGGAATCGAAATCGATCCCGACGAGCCGACGCCGGGCGGATTGTACAACAGGAACACGCTAATCGGGGCCTTGAAACCTTCGGCCCGCGTGGCGACGATCTTGAGGTTCATCTGCCCGTCGCGAACGAGCGGGGCCTTGGGCTGGACGATGTCGATCTTGAACGGCGCGGGCGCGGTGACGGCGGCGGCCATCCGCTCCGCCCAATGCCCGTAGACGTCGATATTGTTCTGTCCGCGGACGAGCATCGACCGCTGGAGCAAATGGCCTTCGATCTTGAGGTTCGGATCGACCGGCTTGCCGATCACGTCGACAAGCGCGCCCGTCGGTTGCACGGCGTCGGGTGCGGTGAACAGCACGGGTACGAAGGTGCGGCCCGCGGTCATCGTTTCCGTTTCGACGGCGACGCCCTCGGGCAGTCCGGCGAAGGTCACGTTCAAATCGCCGCCCCAATCGGCCCGGCTGGCGCTTACCAAGAGCGCCATGCGATTGCCTTGCGGCACGGCGAGCGTGTGGGCGACGTATTGCTGCCGCTCGGGCAAGCCCATCGTTAGCGTCGGCTGCACCGGAGCGACTTCGACCCGATAGGCATAATCCGCTCCACCTTTTCCCAAGTGATCGCGAATCGCGACCAGGTACTCGTCGTCCTCCGGCAGCGTGACGCGGAGGTAACTATCCGGCGAACCGCTGTCGTCGTTGCCGCCGAGGCCCTGCCCGTTGCTCGCGCGAAACACTTCCAGGACGGAATCGAGCGGGGACCGCAACTGCCGGGCGAACACGCGGACGTCGAACACCTGGCCTTTCTTGCCGGCGAACTTGAAGTGGTCGACGTCGCCCGCCTTCTCGATGACCCCATGCACGGCCCGCGGCGCGGCGAACGGCGTTGCTTGCGGGCGTTCGTTGTTCGGCTCGACTTCGACGGCGTTGTCGAGCGGGCTGAGGCGAAACGCATTGCCCGACGGAGAGAAGCCGCGGTCGTCGTGGGCGATGAGCGCGAACTCGCGCGAGATGGCCCCGGGCAGCGTGACTTTTTCGGTCCGCTCGCCGAGCACGTCGCCGAGCCAGCGGACATCGACCGTTTCGCCGGGCTTTCCGCCTGCGGGAATCACCGCGGTGGGCCGCGGAAACCGCCCGACGTGCAGGCGATAGCGACAATCGCCCGCGCCGCCGAACGAGCTTTCGCGGATTTGGACGATGTATTTGCCGTCCTTCGGGGCGACGACCGAGCAGACGCCGTCTTGCCTCACGAGCGCGGCATCGTCGGAGTTGACCAGCTCGAACCGCGCTTCGTCGAGAATCGACACGTACGGATCGAAGAACGTGTACCCGAGCCGCAAACCCTCGACCTCGGCCGTGATTCGTTCGCCGGCTTTCGCGTCGACGACGAAATAGTCGACATCTTCGTTTTCGACGACGCCGCTGATGGTTACGTCCAGGCCGATCTGCTGCGGCTTCTCGAATTCGTTGTTCGGCTCGGTTTCGGCGACCTCGGGCAAGGCGCCGACGCTGAACAACTGGAGGTTCGAGATGCCCGTCGCCGTGCGGACGCGCATCCCGAACAGGCCCAGGCGGCAATCTGCGGCAATCGCGAGCGACGCCTTCGCCGCATTGTCGCCGGCGGGGGTCACGCTCTTGACTGTAATCCCCGGCTCGTAAATCAAAACCTGCTGCGCGTCGCCAAGCCGCGCGCCCGCGAACGTGACCTCAACATCTTTGCCGCGCTGCGCCCCCGTCGGCGAAATCACGCTCAAGGCCGGCTCGGCGGCAGCGACGAAATTCACCGCGAGCAACGAAGCAGCCGCGACAAGCGATATGAACATTCGCATAGCGAACCACCAATCCAACTCGCAAGATTACGTCGTTCCCCGCCCCCCGACCCCCGCCCCCCGAAACCTGACCCCAGACTACGCCATGATCCCCTTGACCGTCTTGCCGCCGTCGACGATTTCGATCGGCCGATCGCCAGGGGCCATCAGTTCCTTGTCGGCGATGATGCCCATCAAGTAATAAACCGTGGTCATGAAGTCGACGGGACCAATCTCGTCGTTTTCGGGTTCGCTGGCGGTCGCGTTCGAGCTGCCGTAGACGACGCCCGGCTTCGCCCCGCCGCCGGCGAGGACGACGCTGAACACCTTGGGCCAATGATCGCGGCCAGCATTACCGTTGATCTTCGGAGTGCGGCCGAATTCGCTCGACACCATCACCAAGGTTTCCTTGAGCAAACCGCGCTCATCCAAGTCGGTAATCAACCGATGAAACGCCTGGTCGAACGGCGGCATCGAGCCGCGCATGCCGGCCGTGATCTGGTTGTGCATGTCCCAGCCGCCGTAGGTGAGCGTCACCATCCGCACGCCCGCTTCGACGAGCCGGCGGGCCATCAGCATCCGCTGCCCGGCCTCGTTGCGGCCGTATTCGTCGCGAAGCTTGGCCGGTTCGGCGTCGATATTGAACGCCTCGCGGGCCTTTTGCGAGCTGATGAGGCTGTAGGCCCGCTCGTAGAACGTGTCCATCGCCCGCAGCGCGTCGGACTTCTCCTTGTTTGCGAAATGGTCGTTGACCGCTTCGAGGGCGGAACGGCGACGGGCGAACCGCTCGTCCGTGACGCCGCCGGGCAGCGCCAAATCCTGCACGCGAAACCCATTCGACGCCGGATCGGCGCCCAAGCTGAACGGCGCGAACGATGAACTCAAATAACCCGTCCCCGCGAACTCGTTCGGCTGGTTCGGAATGCAGACGTACGGCGGCAGATTGTTCCGCGGACCGTACTCGTGGCTCACCACGCTGCCGATGCTCGGAAACACGAGCGCCGGACTGGGCCGATAGCCCGTGAACATGTTGTGCGTGCCGCGTTCGTGGGCCGCTTCGCCGTGACTCATCGAACGGATGACGGTCAGCTTGTCGGCGACCGTCGCCGTCTTCGGCAGCGTTTCGCAGAACTGCACACCGGCGAGCTTCGTGTCGATCGCCCGCATCTCGCCCCGATATTCGATCGGCGAGAACGGCTTGGGATCGAACGTTTCCTGTTGGGCAATGCCGCCGGGCAGGAAGATGTGGATCACGCTCTTGGCCTTGGCCTCGATGAAGTCGTAGTTCTTCTGATCGGCCTGGGCCTGGCGAATGCGGAAGAAATCGGCCAGCGTCAAACCCAGCCCGCCGACGGCGCCGACCGTCAGCGCCTCGCGGCGCGAAGGGCGAAACGTGCGAAAGAACGAAGCGCAACCCATCGATCCATCTCCTCGGTAGCGGCCGCGCGAATATGCTTGCGCGGGCCTAGCCAAATAGCAAGGTTTGTGATTGTGAGCGGCGACGCGCTTGAGCGCTGTCGACCGGCAGACGTCCTCCACAGTGGAGGACTCGTGATGCGGG
The DNA here is from genome assembly GCA_003576845.1 of Planctomycetota bacterium. Classification (GTDB taxonomy): domain Bacteria; phylum Planctomycetota; class Planctomycetia; order Pirellulales; family PLA5; genus PLA5. The sequence continues at coordinate 15,874 of QEVJ01000112.1, forward strand.
CGGGAAACTCGGCGGGCGCCGACAGTCACCCCCATGCGGCAACCGCCGGCTTCGAACTAGGCGGAATGGCGCCGTTGGAACGCGCAAACCTCGCGAATCCAGTTCCTATCTGCAAGCGCGTACCGACGCGCAATCAAACTAATCGGCATCGGTTGATTTGTCAAACGCCAAACGACCCTTCTCGTTGGGGGAATGCCTGCGATTCGCCGAACCAACCGCTCGATCAAGCAAGTTGCATACCCAAGAATCGCAGCTCCGATCTACAATGACCATCGGGCGGTCGGCGTTACGCCCAACCGGCGTCCCGCGGTACGCCGCTGGCAGAACACCGGTCACCCGCCGTCCCCATGCCCAAATCGGCATCCGCCGCATCCGTCGCACGCCGTTCTCGACCGAGTTAAAGCCCGATGAAACAAGTCATCGCCGTCATCCGCCCGTTCCTCGCCGAGAAGGTGCTCGAAAGCCTGCGCCTCGCGCCGATCGAAGCGTGCAGCGTGCGCGAGGTCAAGGGTTACGGCCGGCAAAAGAGCTATCTTGACCAATACGGCGAGAGCGAATACTCGATGGCCTTTTTGCCGAAGGTCGAAATCAGCCTGTGGGTCGACGACACCCGCGTCGACGAAGTAGTCCGGCAAATCGTCGAAGTCGCCCGCACGGGCCGGATGGGCGACGGGAAGATTTTCGTACTCGCGGCCCAGGAGTCGGCCTCCGTCATCCATATTGGCGCGGACGCCGCGTCGCAGTCGTCGGCGGCGAAGGTGGTCGCCAAGACTGCCGCCGACAAAAAGCCGACCCGCCGAAAAGCGGCAAGGTGACGCTGCGGGTCGCCGCGACGGCCCGCGGTTTGCAATAAGGCCGACTGATTGTGCGGCTGGGCCTCGGGAGCGTCGCGAGCGAGCCGATTACTACCTGCCGCTCGCCCGCATTTTCGACCCGCAACTTTGCTTGCCCAATGCCGATTCCGCCGAATAGAATGTGCCAGCCGATGCCGCGCCGGACTCGCCGGCGCCTATCCGACATAGCCGGCGGGCGATCGTTCCCGCCGATTGAAGTTGAAGGTGTCCCATGGATTGGTTGCTGCCTGCCCTTGCTGGTGTCGCCGTAGCCGCGTTGGGATTCGCACTCTGGCGTATGCCAGGCTGGCTTCGGCAGCGGCGCCGCGCGGCGAACGACCAGGCCCGGCGCGACTTCCACCTTCAGCGCGAGCGGCTCGAGTGCGTTTTCTTCGAGGCCGCCGCGGTCTCCGGAAAGCCCCGCGGGTTGCGGTGGGTCGATTGCGACTTCGACAACGACGTCACCTACGCCTGCAATCGCCAGAATCGCCAGCTTGCGGCGCTCGTCGGGTGCACGATTCGCTTCGAGGCCGTCGAAGGCGGCGGGATGGAAGACGTCGCCGCCGTGTCGAATCTGCGGGCCGCGACCGCCGTGTTCGAGTTCGACGGCAAGCATTGGCAGACGCTCGGCCGCGTCATCTTCAACCTGAATCCGACCGAGACGATCGAGCACTTTCGCGATCAGCTCGTGCTCGTCGGCCAAGAATCGGCGGCGCGTGCGACCTAGCGCGACAACGCGAGGCGTTCAACGATCGTCGCTGGGCGACCGGCGAATTCGCCGCTCTTCCCGCCGGTCTTGCCGCGCTTCGCGGCGCTCGCGTGCCCGGCCGATCTCCGTGCTCGGCACCGCCTCCGACTTGACCTCGTAATCGAGCAATTCTTGCGTGATGCGGCGGAGCAGCGTTCCGTCCGGCCCGCGCTCGACGACCTCCGCCCGCACAAGTTGTCCGGGCACGTCCGCACTCTTGTCCACGAGCGCCGTCGTCGACAGCTTGTGGTTGCGGTAAACGACGCGATAGCAAACCGTCCGCAGCATCCGCTCGCCGACGGGAACGGCGCCGTCGAGCGTGAGCGCCTCGGTCGTCGTCGTGCTAACGACCTTTTCCTCGGCATTCTTGTCGAACGCGGTCACGACCCGCCGCAACGGCGATTGCACCGCCGCGTCGCGGAACACGTTGACCACCTCGCGCTTGCCGGTTTCGCCCGCGAGTTGCACCTTGACGGTCCGGCATTGGTGCTTTTCGCCGCCCAGCTCGATTTCGACCTTGCCTTGCTCCGCGACCGTCGCCTTTTCGTTCTCTTGCTGACCGTAAGGCCGCAGCACGAGCGTCGCGGCCGGCGTCGGAAAGCGTTTGCCGGCGTATTCGATCGTGCCTTCATTGACCCGCAGCGTCACGGAGTCTTTCGCGATGCTCGCAAGCTCGGTCTGCGTGATCGACGTGCTCTTGGCGGCAACCGTCGTGCCCAGCGCGTCCATCGTTTCCACCGTCGTGCGAATCTCGCACCAACTCCCGGGCTTGAAACCCTGCCAGTCGTCGAAATCGCTCGTCTGGCCGAACGCGGCGGCGGCGGGCAATGCCAGCAGCAAAACACCTACGCTGCCTGCGGCAACGAGAAGCCGCAGCTTATGGAACACCCCTGGCCGTATCATAGTTTTTCCAGCTCTCTGCCGGTTGCATCGCTGCGAAAGTCGATCCAACCGACTTCGTTTCCATCGGACGATCTCCTCCTTGACCGCAATTCGCCGTCGGCGTCCGCCACCATCCGTGCGACCCGAGGAAGGCATCCTCAAGCCGCCTATCATACCCCGCAGGACCGCTCCAGACAAAACCCCCTCGAAGTGACGGGTTCGAGCCAGCCGGGAAGCGCCGGTTCCGCCAGATGTGCGCTGACCTCTTTGCACGACGGACTCGGAGTCCGTCCTACGTCGACGCCGCCGGTCCGCTCGCACTTTGCACCGCATCAAGAATCTCGCCGTCCAGCCGCTGCGGAACCGAGCGCAAGTCCAACAGGAGCCAGTCGTTCTGCACGCGGCCGACGACCGCCGGCACACCCTTTTGCAACCGCTCCGCCAGCGAATCCAGCCCACCCGACGCCGGCCGGATCGCCGCGCACCACGTCGCGAGCCGCTGCGTCGGAATCGATCCGCCGCCCAAGAACGTATCGTCCTCCATCGCCCGGGCTTCCGCGATGCCGTCGAACGCGGCAAGCCGTTCCGCGAGCGCTTCCGAGCGTTGTCGCAACGAGTCGACCGGTGTCGCAAGCATCGCCAACAGCGGCACGCGGGCCACCGCTACGCTCGGATCGCGATAAAGCCGCAGCGTCGCCGCGAGCGCCGCCAGCGTCAGTTTGTCGACCCGAAGCGCCCGCATCATCGGGTGTTTTGCCAACCACCCGATCGCCTCGCGTCGCCCGACCGCCACGCCGCATTGCGGTCCGCCGAGCAGCTTGTCGCCGCTGAACAACACGATATCGGCCCCGGCGGCAATGCTCTCGGCCGCAACCGGCTCGCCGGTGAAGCCGAATCGCCCGAAATCGACCAGCGCCCCCGAACCGATATCGTCGATGACGACGAGCTTGTGTTCCCGCCCCAGCGCGACCAGCTCATCGAGCGACGCCCGCTCGGTGAATCCCACGACGACGAAGTTGCTCGGGTGCGCCCGCATGAGCGCCGCTGTGTCGGGACCGATGGCCGCGCGATAGTCGCCGATCCGCGTCTTGTTCGTCGTGCCAACTTCGCGGAGCCGGGCGCCGCTCGTCGCCATCACGTCGGGCAGCCGGAAACTCCCGCCGATTTCGATCAATTCGCCGCGGGATACGATCACCTCGCGTCCCTGGGCGATCGCGGCCAGCGTGAGCATCGTCGCCCCGGCGTTGTTGTTCGCCACGATCGCCGCTTCCGCCCCGGTCAATTCGCACAGCAGTTTTTCGACCGCCACGACCCGCTGCGACCGCTCGCCCGTCGGCAGATCGATCTCGACGCTTGCGTAATCGCGCGCCGCCTCGACCATCGCGTCGATCGCCTCTTCGGCCAGCGGCGCCCGGCCCAACCCGGTGTGCAAGAGCACGCCGGTGCAATTGATGACCCGTCGCAGGCTCGACAACTCGCCCGCCGTTGCTGCCTCGGCCACGCCGCTGGCGATTCCCGCGACATCCGGCACGGCCACGGCCCCGTTGAGCTTCCGAACGTCCTCCCGAAGCCGGTCCAGGTACGCCCGCGCATACCCCACCACGACGGCGTGCCCCAACCGTTCGCCCAACGCGCGCCTGTGTGCCAATACTTGATTTGGGAGTGGGTGCCACTGCTGGCTTGTCCAGCAGTGAGAGTCGCCGTTTGGCGTTGCCTCGCAAATCTCACTGCTGGACGAGCCAGCAGTGGCACCCCAATCATTGGCTGGGGCAAGGCACTCGGACAAATCGCCTTAGGCGCAAAGCGTTTCCCAAAGTCTACCACGTCCGGCGGCCTCGGGAACCCGACGTTGCCGCCGTTCGCATCGGCCGATGCCCGGATTGGCGTTGGGTCCGCGTGGCGTCGCACGGTACGCTGGCGACTTGTCGGCCCAACGATCCAATCCGCGGCGTTTGGGTGACGCGGCAATCGGCGTAAATTCACCGGGCGCGAGGCCAATTCATGCGATCGCCAATCGACCTGGTAACGGGCGCTTCATGGCGCAGCGGCGTCGTGCAGTTCGCGTGTTTCGCGGCTCTGTTCGCTACTTACGACCTCAAGATTCTCGCCCGCCAGCGCAACGCCCCCCATGGCGTGAGCCTGGTCAACTACATTGTCCGCGACGGCCGCACCGACGAGTCGGCCATGTACATGCCGACCGTCCGCGAGTGCGTCGACGGCGACTGGTCGTCCACCGATCCCTACCTCAAAGACCATCGCGACGCCCCCGACATTCGGCCGCGTTTGCCGGCGTGGATTGGCGCGGCCTGTTATCGATTGGCAGAGGCGACGATCGCCGACGCGCGTATCAACGGAATTGCGATCGGGGGCCCGACGAACGCGGCGGTGCTTCTGTTGCACGTTTTCCCGCCGGCGCTTGGGGCCGTGCTGCTCGTTCGTATCTTCGCGCGACTCGTGGATCGGAGAACTGCGTTCGTACTCGCGCTACTCGCCGTCGGCGGCATCTGCTATCAACCGAACTACTACGTCAACCTCTTGAGGTTATCTCATTTCGGCGGTCCGGCCTCCTACAATCCCGAATTGCACTTATTCCGGCCGTACAGCTTGCACCTCGAATTCAATCGCTACTTTTCGCCGGGAATTACCTTCGGCGTTTTTCTCTTGGGGCTTTGGCTGCTCGCGGTCGATCCCGAATTGAAGCGGCGGCGGACCGCATTTCTCACCGGCGCCGGCATCGCACTCCAACTCGAAGCCTATCCCCACGCGGCGCTCGTCCTCTCGACCATTGCAGGCTGCCTGCTGATCTTCGCGACCGCCGATCGCCGGCGCGAAGTCGGCGCGGTCAAAGCCACGGGCGAACTCGCCGTTCGCGCAGTCGCCATGCTCGCCGCATTGGCGGTCGTTGCGGCGCCGTGGGTCTGGCGATACTTCGCCTTTCGCCGGCTACCCGAAGCGGCCGACATCGTGCAGCGCATCGGGATCTTCGATGGCCGCGTCGATACGCAACGAACGCCGATCCTCGTGTGGCTTGTCGTCGCTCTATTGCTGCGCCGAGCCGCGCATCGCGCGCGCCAAGGTCGATCGAGCGACACGGATTTCACAGGCGCCGACCGCTTGTGGGCCGCGATGATGTTCGCGACCGCGGGGACCGTCTGGATTCCCGGACTCCTTGGCCACGCCGGCCTGTTTCCGCAACCGTGGTTGATTCCGCTGCGCTGCTTGAGCTTTCTTGTCCCGGTGTTGGTCGGCTACCCCGCGATGCTTTGGTTCCGCGCGGCGACGCCGCGCTGGGCGATCTCGCCTTGGTCGCGGAGATCCGCGCTCGCCGCCATCCTCGCCTACGCGGCATTGCTCTTTCACGGCGAGTACGCCGCGGGCCGCAACAACGCCCATCTGTACGCTGTCACGCCGGAAATGGCTCGCTTCCGCGTTGCCGTGCTGGGACACACGCCGCCCGAATCCGCCGTGCTCTCAGACGACCTCCGCCTGGTCAGCTTGCTTGTCTGCGAAACCGACCGCTATGCCGCCATCGGTTACGGCGCGAGCAGCAACGCCAGCACTAACGAATTACTCGAACGGCTGATGATTCCCTGCGTGTTGCAAGGAATGCCGTTCGAGCGCTTTTACGCCGACTACTATCTCGCGGGCCGCGGTCTGCCCGACGGACCCAGCGGCGCACATTGGGCGTTGCACCACGGCGGCGACGTGCAGCCCGTCGCGCCCGAGCGGCTCCGCGCGATGTATGAACGGCTCAGCCAACTCGCCGCACGCGACCTCGCGGCGCTTTACCCGTTCGACTATCTGTACCTCGATCCCGCGCGGCTCGATGCGCGCTATCGGCCGTTGTTCGCGGCAACGCCCAATCCCTGGCTATGGCGGCGCAACGTTGGCGAGCCGTCGAAGACGTCGCCCCTCGCGCCGAACGTAGATTCGGGCAACCGGTGACAAGGCCGCGCCCAATCACCGCGCCGGCCGCAGCGGGCTCTTCGCGAGCACGAACTTCTTCTGGCCCGGCGCGGTCACGAACTGCACGGTGGCCATCCGCTTGATCCCGCTGCCGCTGAGTGCGACCACCTTGCCCAGACCGTACTCGGGATGCCGCACAAGCATTCCGAGGCTGAAGGCGTCCGGCGAGACCGGCGCTTCGGCGGCTTGCGAGCCGGCCGCCAATTCCGCCCCGGTCGTGAGCGTGGCTAGCGTCGCGGCAACGCGCGCTTCGCGTGGGGAAGTCTCGCGCTCGGGACGATTCGGTTCAACCCCGGCCGCCGCCCCAAACGGAAAGCTCGTGTCGCCCAGGTCTTCATCGTCGCCGACATCCGCGCTTGGAGTGGCGCTTGGGGTGGCACTGGCTCGGCCAGCGAGGCGCCCAGAACCCGCTCCATCCTCGAATTCATCCCGTCGGATATCGCGAACGACCCGCTCCACGTCGTGCCAGTCGCCGTCGCCGCGCCGGATGCCGGAAATCGTCGGCCGATAGCTCGCCGCGCCCCAGCGCGACGCCTCGACAAGTTCCATCTCCTCGCGCGGCAGCTCCAATAAGAAATGGCTCGGCACGGTCATCCGCTGCTGGCCGCGAAACGCCCGATATACCGCGTGCGAAAGCTGCAACTCCTCCCGCGCTCGCGTGATCGCCACGAACAACAGCCGCCGCTCCTCCTCTTCCTTTTCGGCGTCGTTGAGGCTCCGCTCGTGCGGCAAGATGCCGTGTTCGAGCGCCACGACGTATACCACGGGAAACTCCAAGCCCTTGGCGCTATGAATCGTCATCAGCATCACGCGGTCGGCCTCGGCTTCGAGTCCGTCGGTGTCGTTCACGAGGCTGGCCTGCTCCAAAAACGCTTCCAGCGCGTTGTCGCCCGAGTGCTGTTCGTCGAATTGCCGCGCGGCCGTGAGCAATTCCTGAATGTTCGCCAGCCGCTCCTGGTCTTCCTCGGACTCGCTGGCGGCCAGGTGCTCTTCGTAGCCGCTTTGCGTGAGCACGTGGCCCAAAATCTCCTCAACCGGTCCGTGAGCGTGCTCGCCGATGGCGTCGAAGAGCGTCACGAACTTGGCCACGGCGACCGCAGCGCGTTTCGAGAGCGACTCGATCATGCCGGCCTCGCGGGCGGCGGCGAGCAGCGACGTGCCCGTCCGCCGCGCGTGCTCGGCGAGCGTTTCAATGGTCTTTTTGCCGATTCCCCGCGGCGGCGTGTTGATGATCCGGGCGAGCGCCACGTCGTTCCGCGGGTTGTTCACCAAGTGCAGATAGGCCATCACGTCCTTGATTTCCATCCGCTGATAGAACTCGACGCTGTTGACCAGTTGAAACGGCACGCCGTGTTCCCGCAGCGCGTCTTCGAGCGACCGCGACAGGGCGTTGATGCGATAGAAGATGGCAAAGTCGCGCGCCCTTCGCCGGCCGGCGCGCATGTCGGACGCGATCCGCGCGGCGATTTCCTGGGCTTCCTCCTGCTGCGTCGGATACGCGACCAGCCGCACCGGCCGGCCTTCGTCGTTCTCGGTGTGCAGCGATTTCGCCTTGCGGCGGACGTTGTGGGCGATCAGGTGATCCGCCACGCGCAGGATCCGCTTCGTGCTGCGATAGTTGCGTTCGAGGCGCACGACCTGCACGTCGGGATAGTCTTTCTCGAAGTCGAGAATGTTCTTGAGATTCGCCCCGCGCCAGCCGTAGATCGACTGATCCGGATCGCCCGTCACGGACAGGTTCGGATAGTCGTTCGACAGCGCTCGCACGATCAGGTACTGCGGCAGGTTCGTGTCTTGATACTCGTCGACCAGGATGTAGCGATAGCGCTCGTCGAGCGCGCGGCGGACCTCCGGGTTGTCGCGGAGCAGCACGGCCGCGTGAAACAGCAAGTCGTCGAAATCGACGGCATTGGCGGAGAGGAGCCGGGCCTGATATTCGGGATAGACCTTGGCCGCGATCGCTCCGGCGACGGACCGCGCGGCGGGCGCGAAATCCTCCGGAGAGAGCAACCGGTTCTTGGCCCCGCTGATTGCCCCGCCGATCCGGTCCGGCGTCACTTGATCGGTGTCGTAGTTCTGGTCGCGGAGCACGTTGCGCAGCAACCGCCGGCTGTCGTCCGTGTCGTAGATCGTAAAGTTCTCGGCCAGACCGACGAGCGACGCATATCGCCGCAGCAGCCGGGCGCAGAAGCGGTGAAACGTGCTGATCCAGACGTTCGCTCCGGGGGCGAGGCGGTCGAGCCGCGCCTTCATTTCGTCCGCCGCTTTGTTGGTGAACGTGAGCGCGAGAATCGCCCGGTCCGGAATGCCGCGCCGCAGCAGGTAGGCGATCCGATGCGTGACGACGCGCGTCTTGCCGCTTCCCGGACCGGCCAGCACGAGTTGCGGACCGTCCACGTGCGTCACGGCGTCGCGCTGTGCGTCGGTCAGGCCGAGGAGGAGATCATCGATGGGAAGGGTGGTGGGCAAGGTAGGATTGAGGATTGAGGATTGAGGATTGAGGATTGAGGATTGAGGATTGAGGATTGAGGATTCTTGACGTGAGGGCGATCGCCAATTCTATGCGTGCGACTCGTCGCGAGCGTCAGCTTGAGTTGTACTCTTCTTACTGCCCACTGCCCATTGCCCTCCAACTTCCAACTTCCAACCTCTAACCTCTAACCTCTAACCTCTAACCTCTAACCTCCGCTCCCGTGCTAGCACCGCTATCACCAAACGCCGCTTTTTTCCCGCATTTTTTCGCGTTGGATGATTCTCAAATCGCGAACCGCCGCTATACTCTGGCCCATTGATTCGGCGAGCAGGGGGCTTGCCGAACAGCACAACGCGGCCCGACTAGCCGCTACACGTTCGCTTAGGGAGGGAACCCAGATGGCTCGCATTCCGCTCGACCGCGTCAGCAATCAGCAGCAACTCATGCGCGAACGCCTGGAGATGAGCACGGCCGAAATCGGCCTCACCGTTCGCACGACGAACTGTCTCGAAGAGCGCGGCATCTTCACGGTCAACGATTTATTGCACGCCACGCGCGAAGACCTGCTGAGCATCTCGAACTTCGGCGAAAAGACGCTCGAAGAAGTCTACATCGCCCTCGAAAAGATCGGATTCTACCGCCGCGCCGCGAAGCCGCAGCTCGCGGCGGCGTAGGCCAACGGACTATCGCAGGTAACTTGCAGATGGCCGGAAGCAGGCAGAAATGCTTCCGGTCATTTTTTGTCACCTGCGATCCGAAACGGCATCAATGGCCATACGGGCGGAAGCGGGCATTCGTCGCCGACTACCAGGTCGCGCAGCCAATATTCGTCATCGCCGCATAGCGTTACGCCATCCGGAAAGCCGCCTTCATAGACGCCGATCGAGTAAACGAATCCACGCCCAATCTTCCGAAGCATTACCGTCCACGATCCGAACTTGTAGAACACCTCGCCCGCGCCGCTAGCCCCGAAAACCCGGAAACCGATCCTCGACGCATACTGCGACAATCGCGAATGCACGCGCTCGCCCGGCTCGATTCCGGCGAGAAGGGCCTTGAGTTCGAGTTCGGTCTCGATTCTTTTCGCAGTCGGCGACGGCCGGGGCGAAGCGTCCGGCTTCATCTCACCCGTCCGATTCTCCGGCTTGGCACAACCGGACACGACGGCCAGCGGCAGAATGACGAGTCGCAGACAACAAATCTCGTTCAGCAAATAACGCATGTTGAGTCGGCATTTGTCGGTTGCCCCCGAAGTCTGGCCGGATCGTCAACATCGTTCGGTCCCCGTCTTGCCATTCTATTGGCGGATCGAATGCGACGGCCAGGGCAGCGACGACCTTCGAAGAGTACCATACGGCAGCGCCCGGCTAGATCTGCAACGGCTGCAACACGTCATGAAATCAGCGTATTCGCATATCTCATGCTGCCTTGCTTCTTTGCGTCATTGCGGTGAACGCCCTACCGTCCGCGAACCGCCGCGAGGGCGTCCTCACGGGTGGCGCCGATCGGCCAGAGCGTGTCGAATTTGACCGTGGCGATCAGTTCGCGCTCGGCCTCGGACAGATTGCAGACTGCCAGCCGGCCGCCGCGGCTCCGCACGTCGCGCCATAGCGTCAACATCGTTTCGAGCATCGCGGAGCCGAAGTACGGCACGGACCGGAAATCGAACACCACGTGCCGCAGTCCGGGCGCGGCGAGCATCGCCAGGAGTTCGGTCACGTTGGCCTGCACCGCCTCGTTGTCCGCATCGGCGACGTCCCCGAGCGGCGCGACGACCAGCACGTCCTCGGCCGTTTCGACGGTGAAGAATCGCAGGGCGGACACGCAATAACCCTCGCGGCGGCGCCGTAGCCGGACGGATGACCCGGAACTTTCAGCCTACCGCCCAGGGCCGCCTCGGGACAGACCGCCGGCGCCGGGGTCGCGCGACGACTTTCCTGCGAAATCCGCAAGTTTTTTCCGAACGCGGCGCGGGCTGTCGGGCGATCGCCGCGAAATCTGAGATACTGGATGTGGCGCTTTCTTTGACTCCCGCCGATCGTGCTGGCTAGACTCAAGGTTGGCCGAGTTTTTCCGAGCAAATGGGATGACTCCATTCCGCCGTATGCTCCCGTGGCTGGTCGTCTGCGCGATTATCGCGCTGGCGAGCCAGGTGCGCGCAGAGGTTACTTATCGCATCGTCGCCAAAAGCGGCGACGCGGCTCCGGCCATCGCCGCGGGCGAAACGGCCGGACTGTTCGCCGCCTTCGCCGATCTGCCGGGCGACACCGGTCCCGTCATCAACAACGCGGGACAAGTCGCCTTTAGCGCGCGGATGCGGCTCGCGCCGTCCGCCATCGAGCCGGCCCTCGCCGACGCCGTCGCCCAACAGAACGACCGCGGCATCTGGTCGGAAGGCGGCGGACGACTGCGGCTCGTCGCCCGCGAAGGGATGCCCGCCCCCGGCGCGGCTTCGTACTTCGGCAATCAGCTTCGCGAGCCGGTGCTCAACGACTTGGGCCAGGTCGCCTTTCAAGCGAATCTACTCGGCACGATGGACGACGCGAGCCTGTGGATCGGCGGCGGCAACCTGCTCGTCCCGATCGCCCGCACCGGCGACGATCCTCCGCCGGTCACCCAAGACAACGACCAATTC
>QEVJ01000113.1 GCA_003576845.1 Planctomycetota bacterium
CAGGATCACCAGCAGCAGCGAGGTCTCGTGCCAGGCGTCGACGCCGATTACTGCCGGCATGGCGGTGCTTTGCTGGCTGAGCCACTCCTGACCGGGGAGTCCAGCAAGATCGAGCGCCCAGTTGACCGCGCCCAACTCCGGATGGAGCAGCAACCGCCAGATCAAACCGACGGCGACCGGGCTGACCAGCAGCGGGATCAGCAGGATCGCGAGATAGACGCTCCGGAAGCGGAGGTGTTGTTGATTGAGCAAAAGAGCCAGACCGAGCGCGATCACGAGTTCGAGCAAAACGACCGAAATCGTCAGCACGATCGTGTTGCGGGCGGCCTGCTGAAAGCTTTCGAGATGAATCACATAGCGGAAGTTCGCCAGGCGGACGAGAGGTCCGATACCGCCCTCGGTCAGGTCGTATTCGTGGACAGAGACGTAGATCGCATAACCCAGCGGAAAGCCGACGACGAGGAGAAGCAGCGTGTCATCGCACTGCTGGGCAGGCCAGCAGTGGCACTCGGCGTGGTTCGATCTTACCACGGATGACACGGATGGGCACGGATGCGGGAGGCGGGGAGCGTGGCGCGGTGCGACGGCTGAGGGAGAATGGCGAGCGAGATTGCCGTTCGGCGCTCGTCGCGCCGCGCCCGCGAAGCCGGCGACTTTGCCGCTAATGCAAATCGTTTGCAAACGTTTCACGTGAAACGCACAACAAGGGTGAGAAAATCTGGGCTTGACGACGACCCAACTTGCCAGGGCCCACGCGCGCGCTCCGGGATGCGTGCGGCCGCGGCGAAAATGCGGACGAATTTCGCGCAGGTGTAAAATTCTTCGTAGACATTCGGCGGGGATTTGGTAGGATCGGTCTCGACGATAGGTTGAGAAGATGCCGGGGGAATTAATCCGCACAACCCCCCGTTGTTTTCTAGGGCGCGGTGCGGATTAATTCCGCGATGGGACGTCGCGCGCCAAATTCGTCACACATCGGAGTGCCAGGCCTACGAATGTTGGCCGAGCCACTGCTTCCTTAAGAAGATCGCGGGGAACGTAAGCCGCAACACGGTTGCCTGTGGCCCCGGCGACGCTTGACTATAGTTATTGTCGCCGCAATACCTACGCCGCAGGCCAGCATCAACTGGGTCGACGGCTCCGGCACGGCAGCGACCGGCGGCGATGGCGTTAGCGTCTGTCCTAGGTGGGCCTGCAACAGGGCCAAGTCGGCGAGCGTCGCAGCGCCGTCGTTGTCAAAGTCGCCGGTGGTCCAAGAGCTGCCCGCGTCGCGGCCAAAGTTTTCTGCGAAGCGAATCGCATCGGTACGGTCGACGCGGCAATCGAGGTTGATATCGCCGGCCAGCGGGGCAACCGTCACGGATACGCCCGTCAACAGGACGCGATCGTTCGCCGCGTCCACCTCGATCGTCACGTTCGAGATATCCAGCGCCGTGGAAAGCGATTCGACGGTCCAGGTCGGATTGACGGGGTCGTTGGCCGTTGGCGCGTAGCGAAACAGCGTGTACGGCGTGGCTGGATCGGGGAATACGCACGCCCAAGAGAGCCGGATCGTGGCCGTGGCGCCGAACGACAGCGCCCCTTGCACGTCCACCAGGTCGGCCGCAGTTCGGGAAAGCTCCCATTCATAAACGGCCCCGTCGCCAAACGTCAGATCGCTGGTCGTCAATGTGCCAGTGCTACTCCCCGGCGAAAGTATGCCGCCATCGGAGACGGCCAGCGGCGTGGAAACTTGCCCGCTGCCACGGACGACGGCGGCGTTCTGTACGACGATCGGGCTGGAAGCGGCGATCAGGCTGCCATTGACTTCAGTCGTGGAGCCGGGTCCGAGTGCGTAGGGACCGTTGACGGTGAGTGTGCTGCCGGCGGCGATGGCCACGCGACCGCCGTTGGCCAGTCCCGCTACAGACGAAAAATTCCGCCCGCCGCGCAGCTCGAAGCGGCCGGTCGCCGAATTCGTGGCAAGATTGGCCAGGGCGTTGCTGCTTGTGGGCGTCGTGATGTTCGAGTTGCCTCCGTCGAGCGTGATCTGCGCGCTGTTCGTCACCACGTCGCCTGGGAGACGCAGTGTGCCGACCGCCTCGTACGTACCGCCCACCAATTCCGTGCCGACCAGATTCGTCAGGGCGCCGATATCGAGAAAAGCCACGGCACGGAGCGTTCCCTGGTTCGTGAAGGACTGCCCGTCGGCCGGGTCGATCGTGAGCGTGCCGGTGTCGGAGATAATCGTCCCCTGGTTGACGAGGCTGCCGCCAGCGTTGTCGAGGATCCCGCCGCGTCCGCGGATCGTGTGTCCGGCGGCGTGGGTCAACGTACCGGAGTCAACCAAGAGCAACGCGGTTGCCGTTCGTCCCGCGGCGAGCGGCTGGACCGCCAACACGGTTTCGCCGGCGCCCCCGAGCATGGCGTCGCCGGCGAAGAGCAAGGCGGTGTAGTTGCTCGCGTATCGCCCCGATCCGGCCGACACGGTCCAGGTTCCGTCGTGAATCAACGCGCCGTGGATCGTCGTCGTGGTGGGTACATCCAAGTGCGATTGGAATACGGCCCCGGCAATCGTCGCATCCAGCAGCGTCAAGTCCGTGTCCCGCGGGATGCGTAGCTGCCCTGTGCCATCAGCCACGATCGCGCCGCCGGCGACGGAGTTCGTGCCCGAGAAGGTCAACTCCGAGCCATCGGCAATCGTGATCGTGCGATCCGTGTTTATCAACGCGACGTCGTCAAACGCCAGCGCGCCCCCGCCGACCGCTTCGATCGTCCCGGCGTTTAGGAAGTTCTCGGAGAGGGTGACGGCGCCAAGTTTGGCGCGGATCGTTCCTTCGTTGACGATCGTTCCGCCGGTGAAGATCAGGGACCCGCCCGTCGCCTCGGCCAGTCCCTGGTTTCTGAAGGACTGCCCGTCGGCCGGGTCGATCGTGAGCGTGCCGGTGTCGGCGATAATCGTCCCCTGGTTGACGAGGCTGCCGCCAGCGTTGTCGAGGATTCCGCCGCGTCCGCGGATCGTGTGGCCGGCGGGGTGGATCAGCGTGCCGGAGTCAACCAAGAGCAGCGCGGTCGCCGAGCGTCCGACGGCGAGCGGCTGGACCGCCAGTACGATTTCGCCGGCGCCCCCGAGCATGGCATCGCCGGCAAATCGCAAGGCAGTATAGTTGCCCGAGTACCGCCCCGATCCGGCCGACACGGTCCAGGTCCCGTCGTGGATCAACGCGCCGTGGATCGTCGTCGCGGTGGGTGAATCCAAGTGCGATTGGAACACGGTCCCGGCAATCGTCGCATCCAGTAGCGTCAAGTCCGTGTTCTGCCGAATGCGCACCTGCCCCGTTCCCTGGGCCACGATCGCACCGCCGACGACGGAATTCGTGCCCGAGAGGGTCAACTCCGAGCCGTCGGCAATCGTGATCGTGCGACCCGTGTTTGTCAAAGCGAGGTCGTCGAACACCAGCCCGCCGCCGACCGCTTCGATCATCCCGGCGTTGAGGACGTTCCCCGAGAGGGTGACGGCGCCGCTTCCGAGCGCCTGAACCAAGCCGGAATTCGTTAAGCTCCCTGCAACCGCGACATTGCCGCCATTGGCGCGGAGGGTGTCTTCGTTGATGATCGTTCCGCCGGTCAAAATCAGGGAGCCGCCCGTGGCCTCGGCCAGGCCTTGGTTCGTGAAGGACTGGCCGTCGGCCGGATCGATCGTGAGCGTGCCCGTCTCGGCCCGAATCGTTCCGTCGTTTACGAAGCTGCCGCCCGTGTTGGCGAGAATCTGGCCGGTGCCGCGATTGTTGATCGTGTGTCCGGCTGCGTGGTTGAGATTTCCTGCCGACGCGGTCAGCCTTGCGATGGCGCCCGTGCCTGTCGTGGAAAAGACGATTTGGCCGGTACCTGCGATGTCGGCGTCGCCGAGGAATGTCAAGCCAGCCAGGCCCGAACTGTTCCGCGACAGGGTGAGCAGGCCGTCGTTTAGCAGCGAGCTTCCGGCGATCCGCAAAGTGACATTATTCCCCGCCACGCTGTCGCCGGCGTCGACCCGCAGCGTGTCGATCGTGGGGCTGGCGTTGAGCGTAACTGCGGTGTCTTGGGCGGGATTATCGTCGATCCGCGCGTGGAAGAAGTCGCTGGCGGTATTGTTGGGGAAGCGCAGGCTGGCATCGGAGTTGGACCAATTGGCCGCCAGGTTCCAATTTCCCGACGCGCCTCCCACCCAGGTCGACTCGACCTCCGCAGCCCCCAACGGCGCGGTAGGAGAGATAGGTCCAACGACGACGAACGAGGCGGCAACCAGAAGCAAGTGGCGAAATGTCGCACCGGTCATGAGCAGCGCCCCCGCGAGGATAGGGTGCTAACCGTCACGAACTTACGATAATCGCAGACCCCCACTAAATCAATGGGAGGGGTCGGCGGAGTGGCGCCGACGCATTGCCCCGCGCGTTCACTAGCTTTTTTTCCTTGGGGGCGCCACTGGCTCGGCCAATGCGGGGGCGCGAGCCAACATCCGATTCTCGAATGGCTCGGTTGAACTCGGCTGGGTGGCATTGTCGCGTTCGTTTCACGGCGTGGCGGACGCTGACGGCAACGTCGCCGCCGGCGCCACCCCGCGGCGGCGGGTGCCGACGGCTAACGGGGCTTGCGTCGACTTGACGCCGACAACACTCCCAGTTCCATCGGCAAACGACGATGCTCGACGCGCTCATCAAGATTCATTCGCAGCACGTCGATCGTCGTGCGACCGACGGACGTCAGACCTCGCAGTCGAGGGCCGTCCCACGTGAAGTGTTCCTCCCAGTCGTCGCTGCGCGGATGAAAGAGCGGCGTCAGTACGCCCGTGTCGGGATCGTGTCCCGCGACGTTGACTGCCTTGAACGTGTTGCCGTTGAAACAACAGACACACAGGTTCTCGGCGATGGTGGGACCGTGATGGTACTGCGGCCGGATGTGGTCGATGGCAAACGGCAGCGGATCAAGCGCTTCCGGCATTCGGAAGTATTCACACGAGCCGCCGGCGCGGGACGACACAAGCTGGCGCAGTTCGTCGTTGATCGCCACGATGATTCAGGCGTCTGTTATTCAGGCGTCCGTTATCCAGGCGAGCGTGGCTTGTCGAGAGCAAGTCGGGCGCGGGCCTGTAGAATGCCAAGGAGCGTGCCGACTCGCCGAAAGCTCTCCATTTCCACGCGTTCGGGTTCGGTAAGCAAGCCCTGGTTGTTGCGGGCCATCAGCGCTCGCATCCGCTCCTGGTCTTCGCGCGCGAACGAAAGCGACGCGATCGCCTCGGCTTTCTCAGGCGAGAGAACCAGCCGCTCCATAATCGCCGATTCGTGGAGAAGAGTTTGCGACATGCTTCCATCCTATCGCACTGAAGGAATGAAAGCCAGAGCGGCGAGGGCGGCGTTGGCTTGGCCAGAGCGGCGGCGCAATGTTGCTTTCTATTCTCGAACGACCGGGCCGCCCACTCGGCGATCCCGCGGAACTCTCGTGAGAATGGAGTGCGAGTCTTGGACGCCGCACTGGCCGAGCCAGTGGCACCCAACGATCATGGTGACGGAGGATGACGGCGATGTCGTTCGGCAGGTGCCACCCCGCCGTTTCCGCCGGTCCGACTCCACCGTTGCGATGAACTCACTTCGGGTAAATGTACGCTTCCTCGACGATTAAATCGCCTAGCTTCCTTCCCCGAAAATTCGGTCCCACGCGCGTTGAGAACACGCTACTTCGGTACTTCGCCGCCTCCGCTGCAATCGGATGCTGGCTTCCGATCAGCTTGATATCGAACGGCGTGATCCAACTCTCCTGACTTCGCGACAACTCAGGAAAGACGCGCGCATAGGCCGCCGATGTGCCGTTGGCGTCCACAACGGGAGACGCGATATACAGCGACCATTGTCCATCTTCGCTGGCCAGCGCCCACAGGGCGACGTCCACCGGAAAACCACTCTTTTCCAAGTGTGCAACGAACCGCTTTCCGGCGTCGATCTGCTCTTCTACCAGTGTCGCTGTATCCATGAAAAAACCCCGTCCGGATCGTGCGTTATGGCGTCGAATAGCGTCCTGGCTTCGCTTTCCGACTTGATGTGATAACGGCTCGCTTCAGACCACAACTGTACCGTGCCCCAATTCCCGCCAAGCGCCGGATTCGCGCCGATCTCTCGTGCCAACTCTGGCATCAAGTTGGCTTGCGTCATCAAGACCTCGGTGCTATGAGTCCAGCACTTCTCGGCAAACTTCCTGTCGGTAAAGATCACACCGGTTTCATCGACGAGCTTGAGAACGCAAGCCTTGAGCGCCGCTTCGAGCGCGTATCCAGACAAGTAATAGGCGGCGGCCCAGCGTCCGTGACCCAGTAAGATGCGCGCATCCTCAATGCGATCGCGGGCAAGCTGTTTCAACGTGGCTCGGTTCACGATCGAACTCTCAAAACGCCCATCGCTTGCATTCGAAGGAAACTCGGTGGGGCGGCGGCGTCGTGTCCGCTTGACGCACCATTATTTCGTGCGGTGTCGCTTGCTCGGACACTGCAGCGGCCCGGAACAACTTTCCATTCTAGCATGACTGGGTAGGCTCGTCCGGGTAACAGCAGGCGGCGATCGCCCAATGAAAACAAAGCAACCTCCACCTCACCCCGCGTCATCCGCCCCGGCCCCAACTACACGTCCCGCTCCCGCCTCGTCCGCCGCGAACAAATCCTGGAGCGCCACCACTTCCATTTCCTCTTCCTTAAGCGCTTCCATCGCCGTCACGGCTGCTTCGGCGGCTTGGAGGGTTGTGATGCAGGGGACGCGGTGTTGGACGGCGGCGGCTCGGATTTTGCCTTCGTCGGTGCGGGCGCCTTTGCCGCTGGGGGTGTTCATGACTAGTTGGATGTCGCCGTCGATGAGGTGGTCGATTACGTTGGGGTGGCCTTCTTGCAGTTTCTTTACCGGCTGGACTTCGATGCCCGCTTCTTCCAGCGCGCGGGCGGTACCCGGCGTGGCGAGCAGGCGATATCCGAGCTTCGCGAGGCGGGCGCCGAGCTTGACGCCGGCTTCTTTCGAGCGCTTGTTGAAGCTGACGAAGATTTTGCCCTGGCGCGGGAGGACCGTTCCGGCGGCGACCTGGCTTTTGGCGAAGGCGATCGAAAACCGCTCGCTGATGCCCATCACTTCGCCGGTCGACTTCATCTCCGGGCCGAGGACGATATCGACGCCCGCGAACTTGTTGAACGGGAAGACGCTTTCCTTGACGCTGACGTGCGCCGGCACCGGGCCGCTCTCCACGCCAAGCTCGTCGAGCGACATTCCGGCCATGACTTTGGCCGCGACCTTCGCGACGGGAAAGCCGGTCGCCTTCGCCACGAACGGGACGGTGCGGCTCGCTCGCGGGTTGACCTCGAGGACGTAGACGTTATACGCGCCGTCTTCCTTCTTTACGGCGAACTGCACGTTCATCAAACCGACGACGCCGAGCTTCATCGCCATCGCCTCGGTGGCGCGGCGAATTTCGTCGACGACCGGTCCGGGCAAGCTGTACGGCGGAATCGCGCAGGCCGAATCGCCCGAATGCACGCCGGCCTCTTCGATATGCTCCATCACGCCGGCGATGATGACGCGGTGGCCGTCGCAAATGGCGTCGACGTCGACCTCGGTCGCGTCTTCGAGGAAGCGGTCGATGAGCACGGGCTGTCCGGCGGCGGCGATGATCGCCTGGGCGACGAACTCTTCAAGCTGCGAGTTGTCGTAGCAGATTTCCATTGCCCGGCCGCCCAAGACGAAACTCGGCCGCACGAGGCACGGAAAGCCGATCTTCGCCGCCTCAGCCTTTGCCTGGGCCATCGTGCGGGCGATGCCGTTGGCCGGTTGCTTGAGGCCGACGCGGTCGAGCAGGTCCTTGAACCGCTCGCGGTCTTCGGCGTCGTCGATCGTGTCGACGCTGGTGCCGATGATCGGCACGCCGCTGGCCGCAAGGGCGCGGGCGAGATTGAGCGGCGTCTGTCCGCCGAACTGCACGATCACGCCGTCGGGCTGCACGCGGTCGCAGATGTTGAGCACGTCCTCGGTGGTGAGCGGCTCGAAGAACAAGAGGTCGCTCGTGTCGTAGTCGGTCGAGACGGTTTCGGGGTTCGAGTTGACCATGATCGACTCAATGCCCATTTCGCGGAGGGCGAAGCTGGCATGGCAGCAGCAATAGTCGAACTCGATGCCTTGACCGATGCGGTTCGGCCCGCCGCCCAAGATGACAATCCGCTTCCGCGTCTTGGCCGGAACCTCGTCCTCGTCCTCGTAGGTCGAGTAGTAATACGGCGTGTAGGCTTCGAACTCGGCGGCACAGGTGTCGACGGCCTTGAACGTGGCGACGATGCCGCGGCGTTTGCGTTCTTCGCGGACTTCGATCTCCGTCGTGTGAAAGATCGTCGCCAGTTGCCGGTCGGAAAAGCCGTTTCGCTTGGCCTCTCGCAAGAGCTCGGCGCCGATGTCGGCAAACGACGGAATCGCCCGCAATTCCGTCTCGATCTCGATGATCTCTTCGAGCTGGTCCAAGAACCACGGGTCGATGCCGGTGATTTCGTGAATCTCCGTCGCGGTCATGCCGGACTTGAAGGCATAGCGGAGATACCACACCCGCTCGGCGTTCGGCGTGGCGAGCTTGGCGCGGATTTCGTCGTTGGTGGGCTGCTGCGGCGTTCCCCACAGGTCCTTGGCGTCGCAGCCGAAGCCGAAGCTGCCGACTTCCAGCCCGCGGAGGGCTTTTTGGAACGACTCCTTGAACGTGCGGCCGATGGCCATCGTCTCGCCGACGCTCTTCATTTGCGTCGTGAGCGTGGCGTTCGCTTCGGGGAATTTTTCGAATGCGAACCGCGGCACTTTGGTCACGACGTAGTCGATCGTCGGCTCGAAGCAGGCCATCGTCTCGCGGGTGATGTCGTTGGGCAGCTCGTGCAGGCGATAGCCGACGGCGAGCTTCGCGGCGATCTTGGCGATCGGAAAGCCGGTGGCCTTTGACGCGAGTGCGCTCGACCGGCTCACGCGCGGGTTCATTTCGATGACGATCATCCGGCCGGTTTGCGGATTGACGGCGAACTGGATGTTCGACCCGCCGGTCTCGACGCCGATCTCGCGAATCACGGCGAGCGAAGCGTCGCGCATCCGCTGATATTCTTTGTCGGTCAGCGTTTGGGCCGGGGCGACGGTGATCGAGTCGCCGGTATGCACGCCCATCGGATCGAAGTTCTCGATCGAGCAAATGATGACGACGTTGTCGTCCGCGTCGCGCATCACTTCCATTTCGTATTCTTTCCAGCCGATGATCGACTCTTCGATCAGCACTTCCGTGATCGGCGACATGTCGAGGCCGTAGCGGACGAGCGCATCGAACTCGTCGCGGTTGTAGGCGATGTTCGACCCGCTGCCGCCGAGCGTGAAGCTGGGCCGCACGACGCAGGGCAGGCCGACCATTTGCAGCACGCGGCGGGCGTGTTCGAGGTCGTGCACCACTTCGCCGCGGCAGACTTCGAGGCCGATCTTCTCCATCGCGGATTTGAACTGGTCGCGTTCCTCGGCCTTGGCGATCACGTCGGCCTTCGCGCCGATCATTTCGACGCCGAACTTTTCGAGCACGCCGTGGCGGGCGAGGTCCATGGCGAGGTTGAGGCCCGTCTGTCCGCCGAGCGTGGGCAGGAGGGCGTCGGGCCGCTCCTTCTCGATCACCTTGGCGACCATTTCCCAGGTGAGCGGCTCGATGTACGTCCGGTCGGCCGTCCCGGGATCGGTCATGATCGTGGCCGGGTTGGAGTTGACCAGCACGACCTCATAGCCCTCTTCGCGCAGGGCCTTGCACGCCTGCGTCCCGGAATAGTCGAACTCACACGCCTGGCCAATGATGATCGGGCCAGAACCGATGAGCAGAATCTTGCGAATGTCGTTGCGGCGCGGCACGGCGGCAGAGCGTCCCGAAAAAGGAAAAGATCGGCGCAGACAGCGACCGCCCCCGAGCCGGCCGCTCGAAATCTAAAATTTCCCAATGCTATCACGGCGATGGGCGGGGTCGCAAGTACCCGATTTGCGATCCACGCCTAGCTAGGGCAGTCCCGTCTCGCGACTGATATTGAGCGTGCGGAATCACATTTCTATTATCCGCGCGAAAGGTGAGCCGTGAGAAGACTCTTAACCGCTATCGCCGTCGTGATGTCCCTGTCGCCGGGCTGCAATTGGTTGCAGAGAAACCTCGGCTTCTCGCAGATCAACGTCATTTCACACGACAGCGACGACCGCGTGCGACCGCCCCCAACTCGCGATGAACGAAACGCAACGGCACAGTCGACAACGCAAGATTAGAACGAGGGTGCCCTTCACCGCTTCACGCGCCGCTCCAGTTCCATCACGTGCTCGACGAGTGCCTCTTGCACGCGCGGGCCGGTTTCGCGAATCGTGACGGAGATCGGCGTGGGCGGAACGCGGTCGCGCAACTGCGAGAGATGGCGGAACAGCACGTCGCGGCGTTCTTTGGTCGTGTGCAGCATGAAGTGGACCCAGGCCCAGCTTTCGGCGTAGTCGAACTGCGTCATGTCGGCGACGGATTCGAGCCGTTCGAGCCGGGCGAGGTCGGGCCGCCAGCCGCCTTGGTTGAACCGCAGCATCAGCTCTTCGATATGCGGCGCGTTGACGCCGTCGTGCCCGCGCGAGACCTCAAAATACTCGGCCAGGCCCTCATCGAGCCACAGCGGCAGGTTCGGCACGATTGCGTGCAGATAGCCGTGGGCCGTTTCGTGCCGCAAGTCCTCGGCGATCCGGTCGCCCCAGAACGCGTACACGGCCAGCCGCGTGTCGGTCTCGACGAAGAACGCCCGCCGGCTGGGAAAGCTTGGGTAGTTCCGCTGCATGAAGTCGCGAAACTGGTCGCTCGTCTCGAACAGATAGACGTGGATCGGCTCGTCGGAGAGCGGCAGGTCGAGGCGCGTGCTCAGGTCGGTCCGCAGGGCCGTCAACTCCTTCATCAGCCGATGCTCTTGCGGCAGCTTGAAGTCGGTGTATACGACCAACTGCTCGAGCACGACGTTGTTCCGGGCCGGCAGCGAAACGGTCGGCGCGAGGGCTCGGCAACCGACCACGGCGACGAGCGCGACGGCAAGAAACGCGCGCAGCGCGAGTATCGCCGCCGCAATGATCGCCCGCAGATTACCAGCCTCTCGCAACAAGTCGCCACCGCCAGAGAGTTTCCGTAGGACCGATTTGCAATCCGTCCGCGCGATCCCAATTTCGCTAAGGATCGAAGGGCGGCGGATTCTACCAGCAACGCCGCCGCGAGCGGTACAGCGAAATCGCCCCGATTGCCGCCGTGCTAGCGTCGCATGAGGATTTTTCTTGCCCGCGAGCCACTTGGCAGGTAGCATCGTCTTTCGGGTGGGAGCTACGATCTGGCCGGTCTTCCGAGCTTGCCGGGGTTGACCGCGTAACCCGCCGAGGTCCGCCATGCCCTCATCGCCGCTCTCGCGAGGTCGGTTCTCTGGAAACTCGCGTCGCCTCCGGCGTGCGTTCGAGTCGCTGGAAGCGCGCTGGCTGCTGGCGGCGGACCTTCTGGATGCCGACGACGCGGTCGACGTGCCGGCGCTTGCCGCCCGCGCCGACGTGCCGGCACTCGAAGCCCGCCGCGATGCCAGCCCGCGTCGTCCGCTGGCCCGGCCCTTCGAGCCGCACCTTCGCGTCGACGTGCCGCGCACTCGCGCCGTTCGGCAGCTCGCCGCGATCCGTGCCGCCGCCGCAATCGAAGCCGCAATGCCCGTGCCCGCGCCCGCAAATGCGCCGACCGCGCCCGTCGGCGACTTGAGCGGCGACTTCAAGGTCGACCGGGCCGACGTCGCCCTGCTCGCCTCCAATTTCGGCCGCACCGACGCCGCGTTCGCCGACGGCGACCTCAACGGCGACAGCATCGTCGACCTTGCCGATCTCGCCGCGATCCGCCTCGGTCCCGGCGCGTTCGACATCACCGCGCCGCTCGGCACGTCGGCCGACGACACGCCCGACCTCGCCTGGACCTCCTCGCCCGGCGCCGTCCGTTACGACGCAACGATCGAATCGGCCCCCGGTTGCAGCGGCGCTTCTGTCGTCGCCTCTGCGCTCGGCATTACCGAAACTCAAGCCACGTTCGCCGCGCTCGCGGACGGCCCATATTACGCCTGCGTCCGGGCCTACGACGAGTATGGCAACGCCACCGACGCCGCCAACAACGCCGCCGCCTTCACGATTAGCACGGCCCCGCCCGGCAGCATTGCGATCGACCTGGCCGCCAACCGCGCGAGCGTCGCATCCGCGGGAACCGTTGTGACCTACACCTACACGATCCGCAACACGGGCGACGTTGCGCTTGCGAACGTGGCGCTCGTCGACAGCCTCGCCCTGGCCGCCGCGCGACAAGCAGACCTGGCCGGCGACAACGACGAGGAGCTCGAAGCCGGCGAAATCTGGCGCTATACGGCGAACTACACAGTTACGCAGGCCGACCTCGACTCGGGCCTCGACCTTATCAATATCGCCACGGCCGACAGCGATCAAAGCCCCGCCGCGACCGACGACGCGGTCGTGTTCAACCTGTTCGAGCTAAGCGAAATCACCGTCGGCAGCGTGAACGTCATCCCGATCGACCACGCGAGCTTCGTCATGCTCTGGAACGGCGCGACGATCTACGTCGATCCCGTCGGCGGCGGAGGGTTATACACGGGCTTGCCGAAGGCCGACTTGCTGCTCGTCACTCACAGCCACAGCGACCACTACAGCGCGTCGACCATTACTGCCGTCTCCGACGCCGAAACGCAATTCATCACGTCCCAGGCAGTCTACAACCTCAGTTCCTACGCGACCTTCCGCGCTCGGACGACGATCCTCGGCTACGGCCAGACGACCGCCGTATTGGGCCTGTCCGTCGAAGCCGTCCACGCCTACAACGGCAATCACCCATCCGGCACGGGCAACGGCTACGTCGCCTCAATCGACGGCTTGCGCGTATACATCAGCGGCGACACGGGCGCGGTTCCCGAAATCCGCGCGCTCGAAGACATCGACGTCGCGTTCCTCTGCATGAACGTCCCGTTCACGATGACGGTCGACGAAGCCGCCAGCGTCACCCGCGACATGCAGCCGGCGATAGTGATTCCGTATCACTACCGCAATCAAGGCGGCACGTTCGCCGATCTCGCGCGTTTCAAGTCGCTCGTCGGCCGCGACCTGCCGATCGAGGTCCGCTTGCTCGATTGGTACTAGCGCGTCGCGACCGACCCAACGCCGATACTGCCGTTAACTCCCGATGTACTTCGCATAGACGGTCCGCGCTTCCGCCACGTCGTCCGTGCCGCCGACGATCGCCCGCCCGTCGGGAAACAGCGTGACGAGATAATCTTCCACCGCGAGCCGCAGCAGATACTTGTTCCGCGTCACCTTGCCGACCGCCGAGAGCTTCGCCGCCATCGCTTCGAGCGAGATTTCTCCCTTCTCCGCCGGACTAAGCTGCACCGCGTTCCGCCCACACAGCACGGCCGACTGACTCCCGCGTCCGCCTTCGAGCCACGCCAATTCCCCGCGTTTGCACGCCGGGCAATCCACGGAATCGCGCAATTTCGACACGTCGATCTGGCGAATGCGGTTCTCCCACAGTTCGAACACCGTCAAGAACCGGCTCGCCGCCTTCGCGTTGCCGCTGAGAATCTTGAGCGCCTCGTTCGCCTGCATCGAGGCGATGATGTTCACGATCGGCGCGAGAATGCCGGCCGAATCGCAAGTCGGCATCGACCCAGCCGGCGGCGGTTCGCCCAACAGACACCGCAAGCACGCCGTGTCGCCGGGCAGAATCGTCATCGTCTGGCCTTCGCTGCCGATTACGCCGCCATACACCCACGGCAAGCCGCGCTTCACGGCCAGGTCGTTCGCCAGGAATCGCGTCTCGAAGTTGTCGGTCCCATCGAGCAGCATGTCGACGCCGTCCGCCAGACGTTCGATGTTCGTTGCATCGACGTCGGCCACGACCGGCTCGATCTCGACCTCGGAGTTGATCCGCCGCAACTTCTCCGCCGCGGCGATCGCCTTCGGCAACTGGGCCCGCACGTCGTCTTCGTCGTAGAGCACCTGCCGCTGAAGATTATTGAGTTCGAGAAAGTCGCGATCAACGATCCGCAAATGCCCAACGCCGGACCGCACCAGCGTATTGGCGATCACCGACCCGAGCGCCCCGCAACCGCAAAGCAGCACGCGCGACGCGGCGAGCTTCTTTTGCCCGCCTTCGCCGAGCGGTGCGTAGCGCATCTGGCGGATGTACCGGTCCAAAGACATGTGGTCAGGGGTCGGAGTCAGGAGTCGGGAGTCAGGATTCGGGATTCGGTGAAATGACGTAACCGGCGAAATCGCCGATGGGGGCTAAGTCGCGCTGCAAGTGGTCGCAGGCTAGGCGGACTTCACTGAGCGATTGAGCCGCGGTCATCGAGCGACAAGCGACTATCGGAAGTGTAGTCGCTCTCGCGGCCACGGCGAAGGCTTCGGCATGGTCCGCATCGAGCCATACGCAATCAGCCTGCGGCGACACTTGGGCGATCGCGTCGTGCGTGGGACGTTCGGCAAGCAGCACATTCGGCGCGTTTGCGCGCAACTCCGGCGTCGCATGAACACCCGTCGGCAAGACCACCAGAAAAACGGCCGGATGCCGCGCCAATCGCACTAGTTCCGCGTCTATCGAAGTCGTTCCGGCGCCACTGCTGGCTTGCCCAGCAGTGCGAACCGCATTCGACCTAATAACCTCGCGCAGATCCGCAACGACCCACACTCCCGTCTCGCTCGCCGTCAAACAAACGGCATCGCTCGGCGACTCGACAACCATCACCGCCGGCGCTGCCCGCCACGCCTCGAAATCATCACGCTCGGGCGCAGGCACGGCATCCACATACATCCCCCGCGGCACCCAGCGTTTGCCTTGCCGAAGGAAGCTCTGTCCTCGTCGACCGACTCCGCGAAATCCGATCGTCCGCTCCGCCGCCGCAATCGTGTCGCCGTCGCGCCGCAATTCCACATGGACATCGTAAAGCATCGGAACTTCGTCCGACCAGAAACAAGGATCGGGCACAACCGCCTCGGCCAGCAAGCCTTTCCCATCGCCGCCGCGGCGCACCGCGACCAGTCTCGACGCCGCCGGCAACGTCTTCGCCCATCGACACCGCGGCCCGACCACCCGGCCCGTCAACTCGCAACCAGCAACCTCTGCACTCTCCGGCAACCGCGCATAAACCCGCGCAAGCGTCGTCGACGCTTCTCCATGAAACACCGAAAGCTCGTCGAACAACTCCCTCAATCCTCCATCCTCCATCCTCAATCCTCCATCCTCAATCCTTCCTCGCCAACCACCGCCCCGTCGCGGACCGCTCGTTCCCCGCAATCTCCTCCGGCGTTCCCGTCGCCACGACCTCGCCCCCTTCGTCCGCCGCTCCCGGCCCGAGGTCAATCACATAATCGGCCGCCCGAATGACTTGCAAGTTGTGTTCCACGACGACGAGCGAATGCCCGATGTCCAAGAGCGCATCGAAGCAATCCAAGAGTTGCGCCACGTCGGCAAAGTGCAATCCGGTCGTCGGCTCGTCGAGAATGAACAGCGACCGACCGCGTTTGATCGTCGTCAAATGCGCGGCGAGCTTGAGCCGCTGCGATTCGCCGCCCGAGAGCGTGTTCGCACCTTGGCCCAGCCGCACGTAATCGAGGCCCACGTCGATCAACCGCCGCAGCCGCTGCTGCACCTTCTTCTGTCCGCGAAAGAACGTGAACGCTTCGCGGACGGTCATATCGAGCACTTCGGCGATGTTCCGCCCGCGATACTTTACCTTGAGAATCTCCGGCCGATATCGCTGGCCGCGACACTGGGGACATTTCATATATACGTCGGCGAGGAACTGCATATCGACTTCGAGATACCCGTCGCCGCGACACACGGAGCACCGTCCACCATCCACATTGAAACTGAAATAACCCGCGTCGAAATTGTGGGTCCGGGCTTCGACCGTTTCGGCGAACACCTTGCGAATCTCGTCGAACGCCTTGAGGTACGTCACGGGATTCGACCGCGGCGACCTGCCGATCGGACTTTGATCCACCAGCATGACGTCGTCGACCTGATGCGCCCCATAGACGTCCTCATACTCCGCCGCCTTCGGAGCCGGCTTTCGCAATCGCTTGCAAACCGCCGGATAGAGCGTGTCCTCGACCAGCGTGCTCTTCCCGGCCCCGCTCACGCCCGTTACGACGCACAACACGCCGAGCGGAAAGTCGACGGTCAAGTCCTTCAAGTTATGGCCGCGCGCCCCGACGAGCTTGATCGCGCCGCGGTTCGTCGGCCGCCGATTCGTCGAAGTCCGTCCGCCGCGCATGCCGGAGAGATACTGACCCGTCACGCTGTTCGCGTCGGCGACGATTTCGGCAGGCGTGCCGCGAAACACGATCTGCCCACCGCGTTCACCCGCTCCCGGTCCCAGCTCGACGAGCAAATCCGCGGCCCGCAACATCGCCTCTTCATGCTCGACCACGACGACTGTATTCCGCCGCTCGGCCAAAGAGCGCACCACGGCGACGAGCCGCTCGACGTCCGCCGGGTGCAAGCCCACCGACGGCTCGTCGAGCACGTAGAGCATGTTGACCAGACTCGACCCGAGCGCCGTGGTGAGTGTGACGCGCTGGGCCTCGCCTCCGGATAGCGTGCTCATCGATCGGTCGAGCGTCAGATAGCCCAGCCCGACTGTGTCGAGAAACCCCAGCCGCGCGACGACCTGTTCGAGCATCGTCCGCGCAATCCGCCGCTCGTGCTCGCCGAACGATAGCGCGCGAAAGAACGCCAGCGCGTCGCGAATCTTAAGCGCCGACACCTCGGCGAGATTCCTTTTGCCGACGCGAACGGCCAGTGCCTCCGGCCGCAATCGCTTGCCGCCGCACTCCGGACAAACGCTCGAACTCCGCCACCGGCTCAAGTACGCCCGTAAATGGACCTTGTATTTCCGGCGTTCGAGCCAGGCAAAGAAGCCGCGCAACCCGCCGAAGTTCCGTTCGGGCACGCCGTCGCGCACGATCGCCCGCTGCCGCTCGTCGAGCGCGTGAAACGGCACATCGACGTCGAGCTTGTAGTCCGCCGCCAGTGCCAACAACTCTTCGAGTTCGTGCCGGTATGCTTTCGTGTTCCACGGCGCGATTGCCCCGTCGCGAATCGACTTGCTCGGATCCGGCACGACCAGGTCCATGTCGATGTCGAGAATGTCGCCAAAGCCCTCGCACTTTGGACACGCCCCCAGCGGACTGTCGAAGCTCAATCGCTTCGGTTCCAGCGGCGGATATTCGATCCCGCACGCGATGCATTCGAGGCGATTACTGAAATCGAGCCGCCGCCACGTGCGGCCGTCGATCGTCATCTCTCGCGCGTGTTCCAGCAACTCGCCGCCGTCGAAGAGCACCGCGCACCGCCCGCGCCCTTCGGCCAGCGCCGTTTCGATCGAGTCGTTCCATCGCGGCTCCATTTCCGCCGCCGCCGTGATCCGATCGACCACAACAAGCACGTCGCCGCCCGCGTCATCAACTGCCGCACTCGCCAGCGACGCGCTCGCATTCGCATCGTCGAGCGCGACAATCGTCCCTGCCGCAATCACGCGCACAAACCCATTCTCGCGCAACTCGGCGACGCGCGCCGGAGTGTCGATGAGACCGTCAGCCACCAGCGGGGCCGCGATCATCGCCCGCGTTCCCGCCGGAACCTGCGCAATCGCCGTGCCGATGCTTTCCGGCGAATCGCGCCGCACGGCCCGGTCGCACTTCGCGCAACGCATCTGCCCGACTTTGGCAAACAACAGCCGCAAGTATTCGGCGGTCTCGGTTGCGGTCCCGACGGTTGCCCGGCTCGATCGCGCGTGCCCGCTCCGCGTCACGGCAATTGCCGGCGGAATCCCTTCGATTCGCTCCGCCGCCGGCTTTTCGAGCTTCTCCAGAAACTGCCGCGTATGGGCCGAAAAGCTCTCGATGTACCGCCGCTGCCCCTCGGCATAGAGCGTATCGAGGGCCAAACTCGACTTCCCGCTCCCGCTTGCCCCGCAAAACACGATCAGCTTGCCGCGCGGCAAATCGAGGTCCACGTGCTTCAAGTTATGCACGCAAACGCCACGCAACTCGATCGAACCGTGCGACACCGGCGGAAGTCCTTACGAACAACTTCGGGCAATGGATAAACGCGTCATTGTACCGCTGGGTGCCCTACGAACGACACCCTACGGTCTTCACGCGAGCCCGCGCAGCACATCGACGACGATCGCCCGCAACTTCGGCTCGGCCGTCGCCGCGACGGCGAGAATCTTGCCGATGTCCGCCGGCTCAAGCTCATCGGGCAGACACATGTCCGTCACCACGGATAGTCCGAGCACGCGCATTCCCGCGTGAACCGCTACGATCACTTCCGGCACGGTCGACATGCCGACGACATCCGCCCCGATCGTCCGCAAGAAGCGGTACTCGGCCCGCGTTTCCAAGTTCGGCCCGAGGACCCCGACGTAGACTCCGCGATGCGCCGCAAAGCCCTCGCGCCGCGCCACCGCGAGGGCCTGCTCGATCAGCTCGGGATCGTACGGCCGGCACATATCCGGAAACCGCGGTCCGAGCGCATCGTCGTTCGGTCCGACGAGCGGATTGCCCGGCAACAGGTTGATGTGGTCGTCGATGACCATAATGTCGCCGCAGGCGTATGCCGGGTTCATCCCGCCGCAAGCGTTCGACACGATGAGCACGTCGGCGCCCAGGGCCTTCATCGCGCGAACCGGGAACGTTATCTGGTGGTAACTGTACCCTTCGTAGGCGTGAAATCGTCCTTCCATCGCCGCGACGGGCACGCCGCCGCACCGCCCCAATACAAGTTGCCCGGTGTGTCCAATCGCGGTACTGCGGGGAAAGTGCGGAATGTCTTCGTAGGCGATCGTGGCGTCCACCTCGATTTGCTCGGCCAGGCTGCCGAGTCCGGTGCCCAGGATGATTCCGGCTTTGGCATGGCCCGACCAATGGCGGCGGATGGCGGCGACGGCTTCGGCGATTTGCTGCGAGAGGATTGGCATAACCTCGACGTGCTCTCGGTACGGCGGATGTTGGCATGTGGGCGGCGCCAGTGTAACCGATCGCCCACCGTGCGACACATCGCCACCACCCGGCCCCGCCGGTTGAGGAAATTCACGCTCGTTCGCGGCGTCAGCGCCGCCTAAAATGCCCAAACTCTCGGCTCTTCATTGCAATTTTTCTCGCGCGTGAATAAGATCGACTTAACGGCCCGAACAAGCTACGTCGACGAATCGTTCGCCACTTAGCGCGCGATTCGCAAGGCTCTTCGGCCGCGTTACCAACGCACATCCACGTTCCCGCTTCCGGTTCTTACGACCGTCGAGGCGGGAGCGTACCGGCCAACTTCATCGGAACCTGGAGATCGAGAGGCAATGATTCTTCGCGCTCGCTGTCTGCGACCGGCTCCCGCCGCGCTCGCCGCCGTCCTGTTTGCAGTCTTTGCATCCTTCGCCTACGCTCAGCCCGCAGGCAGCAACAACAACAACGTCTCGGTGAGCGCCGGTCCCGCTGGCGGCATCAAGATCGATGCCCAGGGCGTCGTCGGTCTGCTGGCCATGCCGGCGGACGCAACCGATTTGATTCGGACGAAGGCCAACGCGATGCGGGCCGCGCCGGGCGCTCAAGCCGCCGTCGTGAAGCCCAGCGCGATGCGGATGATTTCGCTCACGCGGTTGGAAAAGGCGATCGCCGCGAAGTTGGCCAAGGGCGAGCGGCTCGACGACGAGATGCAG